>CAYRLB010000050.1:0-18083 GCA_964424945.1 uncultured Gemmatimonas sp.
CGGTCGATGAACTCCTTACCCTCGGCGTTCGTCACGCCCAGCTTCTGCGAGAGGGAAAAGGAACCGATCCCGTAGATGACCGCAAAGTTCACCGTCTTTGCACGGTCGCGCATCAGGCGCGTGACGCTATCCGCTTCGACGCCGAACATGAGCGCGGCGGTCTGGCGGTGAATATCGATGCCGGCCCGGAATGCCTCCACAAATGCAGGATCGCCCGAATAGTGCGCGAGGATCCGGAGCTCGATCTGCGAATAATCAGCCGAGATGAAGATATTCCCTTCTTCCGGGATGAAACCGCGCCGGATCTCGGCGCCGATCTCCGTCCGGATGGGAATGTTCTGCAGATTCGGCTCCGTCGACGAGAGCCGGCCGGTCGCGGCGACGGTCTGGTTGAAGGAGGTGTGAAGCCGCTGCGTCCTCGGGTTCACCAGCTTCGGGAGCGCCGAAACGTAGGTCGACTGGAGCTTGTCGAGCTGCCGGTACTGCAGAAGAATGACGGGCAGCCGATGGCCCTGTGCGGCGAGCTCCTCGAGGACGGAGGCATCGGTTGACGGGCCAGTCTTCGTGCGCTTCAGCACGGGGAGCTTCAGGCGCTCGAACAGGATCTCGCGGAGCTGCGGATTCGAGTTGATATTGAACTCGAGGCCGGCTTCCTTGTGGATCTCCGATTCCAGCGCCCGCAGCTCCACCGCAAGCCTGTTCTCGAGCTGCCGGAAGAAGCCCCCCTCGATTCGGATGCCCGTCCACTCCATCTCGGCCAGAACCTCGAGGAGCGGCATCTCGATCTTCTCGAAGAGCGGCTGCAGATGGAGGCGCTCCAGTTCGGGTGCGAAAAGCTCGCGCAGCCGCAGCGCGACGTCGACCTCCTCGCACGCGAAGTCCGAGCAGCTTTCGATTGCGACCTCCGCCAGCCTTATCTCGCTCTTCCCCTTCCCTACAAGCTCCGCGAGCGTCGTCGTGCGCTGGTCGAGGAACTGGAGGGCGAGGGCGGCGAGGTCGTGTTCGCGACGGCCGGGATCGAGGAGGTAGCTCCCGATCATCGTGTCGAAAACAAGCCCCCGCAACGGGACGCCGGCATGACGAAGGGCGAGCAGGTCGAACTTCAGATCCTGGCCGACCTTTCCGACTTCCGGATCCGACAGGAGGTCGAGGAAGGGCTTCATCTCCGGGGCATCGAGCCCGGGGAGATTCCTGATGACCGCGGCTTCGAGCAGCTCCCCATCGACCGGCACATGGCCGAGAGGAAGATAGAAGGCTTCCCCCGGCTTCAGCGCGACAGCAATGCCCACGATTTCGCCGCGGAGCGGGTCGGTGCTGCTCGTCTCCACATCGAGCGCGAAGTACCCCTGCCGGCGCGCCGCATCCACCAGGGTGGCAAGCTCCGCCGCTTCGTACACCACGCGATAGTCCGTCTCGCGCTTTTCCTCCGGCTTCTCCTCCGGGGCCGCATGGTCGCGGACGAGCGAGTGGAACTCGAGGGCGATGAAGATGTCCTTCAGCCGCTCGCGATCGGCCGGCCCGCACTTCAGGCGGTCGAGGTCGAGCGGAACGTCGAGGTCGGTCCGGATCGTGACGAGATTCTTGGAGAGCCGCGCGTCATCTGCGAGCTGTTGCAGCGATTCGCGAGCCCGTTTGCCCGTAACCTCGTCTGCCCGGTCGAGGATGTTCTCGATCGACCCGAACTGTTCGATGAGCTGGATCGCCGTCTTCGGGCCGATGCCCTTCACCCCCGGCACGTTGTCCGAGCTGTCGCCGATCAGGCCCAGGTAGTCGGCGACGTGGTGGGGCGGGACGCCGAGGCGCTGGTGGGCGTTCGAGAGATCGACCCACTCCTCATCTACCGCAGCCGGGCCTCCGCGGCCGGGGTTCAGCAGGCAGATATGCTCCTGCACGAGCTGGTAGAAGTCCTTGTCACCCGACACGATGACCGCCTGCAGACCGGCCTCGGCGGCTCTCGTCGCAAGGGTGCCGATCACATCGTCCGCCTCGTAGCCCGGAAGTTCTACGATGGGCACATTGAACGCGTCGATGATCTCCCGCACACGCGGCAGGGAGGCCTCCAGCTCCGTCGGCATCTTCTCCCGGGTCGCCTTGTACTCCGGATAGATGATATGCCGGTCCGAGCTGCCCGCGTCGAAGACGACACCGAGATACTCCGG
This sequence comes from uncultured Gemmatimonas sp., assembly GCA_964424945.1. GTDB lineage: Bacteria > Gemmatimonadota > Gemmatimonadetes > Longimicrobiales > Longimicrobiaceae > WHSP01. The sequence goes on from CAYRLB010000050.1 coordinate 2,160, forward strand.
TTTATGCTCCTCGAGGATCTTGATGAGGAACTTCGTCGTGCCCCACGCAGCCGATGTATTCTCCCCGCGCGACGTGATCAGCGGCCGGGAGATAAGCGCAAAGAAGGCCCGGTAGATGAGCGCGTAGCCATCGATGAGATAGAGCCGGGGGCGGCGTGGCGTCTCTGGAGCTTCGGTCATTCGGTCAAAGCGGGCCTCGAGGCTGGTGCTGCGATCGGCCGGAATCTATAGCTGCAACAGACTGCACAAAAGCGTGACGACTTTCCGACGGTTTCCTTCAGCCGGGGAAAGGCCCGGGTCCGGCCCTCCCGAACGAAGGTCAGTCAAGCAGCTTTACCGCCGTGCCACTCGCGCTGACCATCAGCATACTGCCACCTCCGCCCCCGCCGATCGTCTCATAATCGAGGTCGACGGCGAGAATCGCGTTTCCGCCGCGCTCCCGCGCCTGTTCGACCATCTCCCGGATGGCGATCTGCTTCGCTTTGCGAAGCTCCACCTCGTACGCCCCCGATCTGCCGCCAACCACGTCGCGAATCCCGGCGAAGAAGTCACGGAAGATGTTGGCGCCGAGGATCGCCTCTCCGGAGACGAGCCCGAGATATTCGCTGACAGTCTTTCCCTCAACAGTGTTGGTTGTTACGACGAGCATCAGAAAACGCTCCTGTGCGGGTGGATGGATGGCGTTCGGAGCGGCGGAAGCACTCCGTTCTTTCGCGCTGCTGCTGCATTGCGCGGCCCGGCACAATGCGGCGGGCAGCGGGTGCGGCGCGTTCAGCCGGGCTTCGGCGCCGGCGGAGGAATCGGTGCGGAGCGAACGTAGATGACACCGCCGACGACCATCGCGGCGCCCAGCGCCGACCAGATCGTCAGCCTCTCACCGAGCATCAGCGCGCCCGCGGAGAGGGCGACGAGCGGGGCAAGGTTGGCGATGATCGCCGTTCGGGGGGCGCCGAGAACCTGGACGCCGCGATACCAGATGAGATAGGCGATGCCGAGTGACAGGATCGACGAGTAGATGATGCTTCCCCACTCCGGCGCGCCGACCATCGTCCAATCCTGCCGCAGCATCGAGGGGGCACCGATGACCATCAACCCGAAGGAGCCGACGCAGAGCGACCAGGCCGTCGGCGGCAGCGGACCATACTTCTTGAGAAGTGGTTGTGCAGCGAGGGTGTAAACCGCCCATACGCCCGCACCGACGATCAGCAGCAGGTCGCCGAGCAGCATTCTGGTTCCCTCCATCTTCAGGGATGAGCTGCTGACGAGGCCCACGCCGGCCAGGGAGACCATCGCCCCGAGCCAGGCGCGCGGATTCCGCTCCCCCCGGAAGGCTTCCACCGCCAGCATGAAGAGCGGCACGAGGGCGAGCATCAGGCTGGCGTTCCCGGCCTGCGTCCGCTGCAGCCCGACTACGAAGATCATCTGGTAGAGGAAGATGCCGGCGACCCCGAGAAAGACGACCCTCGGGAGATCTTCGCGGGCCGGGATGAGTACCCCGCCGCGTATCGCCAGAACCACGACCAGGAAGATCGCCGCGATGACATGGCGTAGCGCGTTGAACCCCATCGGCTCGAACGCGTCCAGCGCCCACTTCACAACGACGAAGTTGAGCCCCCAGATGACGACCAGAAAGAGAAGGCCGACCTCCGCGAGGAGCCGCGCCCGATTGCCGTATGCGGGGGATGATGCAGAACTCACCTGAAAGACAGCTCGGGAGAGGCGGACACCCTGGCCGGCCGATCGTGTTCTGCGGGAAGAGCCACCGACCGAACGGCTTCGGGTCGGGCACAACAGAGCGCGAGGCGACAGATGATGCTGACAGTCATTGCAAGGGGTTCACACCGGCACTTTCATCGATGGACGCTGAAGGGGCTCTCCAGATACCGTTCGAGAATCGCGGCAGGATGATCGTACACTGCGATCGCTCCCGCCAGATGCTCGTCCGACCAGCCACCCGTGCGAACCCCGATTATCCGTACGCCCGCACGCTGCGCCGCTTCGACATCGTACGGCGTGTCGCCGATCATGATGCACCGTTCGGCGGAGGTCATCGACTTCTCGACAGCCGCTTCGACGATGTCCGGGGCGGGCTTGGACTCATCCACATCCGCTGACGAGGTGCAGGCATCGACGAGGTCTGCGACACCGGCGGCGTCGAGCAGCAACTCGAGGTCGTCGCCTCCGGCAGAGGTGGCAACCACGAGCCGGAGGCCATCTTCCCTGAAGCGCTCGAGCAGTGAGCGGGCACCCGGCGTGGGGCGAAGATCCTGTGCCAGCCGATCCCGGAAGATAACGCCTTTCCGCTCGTCGAGCTGCTTACCGCGGTCGCTGTCCGCCTCGAAGCCGAACGCCTGCGGGATGAGCTTGTCCCCACCCATCCCGATCAGTTTTCGTATCTCTTCGAAAGAAGGAGGATCGAGCCCGATCTCCCCTGCGGCGAGAAGGAAGGCCCGCGCATGCTCATCGTTGCTGAAGAGGAGCGTGCCATCGAGGTCGAGGAGCACGGCTTCGGGCGCGCGATCCGTCATTCGTCGACCTCCGGCAGGGGTTTCAGCGCAGGTCCGGTCAGGACCTCGCCGGTCGGTGCGAAGCGGGATCCGTGGCAGGGGCAGTCCCAGCTTCTTTCGAAGTTGTTCCACCGCACGACGCACCCCATGTGCGTGCAGACTGCCAGCCGCTCGTGAAGGGCGCCGGTTTCGTCGCGATAGATGGCGACCTGACGGCTGCCCCGACGTATGACCGCTCCTCCGCCCACCGGGATGTCGGCGACGTCGCGCACCTCGCTGGGGGTGACGTAATCCCTGAACTGGGCGGCAACGTTGAGGTTCTCGCGCGCCATCTCGAGGGGCGCGGCAAGCCCCGATCTGGAGGGCGAGTAGAGGGAGGCCCAGGGGTTTTCGCGACCGGCGATGAGATCGGCCAGGATCATCGCCCCGAGCGTACCGTGCGTCATCCCCTGCCCCGAATCGCCGGTGATCATGAAGATGTGATCGTCGCCGGGATGAAGGCCGATGAGCCCCATGTGGTCGGATGGCTCCTGGACCTGGCCTGACCAGCGGAAGGCGACCTCCTTCGCCATCGGAAAGCGTTCGCGGGTCCAGTCGACGAGGCTTTCGAAGCGCGCGTCCATATCGTTCGCCTGCCCCGTCTTGTGATCCTCCCCGCCGACGATCAGGATCTCTTCGCCCGGCTTCTGGCCGGCGGCCGTACGGACATAGTGGTAGGGCTCGTCCGTGTCCCAGATCAGGATCGGGGGGACGGAGCCCGCCGGTATGACGAAGCCTACCACATAGGTCCGGTAGGACGCGATCTTGGTGACGACCGAAAGGGCACTCGTCAGCGGGTAGTTGGTCGCCATCACAGCCGCGCCGGCCGTGACTGTATGGCCGGAGGTCGTGCGGATGGTGACCGGTGCGCCATCTTCGGGCGCTTCTGACACCTCGGTGTCGGTGTGGATGGTGACGCCGGCGCGGGTCGCCGCTGCAGCAAGGCCGTGCAGATACTTCAACGGATGGAACTGGGCCTGGTCCGGGAAGCGAACACACGGGCCCGTATCCCAGAAGTCGATCGGGACGCGCGGCAGCCTCCCCACCCCCGCGAAGCCGACCTCCTCGGCGGCGTCGGCTTCCTTGCCGAGAAATTCCCTGTCCCGCTCGGCTGCGGCGATCAGATAGCCGTCCGTCCGGCGGAAGTCGCAGTCGATCCCCTCCTCCGCGATGATCCGCCCGATCATTTCGATGGCGGCCTGGTGACTCTCGCGGGCGGTGCGGGCCCCATCGTGGCCGTGCATCCGGTGGATGACGTCGTAGTAGTCATCCTGTTCGCTCGCGAGATGAGCCGTCGTCTGGCCCGTTTCGCCCGCACCGATGGCCGCCCGCTCGAGGAGCACCACCTTCCGCCCTTCCCGCGCGAGGAGATAGGCAGTCGTGACACCCGCGATCCCGCCGCCGATGACGCAGACGTCCGCGGTGAGGTCTGTCTCGAGTGGCGGATAGTGGAGTGGGTGAGTCGTCGCCTCCCAGAGCGAAACCGAGCGTTCGGTGCTGTCCATGGTCGCGGCAGAGGTGCGGGCCGTTGAGGTCCGCCGCAAAATGCTCCTTCACGGCGGACTCCTCCTCGAGGGCCGTTTACGACGGTCTCCAAGTCGTTCTTCAGCCGACTCTTAGGATCCGCTGCACATTGCCAGAATCAGACCACGGCCCGATCCGAACCGCTGCTGCTGCGCGGTCGCTTCGACACCTTCACGATAGCCCGCCGATCAGTTCTCCAGATGTGTGCGGAACCAGCTTATCGTGCGGGGCCACGCCGCCTGGCTGGCGGAGAGGTTGGCGCCGTCCTGCCCATTCTGCGCCCGGAGGAAGCCATGCCCGGCGCCCGGATAGATTTCATGTTCGAAGGTCTTGCCGTTGCTCTGCATCCAGCGCTCGGCCGCAGGGACGGTCGCGTTGACCCGAGCATCTTCCCCGCCGTACAACCCCAGGACCGGGGCGTTCACATCCGCCATCGAGAGGGTATCGGTCATGGAGCCATAGTAGACGACCGAGGCGCCGAGCGAGGGCGAGCGCAGCGCGTGCTCGAATGACGCCGTACCACCCCAGCAGAAGCCGACGATGCCGTAGGTCGGCAGCGCCGAAGGGAGCGACATCCCGTATTCGGCGATCGCGAGGAGCTGACGATGGATGTCGTCGCGGTTGAGCGAGCCGATCTCCTCACGAACGCGCTCAGCGTCGGGGGCACCATCGGGGCCGGCGGGGATGTTCCGCATTGTGAGGAGGTCGGGTGCGATTGCGATGAAGCCATCTGCTGCGAGCTGATCCGCAACGGCACGCATCCAGTGCGACAACCCGAAGATCTCATGAACTACAAGGACGACTGGGGCGTTGTCGCTCCGTTCCGGATGGACGATCCACGCGCGGATGCTGTCCTGCGGGCCGGTGCTGATGTTGATCCATTCGGCGTGACGCGGGGAGGCGGCGAGGCGCGCCATCGCCTCGGCTTCTCCGGCAGGTAGAGGCGTCTGTGAGAGATCGGGGGCCGGATTGGCATCTGCATCGGGTACCCGGGGCTCCTCCGCGCTTGAGCAGGCGCCGAGCATCACGAGGAGTGTCAGGAGCAGGCTGGGTGTTTTCATGTGCTTTCCGTGGGTCGGCTGGTTCGTTCGTCGTCAGAACCCGCTGCGGAGGTGGAGGGACGCCAGTGCACGGGCGACAGACCGGGTGTCACCCGCCCCCGCACCGTCGTCGCCGGTCGCCCCTTCTTCTTCCTCGCGAACGGATTGTAGACCCGAAGCAGAAGGAGCACCCCGACGATCCCCGCATAGAGCAGCGGCGGCCGAGTATCCGCCTTCACGAGCCAGAAGTAGTGCAGAACGGCGAGAATCGCGGCAGGATAGATCAGCCGATGCAGTTGCCGCCACCGCTTCCCGCCCATCCGCCGGATCGCGGCGCGGCTCGAGGTCAGCGCAAGTGGCAGGAGCAGCAGAAAGGCGGTGAACCCCGCCGTTATGAAGGGCCGCTCCAGGATGTCGTCCAGAATGTACGACCATCCGAACCACTGATCGATCGCCACATAGCCGACCAGGTGCACGCACGCATACCCGAACGATGCGAGGCCGAGCGTCTTCCTGATTTCGATGATGCGGTTCCACCCTGTGATCCGCCGAACGGGAGTCACCGCGAGGGTGGCGACGAGTAGCGTGAGGGCCCACCAACCGGTCCGGCGGATGCCTGCCTCCACCGGGTTCACGCCGAGCGTCCCCCGTACGATGTCACTCAGGAGGAGCAGGAAGGGGATCGTGACGAGGAGGGTCGTGATGGCGGCGAGCGGCAGGCGGCGGGACCGACCGGCCGCGGCGGGCCTGCCGGTCGGGGGGCCTGCAACCGTCAATAGAACCTCCGCAGATCCATCCCGCTGTACAGACTCGCAACCTGATCCGCGTACCCGTTGAACATCAGCGTGGGGCGCGGGCGGAACTCGCCGATCCGGCGCTCGCGGGCCTGGCTCCACCGCGGGTGGTCGACTTCAGGGTTGACGTTCGCATAGAAACCGTACTCCCGCGGCTGCGCACCATTCCAGCTCGTCGGTGGCTGATTCTCCGTGAAGGTGATGCGCACGATCGACTTGATACCCTTGAAGCCGTACTTCCAGGGCACAACCAGGCGAACCGGCGCACCATTCTGTGCGGGCAGCGGCCGGCCATACACACCCGTCACAAGCGTCGCCAGGGGGTGGCGGGCTTCGTCGAGCCGGAGCCCTTCACGATAGGGCCACGCCAGAACCGGGGTGTCCAGGTTCGGCATCTGTTGAGGGTCGTTCAGCGTCTCGAAGGCAACGTAGCGCGCGCCAGCCGTGGGCTCGAAGCGGCGAAGCAGATCCCAGAGGGGAAACCCATTCCACGGAATGACCATCGACCAGCCCTCGACACAGCGCATCCGATAGATGCGTTCGGTCGATGTATGGCCCTGGAGAAGCTCGTCGAGGTCGAAGAAGCCCGGCCGGTCACAGAGCCCGTCGACGCGGACCTGCCAGGGGCGGCTCCGGAAATTCTTCGAATAGCGCACCGGGTCGCCCTTTTCGACCCCGAACTCGTAGAAATTGTTGTAGGTCGTTACATCCTCGTACGGCGTCAGTTCGTCCTGTGCTGCCACCTCGGAGCCGTCCGAGCGGTCGCCCCGGAGAAGTGCTGCAGTCGGGATGCTTCCAGCCGCCAGGGCGAACCCCGCTCCGATGAACTTCCTCCGATTGAGGTACAGCTTCTCGGGGGTTATCTCGGACGATGGAATCTGGTCGGAACCGCGTCGGATGATCATGCTGCGTCTTCCGGTGGGAGTTTGTTCGCGGGCGCCTGAACTGCCGAAAGGATGCCGGTTGCGAACGCCGCGCCAGACCGGACAGGGAGCATGCCATCCTCCTCGGCCCGATCCTCGCACGAACTGTACGCCGTCCCCTATCTACACCTCGGGGGGATCGAGAGTTCTACTTCGCAGGGCAGACGCGGAACCAGCAAGCTGGGAGAGCCCGGAATGCGCAGCAAAGCGAATCTTCGTGGTCATCCGATCCACCCGATGATCATCCCCTTCCCGATCGCCTTTCTCCTCGGTGCCTTCCTGGCCGACGCTGCCGGGCTGCTGTTCGACAATGAAGATCTGTGGCTGGCTGCCTGGTATCTGAGCATCGCCGGTATCGTCACCGCCCTGCTTGCGGCGGTCCCGGGGGTGATCGACTACCGGCACACAGTGCCGCCGCGCAGCTCGGCGAAGAAGCGGGCGACGAAGCACATGATAACGATGGTCACAGTCGTGGCGCTCTTCTCCCTGAGCTGGGTGCTCCGCGGAGGGCCGGGGGTGGCGCCGGACCTCTTCATCATCGTCGTCGAAGGGGTGGGTGCCGCACTGCTCGGGGTCGGCGGCTGGATGGGCGGAACGCTGAGCTTCCGCAACCAGATCGGCGTCGACCATCGTTATGCGCACGCCGGGAAGTGGAGGGAAGCGCGGATCGACGAAGCTACGGCGTGGAGCCGGGTGGCCGCCATCGATGAGCTCGAGACAGATCAGATGAAGCTCATCCATGTGGGGAAGAACCGAATCGTTCTGGCGCGGTCAGCCGAGGGATGGACGGCTTTCGATGATCGCTGCCCGCATCGCGGCGGGTCGCTGGCTGGCGGGACGATGGCGTGCGGTACGGTGACTTGCCCCTGGCACGGTTCCCAGTTCGATGTCACGAACGGGAGGGTTGTGGCAGGCCCGTCGGAAGAGGGGATCTCAATCTATCCGGTGGAGGTACGGGAGGACGGTGTATATCTCTCCCCCGCCCGCCCTATGTCGTGACGACCCCCTGGTAGAGCCCCCAATCCTCCAGCACCATACCTGCGCCGCGCACGACGGAAGTCAGCGGATCCTCGTCGATGTGGATCGGCAGCCCCGTCTCCTGATGGATGAGCCAGTCGAGGCCGCGAAGCTGTGCGCCGCCCCCCGTCATGACGATCCCTTCGTCGACGATGTCCGATGCAAGCTCGGGGGGCGTTACCTCGAGCGCCCGGTGCACCGCCTCCACGACGGCCTGAATCGGCTCCTGCAGCGAGTCGCGGACGTCGTGCGAGCTGATGCTCACCGTCTTCGGGATCCCGCTGACGAGGTCGCGGCCCTTCACATCCATCGCGCGGTCCCCGTCGTTCGGGGAAGCGCTTCCGATCTGGATCTTGATCAGCTCGGCCGTCGAGTCGCCGATCAGCAGATTGAAGTTCTTGCGGACGAAGGCCACGATCGCCTCGTCGAGTTCATTTCCGCCGACGCGGATCGAAGCGTCAGCGACGATGCCGGAGAGTGCGATAACTCCGATCTCCGTCGTCCCGCCGCCGATGTTGACCACCATGTTGCCGCGCGGGGTCGTCACGGGAAGTCCAACGCCGATCGCAGCGGCCATCGGCTCGGAGATCAGGTAGACCTGCTTCGCACCCGCGGCCGAGGTCGCCGCCCGGACTGCGCGCCGCTCGATCTCGGTGATGCCGGAAGGGACGCCGACCACCACCGTCGGCTTCGCTCTGAAGAGCCCCTTCGGGAGCACAGCCTGGATGAAGTGTCGGAGCATGAGCTCCGCCATGTCGACATCGGCGATCACGCCGTCGCGCAGCGGCCGTATGGCGACGATTCCTTCGGGGGTCCGACCGAGCATCCGCTTGGCATCGAGCCCGATTGCATGAACCCGACGGCTCGCCCTGTCGAGGGCGACCACGGAAGGCTCATTCAGGACGATGCCTTCGCCGCGAACCATGATCAGGGTGTTCGCCGTGCCCAGGTCTATCGCGATATCTGCCAAGGATAAGACTCGACGTTGCTTAGGTTACCGTAAGGATCAGCAAGCTACCCCGCCGAGTCGTCGGCGGTCAACGGTCGGTCGGTGTCCGCGCCCCGTCGCCGGCCCGAAAAGGCAAAGGCGTGGCCAGGTGCATTCAGCTAACCGCCCATCGCGATCCAGACAAGCGCTCCCCCGCCAATCGTCACCACGAGATTGTCATTGATGGGGATCGGAAGCAGCTCCAGAAGGGCGGCACCCGCCCCTCCGATGAGGGCTGCCGGAGCCGAGATGCCCGGGATCGTCAACCCGACGACCAGATTCGCGGAAAAGCCCGCCGCGGCCCCTTCAAGACTCTTGCCGCCCGGCACACGATGACGACCCCAACGCTTTCCGACCAGGGCCGCGAGACCGTCGCCGAACACGTTGAACAGCATCGCAGCGACAGCGACCGGCCGGGGGAAGATGACAACGGCGATTAAGTAGGCGATGGCCATCCACGTCGCGCCCGATAGGCCGGTCAGCTCACGCGATCGAAGAAGGCTCCCCGTCAGCCGAAGGAAACGCTCGCGGACGGCAGGGATGAAGCGGCGCGCGCACTCGATGAGAAGCGCTGTCGCGGCGATCACGCCGAGCAGGGCGATCGCCGCCGGACGAGGAAGGACCCAGACCAGCGCCGGGAGGACCGCGCTGGCCAGGTGGATGACCTTCCGGTAGCCCTCGGCGCGAAAGGTCAGCCCGTCCGAAGCCGCGGGAGCTACCGATTCTGAGGACCCTTCCGGCGGGGCCGGGCGGGGACTTTTCACGGCCCTCGAAGGCGGAGGCGGGTCGAGCGGGGCACCCCTGTCGGGCTCAGCGCCCCGCTGTTGCATCACCCGCGTCACCGTACAGCCCCCGGTAGATCGCGATGTTGCGGGAGAGGATCTTCACATAGTCGCGCGTTTCACGGTAGGGGATGCGCTCCGTGAAAAGCTCCTCATCGTCGTACTCCGGGAAGTTCTTCCAGACATTGATGCGGTGCGGCCCGGCGTTATACGCAGAGAAGACCGAGGGCAGCGACTCGTCATAAACGTCCATCTGCTCAGCGAGATAGGCTACGCCGAGGTGCACATTGATCTCCGGGTTGAAGAGCAGCTCCGCATCCCACTCCTCGATGTTCGCGCCACGGGCGAGCGCCGCGCCCGTCTCCGGCATGATCTGCATCAGACCCCGCGCCCCCACCGGCGAGCTGATCCGCTGAGTGAACAGCGACTCCTGACGGGTGAGACCGGCGACGACGAAGGGATCGAGCCCCGCCTCCCGAGCTTCCGCGACAATGAGGTCACGGTAGGGGAAGGGATAGAGGATCCTCATCAGCCGGGGATTGAGCCGACCCTCCATCTGCTCGAGGCGCTGACCGATCCGGATGCCGCGGATCGCGTAGCCGCGTTCGTTGAGTGCTTCGCCGAGCGAGTACAGGAGAGCCCGGTCGGCGGGCGCCCCCTCCTGAATGCGCTGCGCCTCCGCGTCGGCTTCGGCGTGCAGCCCCGCCTCCCGCAGCATATCGATCGTCTCCATCCACTCCGCGACGCGGCTTTCCGCGGCCGGATCGGCGGGGGGCGCGGCGGCCATCGGGATCGGCCAGTAGGCGCGATCGAGGCGATCCGCGGCGAGAAGCGAGTAGTAGGAGAGCGGATCCCTCTGAATCACCGCCTCGTACAGAGCATTCGCCCGCGTATCCTCGCCCATCGCCTCATGTGCGCGGCCCGCCCAGTAGGTCGACTCGAGCCAGCGCTCACCGGATGGGTAGGTCGATCGGTACTCCTCCCAGACTGCTGCGGCACGGGCGTATTCCTCCTCGTCGAAGTGAATCCCGCCGAGCCGCATCATGGACAGGCCGGCCCTGTCGGTACCCCGGAAGTTGTCGGCGACCTCCCGATAGACGCGGCGGGCGGTCGTCATCTCCCGGTCGTCGTGGCTGAGATCGGCGACGAGGAAGAGGCCTTCCGAGCCCTCGCCGGAACCGGGAAAGCGGCTGGCGAGCGTCTCGAAGGTGCGGAAGGCGGCAGTGCGGGCGTTCCGTCGGTATTCCGAGCGGCCTGTGAGCAGCATCGCCTCACGCGCGATGGCGGCGGAAGCATCATGAAGGGGTCGAAGCTGGGTCTCGGCTTCAGCGAAGTTGCCCGCGTTGAAGAGCGCGCGCCCGAGCCGCAGCCGGATGTCGTTGCGGTTCGATGCCGACGCCGGTGCGGCGGCGAGCCAGGCACGGAATCCGTCGATCGCCCGCTGATTATTGCCGTGCCGCTCCTGGATGAGGGCAATCGTCAGCTGCTCCTCCGCCGTCAGATTCGGGAGCCGCAGCGTGAGATTCGCCGCATCGCGTCCGGCTGCGGTGCCCGGCGAGATGCTCATCGCTGCGGCGAGCTCCCGTCGGGCCGTCGCTTCGTCGCCGATCGCGTGGGCGATCCGACCGGCCTCCTTCGCGAAGGTCGCCCTTTCGCTTGCCGGGCCACCCTCCTCCCGATAGGCGATCGCCAGCGCCATCGCGCCGCGCGCGTCACCTGCCTTCTCTTTCGCCGCGATGCTCGCAAGCCGCGCCCGGTGTCGCATGATGGTACCCGCCGGAGCGCCCGACACCGCCGCGGACGCCGTGGCGGTGTCGCCTGCCAGCGCTGCCGACTCCGCGGAAAGGACCGCCACCCATGCACCGAGTTCCGGCGCGCCATCCTGGACATCGCGGAGTGCGGCAAGGCCGTCGGCGGTGCGGCCCAGCCGGAGCAGAACGAGGCCGCGCCGGAGCTCGGCCACTGAATGACGGTTGCTTACGGCATCGCCCTGCAGCCCGAGATAGCGGTCGTAGGATGCGAGCGCCTCCCGATCCGCGTCCGTCTCCTCCTGGGCGCGCGCAAGCCAGTACCACCCCTCGCCATTCCAGACGCGGTCGAGCCAGGGTTCGCCTTCGAGCCGCTGCCTCGCCCGCCGCCATGAGCCCGACTCCGCCTCCGCCCGTGCCGCGAGCAGCTTCGCCTCGTCCGTGGCGTCATCATTGTTCGCGAGGTAGGAGCGTAGCGATCGTGCCGCGCGCCACGCCCGACCTTCCCGGAGAAGCTCGGCGATATCGACGGGCACGGCCCCCACCGGAACAGTGTCGCCGGCAATCTCCACCCGGTCCGTCGCAACATGCGACGCGCGCATCCCGCCGCGATCGGTGAGCACCGAAGCGAGGACCAGCGCCAGGGCGGTGGCGACGATTCCGAGAAGGACGAAGGTGGTTCTGCGAGGCATCATCTTCAAACAGTTGGAGTTAGCTCTCCAGCACAGGGGCAGGATTCAGGCCCGTCCGGCGTCCGGACCGCGGGTCGCCCGGCGTGTCCTGCGCATGGTGCAGCCGGCCCGAACAAATCTCTTGACGCTGCGCCCCTGCAATCCTACTCTGGCGTACACCTTCCGGTCCAGAATCCGAAGGTCGATACCCCGTTTCCTCAACGCTGCGGTACCGACGTTCGCCTTCCCCCCGCGGGTCGAGCAGTCCACCTTCCCACTCTTCGTCCGACCCACTCCCATGAAACGTGTATTTCGACTCGTCGGAATCGCCCTCGGAATCGTCGCAGGTCTCGCAGTCGTTACCGGGACCGTGCTCTTCTTGGTCGGCTCGTCACGCGTCAACCGCATATACAACGTCGAGACCGCGGCGCTCCAGCTCGTGACTGATTCGGCAGGAATCGCCCATGGCGAACACCTGGCGAAGATCTATGGCTGCGTCGACTGCCATACACCGGACTTCAGCGGGAGGGTTTTCGCGGATGATCCTCCCTTCAGGATCGTAGCGTCGAATCTGACGCGCGGGGCGGGCGGTGTCGGCGATCTGTATACCCCCGAGCTGTTGGATCGGGCGATCCGCCACGGTGTCGGCGCTGACGGGAAGGCACTGCAGGTGATGCCTTCAGCGGCGTTCCACGACCTCGGCGACGAGGACGCGGCCCATCTCATCAGCTACCTGGTGCAGCTCCCGCCCGTCGATAACGAGCTGCCGGAGACGGAGTTCCGCCCGCTAGGAAGGCTTCTTTCCGCCTTCGCCTACAATGCTGCACTCGAGGTCGATACATCGCCGGCACGCCGCGAATCCGTACCTGCCAGCGCTACCACCGAATTCGGCGAATACTACGCCGCGACGATCTGCGCATACTGCCATGGTGAAGATCTGAAGGGGATGCAGCCGCACAACCCCGCGTCGCCCTTCGCGCCGGACCTGACGGCGGTCGGACGATGGTCGACCGATCAGTTCATCACCACGATGCGGACCGGGATGTCACCGGGCAACAGGGTGCTGAATCCCGAGTTCATGCCATGGACGATGACAGCTCATGCGACCGACGAGGAGCTACTGGGCGTCCATGCCTACCTCGCGACGCTCGCGAGCTCCCCGAACTGATTGCTACCTGTAAATGAAGAGGACGATGCTGAACCGATCAGCCGTATCTGCACTGGTGGGGCTGGCGCTCGGCTTCACGGTCGCCGGCTGCGGCAGCGAGAGAGCGGACGCTCCGGGGACGGAGGTCATCGTGCGGGACAGCGCCGGGGTCCGGATTTCGGAGCACCCGTTGGTGACGATGCGCGACGCCCCGCTGCAGCTTACCGAGCTCGCCCGTATCGGAACCGCTGAGGGGGAGCCGGAGCTGCACTTCAACGGAATCGCGGGTGGGCTGATTCTGCAGGACGGCTCGATCGTCATCGCCGACCGTGGGAGTTCGCAGGTCCGCTGGTTCGCGGACGATGGCAGCTATGTGCGCGGAAGTAGTCGCGGCGGGTCAGGGCCAGGCGAATACCAGTACATCCGCGGCGCCTCGCGATGTGTCGAGAACGGGTTCACTGTCTTCGATTTCGATTGGACGATGAACCACTACTCCGTTGATGGCGATCTGATCGATACGAGGGCGATCCTCATGGAGGACAACGCCGGGCCGTACAACCTCGCCTGCCGCCCGGATGGCGCGAGTGCGGTTCTGAACTGGAATGCGGAGGCGCACCGGATCGGCTTCCACACCGCTGGCGCGCGGCTGCGACTGCTGGATGCCGACGGTGTGGAGATCGCCGATTATGGCCAGCGGATCGGCTCCGAGCGATCGGGCGACGAGCATGGGAGCGGACCTCACCCGGCCGGGCGCTCTACACAGATCGGCTTCCTCGGCGACGACCTGATCGTCAGCGACGGCACCTTCTTCGGTTATGAACGTTGGAGCGACGAAGGCCGTCTTCTCGAGATCGTCCGTATCCCGCGCCCACCGGTCGATGTCGATTCGGTGATGGCCGCATATCTCGAGATGGTGCTCGCGTCGGCGCGAACGGATGATCGGCGACGGGAGATCCGTATTTCCGTTCAGCAGATGGGGAAGCCTGAGCAGGGATCCTTCGTCTCGGGAACTCTCGTCTCCGGCGCGGGCGTGCTGCTGCAGGAGCCTGACGTTGGAGAGAATGGGAGGTGGTTCGCCCTGGATTCAGACGGAAAACCCGTCGGCTGGCTGCCCTTGCCGGCCGGCGCGAAGCTCCTGGACTGGACTGGCGACTTCCTGCTCGTGACGGAGCGCGACGAGATGGATGTCGAGCAGGGAGTGCTCTACAGGGCGGAGCGGATCGATGGGTAGGTCGGCGCCCTCCGGCGCGCCCCGAGGCCTCTACTCCCCCGCCCCGAGCGGCACCTTGTGGCATGCCACGAAGTGACCACCCCCCTTGTCCGCGAGGGGCGGGACGATGTTCGCGCAATCCGCATCCTTCAACGGATGATGACAGCGCGGATGGAAGGGACAGCCGCTCGGCGGGTTCGCGGGCGATGGGACGTCGCCGCGGAGCATGATGCGCTCCCTCTTCCGGCCTGGCTCGGCAACGGGTACCGCTGAAAGCAGCGCCTGAGTGTAGGGCATCAGCGGATTGCGGTACAGCGCCTCCGACTTCGCAATCTCCACGATCCGCCCGAGATACATCACCGCGACCCGATCGCTGATGTGCTCCACGACTGAAAGGTCGTGCGCGATGAAGAGATAGGTCAGGCCGAACTCGTCCTGCAGATCCTGAAGCAGGTTGATGACCTGCGCCTGCACCGATACATCGAGGGCGGAGACCGGCTCGTCGCAGATGATCAGCGCCGGCTCGACCGCGAGGGCGCGCGCGATCCCGATCCGCTGCCGCTGGCCGCCGGAGAATTCGTGCGGATAGCGTTCCGCATGCTCCGCCCGCAGCCCCACCACCTCGAGCAGCTCCCCGACCCGCTTATCGGCCGCGGCCCCTTCGGCGAGTTTGTGGATCTGCAGCACCTCCCGGATGGTATCGCCGACAGTCATCCGGGGGTTCAGCGAGGAGAAGGGATCCTGGAAGACGTACTGAGCCTGCCGCCGCAGCTTGCGGAGCTCATCGCGGTCGACCGAGAAGACATCGACCCCCTGGAAGGTCACCTTTCCCTCCGTCGGCTCCTCCATCCGGAGGATCGTCCGGCCCGCCGTCGTCTTGCCGCACCCGGACTCGCCGACGAGCCCGACCGTTTCGCCCCGTCGCATGAAGAAGGAGAGCCCGTCGACTGCCTTCACATCGCCGACGTGCCGCCCGAAGAACCCTTTCTTGATGGGGAAATACTTCTTGAGCTTGCGGACCACGAGAAGGGCGTCGGCCGGCGGCTCCATGTCGTCGGGCGTCTGACCGCGCAGGTCACTGTTGCCGCGCGCGGGGGGGAGCGGCTGCGCCTCGCGCGGATCGCGGGCCCGGTCGATATCCTTCAGGTTGCCGTCACCGGGGGCACTGCCCGCGGCGGGATTGCGGCCTTCGGGGGATGATGCGGTCACGCGACGACCTCCGGGCCACCCCCGGCCGTACCTGCGCCGGTTCCGCCGCTGCCCGCCGGCGCATCCGGGCCCACCATACCGCCTGCCGCCGCCTCGGGCCCCGGTTCACCCGCCATCGGCGTCGCGGCGCCCGTCCCTGTGAGGGCGCCCTCCGCAGTGAAGCCCCCCGTCGTCCGACGGATCTCCTCGCGCCGCTCGGGATATTTCACCAGCCAGCATTTGTTCCTGCGGCCGGGGCCAAGCTCGAAGAGGGGCGGTTCTTCCTTCTCGGTCTTCTCCCAGCCGTAGGGGCAGCGCGCATGGAAGCGGCAGCCGCTCGGCCAGT
>CAYRLB010000051.1:0-17557 GCA_964424945.1 uncultured Gemmatimonas sp.
GGCCCTGCTGGCCCTGCTGGCCCTGCTGGCCCTGCTGGCCCTGCTGGCCCTGCTGACCCTGCTGACCCTGCTGGCCCTGCTGGCCCTGCTGACCCAGCTGGCCCTGCATCCGCTCCTGCATCGATTCGACGCCACGGACGAGGCTGCGAGCTCTGTCGAGGCTTTCTTCCCCAGGCCGCGCGCCATCGGTGACCGAATTCGCCGCCTCTCTTGCGCGCTCTTCCAACTCGTCGAGGCTCAGCTGGATCTCCTGCTCCATCGCCCGGCTGATTGCAGGGTCGATATTCGGCGATGTCCCCATTCGGGAAAGGCGGATCGTCTCTGCAAGATCGTTGTCGCGGATGGACTGCGCCGCTTCCCGCAGACGGCGGGCCGCATCAGGCTGCTCCGAACGGGCCTGCGTGGCGAGGCGGTCGAGATCGGCCTGGAGGTCTGCCACCTCGCGCATCTGCTCATCCTTCTGCTCGGAGAGTCTCCGCTGTTCCGCCGCGCGGTTCGTCGCGTTGGGGAGGTTCTGCATGTCCCGGGCGATCTGCCGCTGCTCCTCTGCAAGCCGTCGTGCACGGTTGGCAGCGTCGGCGGCCTCGTTCTGCGTCCCCTGCGCCTGGTTGCGCTCCAGCCTTCGTCGTGCCTCCTCGAGGCGCTCCCGGGCCTCCTGCGTGGCGCCGGTGTTCCCGCTCCGGGCATTCGCGGCAGCGCGCTGCATCGCGGCGGCAGCTTCACGGAGCTGACGAGCCGATTCGGCGAGATCCGGCCTCGACTGCTCCCGCGAGAGCTGCTCCAGGCGACGCGCTTCCTCCAGCGTCTCCTCGGCGAGCTGTCGCTGCGCGGCGCCCGACCCGTCTGACCGAACCTGGCTGCCCATTGCGCTACGGAGCTGCTCTTCCTGCCGCTGCAGCCGCTCGGCGAGTTCCTTCACGCGGTCCAGCGTCTGTTCGACCTCCGATGCCGCCTGCTCGCGCTGGCCCTGCTGGAGCGTCTCGTACTGATTCCTCAGCTGGTCCAGTTCGAGACCGAAGATGTCAGCAAGGTCTTCGGCCGACGGACTCTGCCCGCCGCCGCCACCACCTCCACCGCCACCCTGCTGCCCCAGTCTGACCTCGACCTCGCGGAAGGCCGCCTCGGCGCGCTGAAGATGCAGCAGCGCCCGATGCTCGTGGGGAAGCGCGTCGTCCGGAGATCCGCGGACGAGCTGACCCGCCGCATCCCGCATCGCTTCAGCCGCCAGAGGCAGCTCACGGGCGATCACATCAAATGCCGTGTCCCGCGCTGCGCCACGATTCTCGACGCGCTCCGCCAGTGTGAGCGCCTGCCGCCGCAGGGCCTCCTGCGCGGTGGACAGCGCCTCCAGATTCTGGCGCATCTCAACGTCGGAGTAAGTCTCGCGGTCCCTGATCACGTTGAAGGTGCCCGAGATCAGCTCCTTCTGCCGCTGCGTGAGCTCCTCACCGGATGCGTTCTGCCCGCCGCCACCACCTCCGCCACCACCACCTCCACCTCCCGGCGGCGCCTCACCCTGGCGGTACTCGACGCCGAACGGACGCACCTCGACGAAGTACATGTCGCTCGAGATCGTCTTCCGGGGAAGGGGGCCGACGTCGACCGTCCGGGCGTGATACGCGATGAAATCGCCAGCCTGGAGGTCGAGCTCCTCCAGATAGAAGGTGTGACCCGCCGAGACCTCCGTCATCGGCCGCGCCTGGTAGAGCGGAACGACCTGCTCCGCGCCGCCATTGACCGAGTAGACGAGTTCGAGACTCTGCACCCCGAAGTCATCGGTCGCATGTGCCTCGAGATAGACTTCATCGGTCAGCGTGACCTTGATGTCACGGCCGGGCTTGTCGAAGACGACACGCGGCGCAGCATCGTCCATGATCTCGATCAGGTACTCGGGCGATGCCGCCGACCGCCGCCGTCCGGTCGCCTCCATCTCCACCTGGTACAGCCCCGGCGTCTCGACGGTGAACTCACCGCCCAGAGAACCATCCGGCTGAAGGGAGAGCGCGACCTCTCCGCCCTCGCTCAGCGTGATCCGCCCTCCCGTGATGGGCATCGTGGGGACAGCCCTGATGCGCACCCGGGTTCCCTCCGGTGCGTAGACATCGCCGCCATCTTCGTAGAGCTGAGGCTCCATCCCGGTGTATTCCGGGAAGATGAGCTCCATCTCGAGGCGGTCCACATAGGGGAGGTCGAGTACTTCCACCGCGTAGACGGGTGACTGGATACCCTGCGCTTCGACGTAATATTCCGCCGGCGTAGCAAGATTGAAGAGGCGCAGTTCGAACCCCGATCTGTCCTCGCGAGGGATCATCGGCATCCGCTCGTACTCGGTGTCGCCTTCGAGCCTGACATAAAGAACGGCTTCCTGCGCGGCGAATCCGACCAGCTCTGCCGAGATCGGGAGGTCCGCACCCCTCGGGATCGAGGCATCGCCGGGCTGAATGCTGACCCGCATCGCACCCGCCGCCTCTGCCGAGCGAAGCCCCATGAAGAGAGCACGCGCGCTCTCCTTCATCAGATCCGGTGAGAGGGCGAAGACCAGAAGGGCGGCGAGGGCGGCGGCGAGGACGGTTGCCCCCGACCGGCTCAGGCTCTTCCGTTCGACCTTCTTCCCGGCTTCGATCGATCGGACGCGTGCAACGGCCGTCTCGATCGTCCGGCGCGCGAGCGCGGGGGAGACGCCGTCGGTGGCGCGACCGGCGTCCAGCGAGCTGATCAGGACGGAGCGGAGCGACGGCTCCTTCTCCTCGAGATACAGCGCAACCTGGTCGTCCGAGACTCTTTTCCAGAGCGGGAGGAGGACAAGCCCGATCATCAGCCCGACGAAGAGGACCGCCAGTGTGATGCGCGCGGTGAGGATCGCGACCGGGGCGAAGTGATATTCGCCGATCGCGTAGATCGATCCGAAGAAGGCGAGTACGAAGATGATCGCGGCGACCGCCAGGCCGCGCATCGCGAGCTTCGTCCGCCAACGCTGGCGGACCTTGCCCACAACCTCGACCAGCTCCCTGAACTCCTTCGAATCGGTCGTCCAACGCTCCATCTGGACCCCCTCGCGCATTCGTTCAAATGACCGGGTCGTGAAAGCCACGAGGCCCGTACTGCTCCGCCGGTTCGTTCCTTCCCGACTGCGGGCCTGCTACTTCGTCTGTCGCCTCAGGCGCGGCAGCGCAAAGCCACCACCGCCCCCACGGGCCCCATACCGATTCGACAGAAGGGTCTCCGCCACCAGAAGCAGGAAGACGACGATGACGAGATACCACCAGCCATTCTGCTGACGCTCCCGCTCCGCCAGGGTCAGCGTGGCATCCCGATCAACGGGGGCGCTGTTCGCACTCCCCGCAAGGAGCGCACTACGCAGTTCCCCGGGGTCGAAGCCGGTCAGCTCCGCCTCGAGCGGATCGACGTTCACAGCGAGAACCATCACATCGTCATCGCGGGAGCTCCTCAACTCATAGAACCCCGGCTGATCGAACTGGATCCGGGCCTCCTCGCCGAGGTCGACCCGTTCGCCGGATGGGGTCAGCGCGACGTCGAAAGCATCCGCGGCCGGTCCGAGCGACGCGGCATCGAAGGGCTGCCCGATCGTCATCCAACTCTTCGGCGCCTCGTAGCCGGCGGCATACTTCACGAGCTGATGAAGGAAGGGCAGGAAGACGGGCTGAACCGCGAGATCGTTCCAACCCCGCTCGAAGGTCGAGGTCCAGACGAGAAGCCGGCCAGCTCCGACCGGCCGCTCCGCCAGAGCTGTGGACCCGTCCCCATACCGGGCCAGCACCCGGGGGAAGGAGCCTGCCGGGAGCGGGCGATACCGGTAGATGCGCGTCGAGCTGAAGTCGCCCGACCGCGCTCCGGCGAACACTTCAAAAACCGGATGTCCCGTGTCGATGAAGCCGATCGTCGTACCGGACTGATTCGTCCGCGCCGCGCTAACGGAGGGGAGCACATCCGTCCACTGACCGACGGGGTTGTCCCCCAGCAGCATGATCACACCGCCTCCCTGCTCGGCGTGTCGCCGAAGCCGATCGCCGGCATCCCCCGGCGGGATCCCCGTCTGGTGCAGGATGACCACCGGGTAGCTGGAGAAATCGAAGTTGGCGAGCTGGTCGGGTCGTCGGACTTCGGTGCGGAAGCCGGGTTCCTCGCTGTTCGCCAGTGCGCGGTCGAGGTAGTAGCTGGAGCCGTCGCCCGCCGCCCCACCTTCCACGATGAGCACCCCCATCCGCTGATCGGAGGAGAGCACGAAGTTCAGCTGATTATCCGCATCAAGCCCGTCGGCGCCGATGGTGATGGTGCCCCGCGTCGCGCCCGAGAGCGGGAGAGTGAGGGGGCTGAAGGTCACGGAGCTGCTGTTCGTTTCACCGAACGCAGCCGTGGCCGTTTCCACCGTCCGCCCGTCGACCTCGAGCGAGACCGGCACCGTGCCCGGAGGCGCTCCGGTGCTGGTCAGCCGCGCGGTGATGTTCGCCCGCTCCCGATCAGCGACCGTCTCCCGCTCGATCTGCGCGTCGCTGACGGTGATGTTGTACTCGGTGGCGACATCCGCGACGGAGATCGGCGTCACGACTGTGCCCGCCGGCAGCCGGATCGAGGAGGTTTCTCCCGCATCGCTTTCCCAGCCGGCCGCCTGAAAGTCCGAGATGATGATCAGCTCGTGGCGGGGAAGGGGAGACGCGGAAAGAAGCCGGGCCGCGTAGCGCAGGCCGGGAGCATAGCGGGTCGTGCCGGCCCCCGGCTCTGACGACGTGAGCGCGCCCCGGAGAACGCTGCGGTCGAGGGTCGACTCGGTGGTCGCCTCTGCCCCGGAATCGAAGAAGATGAGCGTTCCCCGGTCCCCGGATGTCATCGCGTCAATCGCGTTCACGCCAGCTTCGATGGCCTGCTCCCACCGGTCTCCGACGCCCATGCTGTACGAGCGATCGACCAGCACCACCACCTCCCGCGCCCCGGTGGTCGGGACGCTCGCCTGCGCCTCGTCGCGGTCCAGGAAGGGGCGCGCAAAGGCAAGAACCAGCAGGAGAATCGCAAGGCACCTCAGCAGCAGCAGCGGCCAGCGATGGATCTGCCGCCGCTCCTCGGTCTCCTGCGGGATGTTCTTCAGGAACATGAGCGACGGGAACTGTACCGGCTCACGCGCCTGCCTCCGCGACAGGTGGATGTAGATGGGGATTCCGAGGGCAACCAGGCCCGCCAGGAACGCCGGAACGAGGAGACTCAGTGACATCAGCGAACCCTGCTCATCCGCTCACGGGCGGAGAGGAAGTTGAAGAGCGCGAAATCGAGAGGCTGCGTCGTCGTGTAGTGCGCGTAATCGATCTGGTTCTCGCGGAAGAGCCGCGCCAGTTCACTCAGGTGCTGCTGCACGGCCTGCCGGTACTGCTCCCGCACAGCCCTCGGGTTGATGGGCACCATATCGCCGCTCTCCAGATCCTCGAACTGGGCCGCATCCTCGAAAGGGAAGTCGACCTCGTTCGGGTCGAGTAGATGGAACACCATCAGGTCATGCCCGCGCGCCCGGAGGGGTTTCACCGCATCGAGCACGCTGCCGGGATCCTCGTAGAAGTCGGAGATCAGAACGACCATACCCTTCCGCCGCAGCCGTTCGGTGGCGCGGTTCAGTGGCATCCCAAGTGTGCCCTGCCGACCCTTGCCCGTGTCGATCCGGTTCAGCGTGTGGAGGATCACCTCCAGATGCTTCGCGGAGGGGGGTACATAGTCGACGACGTCCGTGTCGAACGTCACCAGCCCGACCCGGTCCCGCTGCTGCTTCGCGAAGTAGGTCAGGCACGCCGCCAGATATCGCGCATAATCCATCTTCGGGATGCCTGCACCCGAGTACGCCATCGAGCTCGACACGTCGAGGACGACCACGAAGTTCGCGTTCGTATCCGCCTCGAACTCCTTCACGTAATAGCGGTCGGTGCGGGCGTACAGCCGCCAGTCGATGCGCCGGATGTCATCGCCCGGCATGTACTGCCTGTGCTCGGCGAAGTCGAGCGACAGTCCCAGCGAGGGAGAGCGATGCAGACCGTTGATGAAGCCGCCCACCACGGTGCGGGAGAGCAGCTCCAGATTATCGATCCGCGCCAGGACTTTCGGATCGAGAAAGCGCCCGAGCCCCTGTCCGGACTCCGCCATCGTCACAGGCATCGGGTGCTCCTCACGTCATCCCCGACTTCGGGAGCGGAACCGCCTCGAGAAGCTGGTCGATGATCTGGTCGGTCGTGACCCGCTCCGACTCCGCATGGAAGTTGGTGAGGATGCGATGACGCAGAATCGGGTGCGCCAGCGCCTTCACATCTTCGAAGTCCACATGCGCGCGGCCATCCATGAGGGCCCGCGCCTTGGCACCCAGGGTCAGGAACTGCGCCGCCCGCACAGATGCACCGTACGACACCCACTCCCGGATGAAGCTCGGCGACGTGCCATTCGCGGATGGACGCGTCGCCCGAACCAGCGAGACCGCGTAGCGGAGCACCGGGTCCGACACCGGGACTTTCCGCACCAGTCGCTGGAACGCGATGATGTCCTCACCCGACACCACATGGTTGAAGCTCAGATTCCGCACCGAGGTGGTCGACCGCACGACGTCGAGCTCATCCGCTTCCGGAAGGTGCTCGATGATGATCATGAACATGAAGCGGTCGAGCTGCGCCTCGGGGAGAGGATAGGTTCCCTCCAGCTCGATCGGGTTCTGTGTGGCGAAAACGAAGAAGGGCTCTTCGAGCGTGTACGTCCGGCCCTGGATCGTCACCCGGTGTTCCTGCATCGCCTCCAGCAGCGCCGCCTGGGTCTTGGGCGGGGTCCGGTTGATCTCGTCGGCGAGGACGATGTTGCTGAAGATGGGGCCCGGCGCGAAGACCATCTGTCTGCGGCCGGTGACGGCATCCTCCTGGATGATGTCCGTGCCGGTGATGTCCGACGGCATCAGGTCCGGGGTGAACTGGATGCGGTTGAACTTCAGATTCAGCACCTGGGCGAGCGAGTGGATCAGCAGGGTCTTCGCGAGCCCGGGGACGCCCAGAATCAGCGAGTTGCCGCCCACGAACAGCGACATCAGCAGCTGCTCGACGACCTTGTCCTGCCCCACGATCGCCTTCCGCAGTTCGAGAAGGATCGCGTCGCGCCCCTGCTTCAGCCTGTCCGCCAATTCCAGATCGTCATCGTTCTGGAGCACTGCGGAATTGATCATTGCCGACAAATCTGGACTCCCTGCAGATGGTGAGGAATTGACCGGGGCTGGATCATTTGCGGACCGGGGGCCTGGTCACGGGCTGAAAAAAGACTCCATAAAGACACCGGTCGGAACTGCTGCGAGCGGCCGCCGGATCCAAGGCGTCTCACAAGTGGAAGGCGAGAACCTCGGCGGACCGGACTCGGCGGGAGCGCGCGGTGTACGCCCCCTTTCGACTTCGCCGCCGCCCCCCGCACTCCTGACGGAAGCGAAGCGGCCCTCAGCTGCGATCGTGGATCCGGAGCAGAAGGTCCTGCGCTTCCTGGAAGGCCGGAGCGGCGTCCAGCGCGCGCAGCACTTCCTGCCGTGCTCCGCTGACGTCACCCGCCGACAGCAGGGCTTCCGCCAAATGATAGTAGGCTGCAGCCATATCCGTTGGTCTCAGGCCAACCAGCGCTCTCCGCTCACGCACGGCCTTCTGGTGCTCCCCCAGTCCGGTATAGAGCTCGGCGAGCTTCTGATGAACCGAGAGATCATAGGGATGAATCCACACCGCCCTCTCGAGCGCAGCAGCGGCGCCTGCCAGATCGCCTGTTTCTTCGAGCAGCTTCGCGAGGTGCAGATTCGGTTCGTACGCCTGCTCGTCCGCGGCACTGACGATTTTCAGCGCTTCGATCGCCCCCGCGATGTCACCTTCTTCCTCGCGGATCTCCGCCAGCGCGGCGAAGGGTGACCCCGCCTGGGCTACGGGGAAGAGCGCCCCCGCCTGCTCGAGAAGACGCTTCGCCCGAGTCATGTCTCCTGCCGCGGCCGCCCGCCCCGCGTCGCTGGAAAGACGGCTGAACTCCTGCGCCCGGTCGGGCGGGAAGCGCGACCGCATCCACGCATCGAACTCGTCGTCCATTGCCTCGGGCGTCGTGCCGAGTACCGAGCGGATGATCTGCTCGTCCGATCGCCCCTCACCGTACGCACGGAGGATTCGCACGATGGAATCGAAGCCATGCTTCTCCTCGATCCACTCGATGACGAGCGACGAAAGCTCATAGGCGCCGGAAAGGTGCTGCGGCGATTCCGGTCGGATGAATCCTTCGTTGAGCCGGCTGGGCGGCGGGAGGGTGCCCGAGTAGTACATCTGCAGGAACTCGGGTACTACCGGCGAACTCCAGCTCGGGCTCGAGCGTCCCTCCTGAACCACTGACAGCCCTTCCGTGAACCAGCGCGGTACACGGTTGTTGCTGACGCCGAGTGCGATGGTGTGCGCGAGCTCGTGCCAGAGAGTGGTGAGCCAGTTGTACTGGCCCGCCTGGCGCGCGGAAGGCGAATCCAGCGCGACGACGTCTCCGAAGCTGACGCCGAGCGCGCCCATTCCCGCCAGCCCGACCGTCCGGACGGAGAAGTCGGCGCTGCGTGGGTACAATTCGATGCGCACCGGGCCCCGCGGCTGATCCCCGAACCGGCTCGTCAGGTCACTGTGAGCCTGTACGGCGGCTTCCATCAGATATGGATAGAGGACATCCACTTCATCCTGGTGAAGCATGAAGTGAAGACCCGGGCCCTCCCGGAGCTGGTACTGCGTGAAGGTATCCAGAAGGTCGAGGTTGTTCTTGATCAGAACATTGTAGGGATCCCCGGCGAACGCGGTCTCCATGGCGGCCCGCGCGCCCTCTACATCTCCAAGCCGGAAGGTGTTCAACCCGAGGAGGGAGTGCGCCTGCCAGTAGTCCGGGTCGACTTCGACGGCCTGGGCCGCGAGCCGTGCGGCGTCCGCATATCTGCGCGTCTGCGCGGCGATCTCGGCGGTCGTGATGAGGAGGCCGGCATAACGCGGGTTGATCTGCCGGACCTCGGAAGCGAGCCGCTCGTACTCCGCCGTCTGATCCCGGAGGTAGTGGATGGCGGCGGCCATCGATAGCGCCTCGACGGAGCGCGGATTGACCTCGCGGGCCTTCTCGATCTCGACCAGCGCCGAGTCGACATCTTCCGTGTCCAGAAGCATTCTCGCGAGCAGGAGACGCGCCGGGACGAGATTCGGATTCACCTCGAGCGCCCGGTTCACCAGCTCCAGCGCTGCACCCCGGTTGCCGTCAAAGATCTGAGCATGCGCCTGGGCGAGCAGTGCCCGCGGATGGTTCGGATTGATCGCCGCTGCATCCGCCAGCGCATCGTGCGCCTCCGTGCTGTTGTACTTCTCGAGAAAAAGCTCGGCGATGCGAATGTGGGCTTCGATGAAGCGGGGCTCCTGCTTCGTCGCCTCGTCGAAGGCCATCACGGCGTCCTGGAAGAGCGCCGACTCCGTGTTCCCGAGATACCAGACGGCGTTCCCCACCGCCACGAGATCCCGCGCGGGCAGAGAGTTCGACTGATTGTAGAGCGTGATGAACTCATCGAAGCGACGGGCCGCCTCTGCACGATCTCCCCGCTGGTAGATCATTTCGGCGAGGTTGAACTCGGCGGTCCAGCGATCCGCCCCCCCTTCGGAGATTGCCTGGCTGAACGCCTGCTCGGCCTCGTCGAGCCGACCGCGCGCGCGCAGCGCCTCCCCCCGGAGGTTGTGAAGGTTGTCAGCACGCGAAACGGCCTCGTCGTATCGGCCGACGTCTATCAGTGCCCCGACCAGGGCACGCCGTGCGACCATGTCGTCCGGGCTGCTCTCGACGATCGAGGTGCCGATCCGGATCGCATCTTCGTACCGCCCTTCCTCGTACGCCGCTGCCGCGCTGCCGGCATCCTGCGCGCACGCACCCGCCGGCAGAAGCGCCGCGGTGAGAAGCAGTACGAGGCCGCCCTTCAACATCGTCATCGTGCCCCGCTTTCCGCATCCTGGATGGATCGGTTGGTTCGGGCGAGTTCCAGGACGAGACGTTCCAGTTCAGTCTGATAGGCAGCGTCCTCCATCTGCGACCGGCGGTTGCGGAGTGCGTCGACGCTGTTCTCCAGCTCACCGCGCCGCGCGTAGAGCGCCCGCAGCTCCGGCGAGGCGTCCGACGGTGCCTGACCGGCCGGCGCACCGAGGTGGAAGGTACGCGCCAGCTCGGTGTTCCCCTCCATGCGCGCGCGTTCCATCTGCAGTGTTCCTGCGGTCTGGTAGGAGCGTTCGGTCTCGCGGGTAGCGTAGTTGAACGCCTCCTGCACCGTCACCCGGCCGTCCCGGTCGGCATCCGCGCCATCCCCGCTGAACGCTTCCACGAAGAACTTCGGGAAGATCGTCTCGTTCCGCTCGGATCCGGATCTGGTCGCAGTGATGATCGTCCGGTTGGGCGCCGCCAACGCCTCATGCCAGGAACCACTCGCGCTCGCGCCATTCACCACGACGACGGACTGCGTCCTGAAGGGCGCGAGCATCGTCGCCAGCTCGGTCGACAGGAGGTCCGGACCCGGCAGATTGATACGCGACCCCCGCGAGTCCATGCTCCCATGGCCGATGAGGAGAATGAGGATACGATCGTCGGCGCCGGCGCGCGCGGCGATGGCCTGCAGCGCCTTCTCGATCTCCTCCCGCCGGGACTCGCCATCGATGATCGCCCGGTTCCGCTGCGGTTCCTCGGCGAGGTAAGTGATGTTCGCGGCAGGCACGCCGAACCGGCTCTGCGCCGCCTCGGCCATCGCGCTCCCCCACGCGAGGAAATCCTGCACATATTTCGGCTCACCACCCAGGCCACTCACAATCAGCACGTGCGAGTTCGCCTGGGCTTCCGCCCTGGCCGCGGTAAGCAGCAGCAGCGCCAGAACGGACAGAATTCTCTTCATCAGGCCAGACCCCTTCTTCTTCGGATTCCCCACTCTGCTCCAATCAACCCGACGATCAGGAAGAAGACGATGGGCATGTCCCAGAGGTCATAGCTTTCGACTCTGGTGATGCCGCTCCCCGAGTACTGCACGTCTCCGGCGAGCCTTCCGATGTCGGCGAGCGTGTAAAACGAACCTCCCGTTTCCTCGGCCATTCGCCGCAGGAGTGGTGCCCGCATCTGTGCGCTGAAATACTCGCCCTGGTCTTCGACGACATCGAGAACCAGGCTCGAGGCAGCGATCTCTTCATCGATTCTGCGCGCACTCACCTGCACCAGATGCTGCCCGCCTGTCACCGGTACGAAGGAGCCGGTGTATTCGCCATCGGCGCGGCTGGTCCAGCGAAGCGGCACTTCGGTCACCTCGCCCGTCGGGCTCTCGACCATCGCCATGACGATGGCGTCATTGACTCGCGCGAAGGATTTGTCGCGCAGGTCAGCCTTGAGCTGTACCGTCTGGTTCAGCGCTGCCGGCTCCGCCGAAGCCTCGAGCGAGAGCTGGTCGGGTACGCCGTTCACCAGCCAGCGCAGCATCTGGCGCCAGAAGGTTTCATGGGACTGGTTGTCGAGCGGCACATCGGCGTGCATCTGCCAGAGCCAGGTGTCCTGGACGGCGAGCGCGAGCGAGAGGCCCCGGCCATAGCGCTGTGACGCCAGAACGACCTGCCCCTCCGAAACCCCGGGGCCGCTGCCGGTCAGTAGCGCGGTGGCGCCGGGCTTCAGCCGGGTCAGACGGTTGAAGGTCGACAGCTCCGGAAGGCTGTCCCACTTGGCGAGCGACGCGTCGGGGTCGGAATCGAGGCGAAGCGCCGCATGGGCTTCGCCCGCCCGCGTCAGGTTGACCTTCAGTTCTCTGTAGTAAGTTGGGTCAGCGGTCGATTCGAGATGTACGGGCAGCAGGTCGGCGATCGGAGTTCCGGCATAACCGCCCTCGGTAAACGCCCTTCGCCCGCCGAGAAAGAGAACGCTCCCTCCCCGGTTGCTGACGAAGTCCACGATCATCCGGAGCTGCTCGCGCGTGAAGAAGCTCGCTTCCACGCTGCCGATCACCAGCGCCCTGTACTCGGACAGCTCTTCCGGGGTCACCGGGAAGCCATCGGCCAGCTCCTCGCCATCGTCGACGTCCATGCGCAGGAACTTGTTCTCTGCGGTCCGCTGCATGACGACGAGCTGAAGCTCCGGATCTTCTGAAACCGCGCGCCGCATGAACTTCACCTCCCAGCGGCCCTCGCCCTCGAAATAGAGAACCTTCTGACGGCCATCCCGCACATCGATCAGGATCTGCCGCTCATTGTTCTCCATCACCAGCTCGTCCTCCTGCAGAGGCACCCGAAAGGTGAAGCGCCTCCAACCCTGCTGATCGGCGGTGAAGTGGACGGGGACGCTGGCGGGGGTCCCATCGAGGGGCATGACCACATCCTGGGAATTGACGACCCGCCCCTCATCCTCGACGATCAGCGGGATCGTCTTCCCTGCATAGCCGTTCTGCGCGATGACCACATCCACGACGGTCGACGTTCCGCGCAGAACCGAGCGGGGACTGCTGATCCGTCTCACCTCGATGTCACGCTGGAACTGCTCCTGACCCACACCGACGGTGTAGACGGGAACGCCGGCAGTCCGCAGCCCCAGAAGCGCCTCGTTCAGCTCTGCCTCGGACTGATCGGCGCCGTCGCTGACCACGATCAGTCCGGCGGTCGGAACTCCCGAAAGCTCGCTCTGCGCCTGGCGAAGAGCCGCACCGATCCGCGACTGCCCACCGCCGAAATTCAGTTCATCTTCATTATCCACACGCTGCGCATCGCCGGAGAAGCGGAAGATGCGGATGCGGAAACGCTCCCCGAGGGCGCCGAAGAAGTCGTCATCGAGGCGGTCGACGAGGGACTGCGCGCGCGTGGTGATGCCGTCATCGGCGATGAGCATGCTCCGGGAATCGTCGATGAGCACGCCGACATAGTTCTCCTGCTCGACGGCGACCGCCACCTGAAGCGATGGTCGGAAGAGGAGCACGAGCAGAAGGGCGAAGAGTGTCGCCCTGAGAAGGAGCAGGGGTATGCGCTGCTTCGTCGGGAGCCCGCGGCCCCGCTGGAAATAGCTCCACGTCGCCAACCCGGCCGCCGCAAGCGCCAGAACGAGAAGCGCGAAGGGCAGCGGACTGGAGAAGACGATCCGGCCCTTCTCGAAGACGAGGGGCGGATACTTGAAGAAGAACTCCCAGATTGCGAGCGCCATACTCTGAAGGCTGAAGTTCCGATTTGGCGGCCGGGCCCGCGGTGATCCGGCGCTTGTACGCTACACCCTCACCTCGTCATCGCGTAGAAAATGAAGTTTGCTCCCATCCGGTAGGCGTATGTCGAATACTCGAGAGGGTAACGGGGGTGTTCGGCGTGCTCCCACGCGTCGCCGAGGTCGGTATTCCAGTTGATGACGACCATCAATCGGCCCTTCTCGTCGAAGATGCCGAGGCAGTAGGGCACATAGCCGTCCCGCTCGTGGGTCGGCCCCCCGCGGATCCCCTGATCGACGACCGGCACCTGCACGATCTCCTCGACCTCGTAGACGGTGGAGAAAATCGGGTGGTCCAACGGGATCTCCACGATATCATATTCGGGGAGGACGCGCCGGATCTGCGCCTCGAAGCGCGCCCACTCCTGGCTCCCCCAGAAGTCGTCCACGACGAGAAATCCGCCTGCGAGGAGGTAGTTGCGCAGCGCTTCCACCTCGCTTTCCCGCAGGTTCATCCCCCCGACTTCCACAGCGTAGATGAAGGGGAACCGGCGGAGTTCATCCGCATCCGCGCGCACCGAATTCTCCCTCGGGGAGATATCGACGTTGGTAAGCCGGCCGAGCACGGAGATGATCGTGCGATCCGCGGTCGGCCAGTCCGTTGCCCATCCACCGCCGCGCCCGCCGCTACCGTACTGGAGCCGCGTGAAGTACAGGCTGTGCTCGAGATCCTGCGCCTGCAGCCCGGTGAAGATTGCGCCGGCGGCTGGCGTGTTCTCCTGCTCGGCACCGGCGTCACGCGCCACATCTTCGCGCGAAATGGCGATGGATGCGCCAGCGATTGCGGGAATCACCAGCAGCGTGAACAGGAGCTTCCGAGCCAGCAGGAGGTGCATCGACATCGCCTCGGGGGTGAGCCGGATCGCGGCCCCGAGGGGCACTGGGGAGGATCGAGCCGGAGAGATGACTGAGCCAGGGCATTTCTGCCGAGCCCTCGCCGCACTCGCCGAAAGTGGTGATCCCGACGCTACTGTCGGAGGCGCGGCGCGGCCAGCACCACACCCTTCATGACTACACCTGTCGGCAGCCGGATGTTTGGAGAGCTGCGCCTCTCCCACCCCGGCGGCCTGCCTGTCTCACCTCGTCATCGCGTAGAAGATGAAGTTCGCGCCCATCCGATATGCATAGGTCGAATAGTCGAGCGGATAGCGCGGATCCTCGGCATGCTCCCATGCATCGCCAAGGTCGGTGTTCCAGTTGATGACGACCATCAGCCGACCCTCATCATCGAAGATGCCGAAGCAATAGGGAACGTATCCGTCCTGCTCGCTCGTCGATCCTCCCCTTACCGCATTGTTGATGCTCGGCACCTGAACGATCTCATCGACCTGATAGACGACGGAGAAGATCGGGTGGTCGAGCGAGAGCTCCACGATCTCATGGCCCGGGAGCACCTGCGAGATCTGATAGGCGAAGTTCTCCCACTGCCGCGTTCCCCAGAAATCGTCGACGACCAGAAATCCTCCGGCAAGCAGATAGTTTCGGAGCCCTTCGATTTCTGCAGCCCGAAGATTCATGCTCCCGACCTCGACTGCGTAGAGGAAAGGGTAGCGCCGGAGATCGGGATCATCGAGCCGGACGCTGAACTCCCGGGGGGCGACATCGACGGCGGTGAGACGGCTGAGAACGCTGATGATGATGCGATCGGCGGTCGGCCAGTCTGTCGCCCAGCCGCCCCCTCGTCCGAATCCCCCGCTTGGGTACTGCGCACGCGCGAAGTAGAAGCTGTGCGCCAGCTCGGCTGCCTGAACACCGGCGAAGCGGGGGAAGACCTGATCCGGTTCGGCCGCTGAAGCGGCTCCGGAAGCTTCGGCTTCATGGGCGCTGGCGGCGCCGCCATCCGACAGGCTTCCCGGGATCAGTGCATGACCCGAGCTCGGCACCGATCCCCCGTCCACTGCAGAATCCCGACCCGCGAGCGAAGATCCATAAGCGGTGGCTCCGCTCAGCAGAATCGAAGCAGAAAGACCCTTGAGGAGCAGGCTCCGGCTGAATCGGGGTAGGGCCATTCAGATCGCCGCGGGTAGGAAGGGAGGAGGCAGCAGGTGGTCGGGCCGCCACCTGCATTATAGCCGGAGAGGGCGCGAAGCAGAAAGGAGGGGCGGGTCGACGGCTGTTCGCGGGCGCTGCTGCCGTGTCTCCGATCAGCTCACCATCGTGCGTCGTGCGAGCTGTCGCCCCTCGAGTGTTAGGCGCAGAATGCCGCCCTCCGCCACCACGAGATCCTCACGCAGCGACGATCGGATCGCCAGGCTGGTGATCCTGTCATCCCATCGAAGGTGTTCCTGAAGATGGTCCTGACTGCATTCGCGCTCCTCGTCGGCGGTATTCTCGTGATGCAGCAGGTGGACCAGCAGCATCTGCTGAGCGAAACGTCGTCGCTGTCCGCGGGCCCGTCGGAGGGAGGCGACGAGACCGAGGTCGGGTGCGAAGAAGAGCGCAGCGAGGAAGAATGCACCCACCGCGCCGGCCATGGCGCCGGCGATCGAAGCGTCGAGGGCGTGTGCAATCCAGTAGCCCGCGATCGCGGATCCCCCGCCTACACCACTCGCGATCACGAGCATCCATGCGAGCCGGTCCGTCAGTAGATACGCGGTCGCTGCCGGTCCCACGATCAACGCCACCACGAGGACGGAGCCGACGGCATCGAAGGCACCCACGGCGGTGACGGAGACGATCGACACGAGCAGGTAGTGCAGGACGACCGGGCTGAACCCCAGCGCGGCCGCGAGCGCCGGATCGAATGTGGAGAGCTTCAGCTCTTTGAAGAAAATCCCGATGAACGCCACGTTGATGAGCAGGATCGTACCCATCACCCAGAGAGCTTTGGGTCCGAGATCCATCCCCCACCCCTGCACCCGATCGAAGGGTGCGAAGGCGAGCTCGCCCAGCAGCACCGCGTCCACATCCAGGTGAACATCCGAGGCGACGCGCGCGATCAGGATGACGCCGATCGAGAATAGGATGGGGAAGACGAGCCCGATCGCCGCATCGCCCTGAACCCTTCCGGTCCGGCTGAGCGCTTCGATGAGCGCGGCCGTCAAGACGCCGGTGGCGGCTGCCCCGACGATGAGCAGCGGAGAGTTGAGGTCACCGGTCAGGAAGAAGGCGACGACGATGCCCGGGAGGATCGCATGGCTGATGGCATCGCTCAGCATTGAAATCCGCCGCAGCACGAGAAAGGTGCCGGGCAGGGCGCAGGCGATAGCGGTGACGACCGCGATGAGCTGGATCTCGAGCTGCGCGGTCATCACTCCTCTGAAGGTCTCCCGATTTTACCACCCTCCTCGCGTCCCTCGGCGAGGCCGGCAGGGGTGATCGCCCAGCGATCGCCATCGACCTGCCGCACCAGACCCTTCTTCTCGAGCCTGCGCAGACCGCCGCTGACGGTGTCGGGCTGCGTTGTCATCGTGCGCAGAACGACTGCCGGGTGAGGATGCTGCGGGTCGGCGTGCTGTTCGCTGATCGTGACGAGATCTTCGAGCAGCCCGAGTTCCCGAAGGTCGCGACGGCTGCGGTGCGTCCGAACGGCCTCGGCGAGAAGTCCCCGTCCCGGTGCGGCAAGCAGGCTGAATAGCATGATGGCGCCGGAGCAGAGGACGATCGTGGGACCGGTCGGGAGGCGGGGGGTAGCGGCACTTATCACCGCTCCGGTCACACCTGCAGTCGCGCCGAAAACCCCGGCCAGCAGCACGATGTGGCCGAGCCTGTCCGACCACTGTCTCGCGGCCGCCGCCGGCGCAATGAGAATCGCGCTCATCAGAATCACGCCGACGGTCTGCAGCCCGATGACGATGGCGATGACGAGGAGTGTCGTGAGGACGATGTCGAGCCGCTGCATCGGAAGGCCGATCGTCTCGCCGAACTCCCGATCGAAGGCGAGGAGCTTCAGCTCCTTCCAGAGCGCGGCGGTGGTGCCCAGGGCGATCACCCCAAGGATGGACATCACGGCTACGTCACGGGGGAGCAGTGCGGCCGCCTGCCCGAAAAGAAAGGTCCCGAGGCCGGCCTGGTCGCCGCTCGGAAGCCGCTGGATGTAGCTCAGTAGAACCATCCCGACGCCGAAGAACACCGACAGAACGAGCCCGAGCGACGCATCGTAGGGCACCCGCGTCCGCCGGGTCACCACCAGCACGAGCAGCGCGCCGAGCCAGCCCGCGAGGGCTGCACCCAGGACGAGCACGCCGGGCGCTCGGACGCCGGTGATCAGGAAGGCAATCGCGATCCCTGGAAGCGCGGCGTGCGAGATCGCATCGCCGAGAAGACTCTGCCCGCGCAGAACGGCATACGTCCCGAGTGTCCCGCTCACGAT
>CAYRLB010000052.1:0-14429 GCA_964424945.1 uncultured Gemmatimonas sp.
TACCGCTGCTCTTCTTCGGTGCAGCCATATCTCCTCCTCATTGCGGGTTCGCGCGGCCAACATGCTCTGGACAGCAGGATCTATAACGCAATCCGTACGCCTCCGGAAAGGTCTACGACCCGGTTCCTGGGCTCTGAAGGCGAAGAAACGAGCGATCTGGCCCCTCCAGAGCGGCCTTCGGGCCTCGAGTCCCGACCCGATGAAGACGATTGGCGACAGAAGCCGGCGGACCCGCCCCCCATCGTCCAGCTACAAAGGTTAGGGCGCTTCCATCGGCTGTCAACGAAGATGTGATCTCGCACATCAGCCGCCAAGGCGGAGTGCCGCCAGGCGGCGAGGTCGCCACCCTGCCCCCGCGCGGTCGATCCCCCCATCACGCGGTGCGCCGACGCCTCCCGGGAGGCGCGATTTCCCCCTCCCCATGACTGCGCATGCTTTCTGCACCTTCCGCGCGCGAACCTCATCCCCGAAAGTACATGGCTATTCCGCTGAACCCGCGGTATCTGAAGAAGTACACCGAGATCGCCGCGCTGCTGGTGAAGTACGGCCGCGGTGACATCGTCAAGCAGGCTGGTCTCGACCCGGTTCTGAGCAGTGAGGCAGATGCGGACCCGGTCGACGTTCCTCTCGCCGAGGGGCTCACCAGCGACCTCGAGTCGATGGGCCCGACCTTCATCAAGCTGGGGCAGCTCCTCTCCACTCGGGTCGACCTTCTTCCTCGAGCGTACACCGACGCGCTTTCCCGACTGCACGACCAGGTCGCGCCCTTCCCTTTCAGCGAAGCCAGCGAAATCATCGAAAGCGAGCTCGGGGTGAGACTTTCCCGTGCCTTCGAATCGATCGATGAGACGCCGATCGCGGCAGCGTCGCTCGGTCAGGTTCACCGCGCAAAGCTGCGCTCCGGCCGGCTCGTCGCGGTGAAGGTGCAGCGTCCGGGGGTGCGGGAACGGGTCGTAGAAGACTTCGATGCGCTGCAGGAGCTGACGGAATTCCTCGATGATCATACCGAGATGGGTCGGCGCTATCGCTTCACGCCGATGCTCGAGGAGGGCCGCCGGTCCCTTCTAGCGGAGCTCGATTACCAGCGTGAGGCCTCCAACCTCGAGACGCTCGCCCGCAATCTCCAGGAGTACGAACAGATCATCGTGCCCTGCCCGGTCGGGGATTACACGACGTCGCGCGTGCTCACGATGGAGTACGTGCACGGTCGCAACATCCTCGACCTTACACCGCTCGCGAGGATGGAGCTCGATGGCGCCTCCCTCGCGGAAGACCTCTTCAGAGCGTATCTGCAGCAGGTCCTCGTCGACGGCTTCTTCCACGCCGACCCGCATCCGGGCAATGTCTTCCTCACCGAGGACAACCGCATCGCGCTCATCGACGTGGGGATGGTCGGCCGGCTCCCGATCGAGCTGCAGGATTCGATGCTCCGGATGCTTCTGGCGATGTCCGAAGGACGGGGCCGCGACGCGGCGGATATCGCCGTCGAGATGGGCGATCGCACGGACCAGTTCGATCGGGCGGGTTTCCGGGAGGAGATCGGACGGCTCGTGCTCGAGTATGTGACGAGCGACCGCGAAGAGTTGCAGATGGGGCTGGTGGTGATGGAGCTCACCCGCGCGGCGGGCAGCCATGGCCTGATCATACCAGCCCAGCTCACGATGCTCGGGAAAACGCTCCTCAACCTCGATCAGGTTGGGCGCACCCTCGACCCGACCTTCAAGCCGAACGCCGCGATCCAGCGGCACGCGGCCGATCTCCTCCGCCAGCGGATGCTGAAGAATGCGTCGCCGAGCCACATCGTCACGAGCCTTCTGGAGACGAACCAGTTCGTCCAGCGCCTGCCGGGACGGCTGAACCGGGTGTTCGATGCGGTCGAGCAGCGCGAATTCGAGGTGCAGATCCGCATCGCGAACGATTCGCTCCTCCTCGACGGCTTGCAGAAGATCGCGAACAGGATCGCGACTGGCGCGGTACTCGCTGCGCTTATCGTGGCCGCGGCGATGATGATGCGGATCGACTCGACGTACACGATCTTTGGCTATCCCGGTCTTGCGGTGCTGCTCTTCCTCGGGGCTGCCATCGGCGCCGTCATTCTGCTCCTCGATGTCGCCCGCCATGACCGGTGGGCGCGAAAAGTCGCCAGTCGCAAGGACAGCTGATGGCCTCCTCCGCCTCGACGTATCAGGTCGCGATATCCGGTGCGAGCGGGTTCCTCGGCCGTGCCCTCGCCACCTCGCTCGAAGCGGATGGGGTGCGAGTGTCAAAGCTCGTGCGCCGGCCGGCCGCAGGAGAGGACGAGATATTCTGGGATCCGCAGAATGACGCCATCGACGGAGGCGCCCTCGAAGGGGTCGACGCTGTGGTTCATCTGGCAGGAGAGAGCATCGCGGGGCTCTGGTCACCGTCAAAGAAGCGCAGGATCTTCGAAAGCCGGTCGTCAGGAACGCGTCTCCTTGCGCGAACGATCGCGCAGCTCGATGCGCCGCCGCGAACCTTCGTCAGCGCCTCGGCCGTCGGGTACTACGGGGACGCCGGCGAGGTCGAGCTCTCCGAGGAGCATCCGCCGGGCGACGACTTCCTCTCGGGGGTGTGCATCGCGTGGGAGGAGGAAGCGAAAGGCGCCCTCCAGGCAGGGGTGCGCGTCATCAACCCGCGATTCGGTCTGATCCTGGACGAGGAGGGCGGCGCTTTCCCGCTGATGACCATGCCCTTCCGTTTCGGGCTTGGCGCACGTCTCGGCAACGGGCAGCAGTGGATGAGCTGGATCTCCCTCACGGATGCTGTCCGGGTAATCCGCTACTGTCTGGATACCGAAGATATCGAGGGGCCGGTGAACGCCGTCGCGCCGACGCCGATCCGCAACGCCGACTTCACGAATGTTCTCGGGAGGGCCCTCGCCCGGCCGACCTTTCTCGTCGCACCCGCCTTTCTGTTGAAAGCGGCGACCGGAGGAATGGCGGATGCACTGCTCCTGGCGAGTCAGCGTGCCCGGCCGGCCGTCCTCGCCGCGCGCGGCTTCACCTTCAGCGATCCGACCTTCGAGGATTTTCTGAAGAAGCGCCGGGCTGGACGACGGCTCGCCGGAGGGTCAGGTTGAAGAGGGTGGCTCACGTTCGACATATGGTTGCCGGACTATGCGCACTATTATCGTTCTAATCTCTGTTATCCTGCTCGGGGCGTGCGCCGCACCGCGCACCTACACGCGCGCGACCCCGTATCCGCTCGGGGACGCCTTTGCATGCGCACTCGAGCAGATGCGGTCGATGGAGTACGACATCGTCCTTGCAGACACGATCGGCGGGGTGCTCCAGGGGCGGCGGGAGCTTACCGGGATCCGCGAAGCAGCCCGTGGCGCCGCTGCAGCCGCCACCGAGCTGATCACGATCGGCCTCGCGGGCGGCAAGCGGACGCGATACGACGAGCTGACCGTCTTCGTCTATACCCGCCTCTATCCGCTGGGGAACACCGTCGAGACGACGGCCGGGCTGCTCATCGTGGGCGATGGAGACCGCACCCTGGGCAACCCTTCGGACGCGGCACGGACAGACGCACGGGCACTCGCCGACCGCTGCTCGCCACGAAGCTGAGGCGGCGCTCGCAAGAATGCTCGACCGCAGTGACGATCCGAACGAAGAAGATCCGACTACGACAAAGGAGTCAGTGTGCTGAAGGAAAACGAGATGGCCCCCGATTTCCGCCTTCCCACGGACGAGGGGAAGGAAGTGTCGCTTTCCGACTACCGCGGCAGGAAGGTCATTCTCTACTTCTATCCACGCGCCGATACCCCCGGCTGCACCATCCAGGCGTGCGAGCTACGAGACTCGGGACCGCAGATCGAAGAAGCGGGGGCTGTGGTTCTGGGGATCAGCCCGGACACGGTGAAAGCGGTCAGCGCGTTCAAAAAGAAGTTCGACCTGAACTTCACGCTGCTCGCCGACGCCGATCACGAGGTGGCGGAGGCGTATGGCGTCTGGGCGGAGAAGAAGAACTTCGGAAAGACTTACATGGGAGTACGGCGCTCGACCTTCCTGATCGACGAAGAAGGTCGCATCAGCAAGGTATTCGCGGATGTAGCCCCGGCGGGACACGCTGACCTGGTTCTCTCCTCACTGGACGGAGAGTAGCGCCAGACGGGGGGCAAGGCCGCCTCCGGGGCTCGGGGCGGCCATTCCGCCTGGGCCGAATCATCTTCAGCCGGTCACCGCCTGCCGGGCGCCAGCCTCGCCATCTTCGTCTGCCCCGGCTGGCGAACACCAGTACCAGCGCGAGCCGGCGGCGTTCGTTGCTGCGGAATCGGCTGGCGGTGAGCTGGCGCGCTGCGTCCCACGAAGCGCCGTCCGCTCGAAGAGGCTGCACACCTTCGAACGCTGGTCCTCGGTGAGCAGTGCGTGCACCCCCTCGCTTCCCTGCCTGCTGTTCGCCCGGATCTCCGCCAGAATCGGCTCTCCCGCTTCCGTGATCCGCCGCCTTCCGGTGCGCCCTGAAGGGGTCGTCGCCTCCAGCTCCTCGATGAGCGGTCGGTTCGTCGCCTGAATGTCCATCGCGATCGAGTCGAGCGCCGCGACCTGCACCGAGGAGAGCTCCAGATCCGCGCGCGCCCCGATGATCGCATAGATCGGGGGCGGCTCGACCGTCAGCGGGGTAAGAAGCCCCTCCATATCGGCCGCACTACGACGCCCACCGCACGCCGCGAGCAGCAGCAATCCAAGAGCGGCACCCGAACGGATTCCATTCATTCGTCCTCGCCTTAGTTCGTTCGTTGCGAACCGAACCCGCGCCCGCACCTCAAAGGACATCGGGTGTATGACGGCCGTTACGACCTGTCCGGCAGGCCGCACGCCCCCGAAGATCTCCGAATGACTGACAGCAAGAAAAAGCGCGTTTCCGGCTCCGTGGTATGGCGTGAAGCGCGCGAGCTGATAAAACACCACAGGCGCTATCTTACCATCGGCCTCCTGCTGATGATCCCTGCCCGGCTGGCAGGCTTCATTCTTCCGGCGAGCCCGATGCTCCTCTTCGACCACATCATTCCGAATCAGCGGCGCGATCTGCTCCTCCTGCTCGCGGGTGCGGTGGCGCTGGCCGGAATCATCCAGGCTGCTTCATCCTTCGCGCTCTCGCAGGTGATCAGCATCACCGCCCAGCGCGCGATCACCGACATGCGGCGGCGGGTCGAGGCGCATGTCGCCCGGCTTCCGGTGAAGTTCTTCGACTCGACCCAGAGCGGTGTGCTGATCTCCCGGATCATGACCGATGCCGAGGGGATCAGGAACCTGGTGGGCACCGGAATCGTTCAGCTCATCGGTGGCTCGATTACCGCCGTTATCGCACTCGGTGGACTCTTCTGGTTCAACTGGCAGCTCACGGTCGGAATCCTGATCATCCTCGGTCTTTTCGCGGGGCTGATGGGCTATGGCATGAGCACGCTTCGTCCCGTCTTCCGCCAGCGCGGCGAGCTGAACGCCCGCGTCACCGGCCGCCTCGGCGAAACGCTGGGTGGCATCCGGCTCGTCAAGGCATACGGTACGGAAAAGCGGGAGGAGCGGGTCTTCACCCGGGGTGTTCACGAGCTCTTCCGGAATGTCGCGAAGACAATCACGGGGACTTCGGCGGTTTCGGCCGTTGCGCAGGCGGTGATCGGCGCGGTCGGTGTCATGATGGTGATTTTCGGCGGTGGGGCGGTGATGTCCGGCGATATGGAACCGGGGGCGCTCGTCTCCTACATCCTCTTCACCGGCATGCTGGCGGCTCCGATCATTCAGATTGCTTCCATCTCGACCCAGGTCAGTGAGGCGTTCGCCGGCCTCGATCGCATCCGTGAACTGCTCGCCATGCCCACGGAGATCGATGAGGATGCGGGCCGCCGAGCCCTGACGGCGGTCGACGGTTCGGTGAAGTTCGAAGATGTATGGTTCGAATATGTCGAAGATGTGCCTGTCCTGAAGGGAATCGATCTCGATGCTCCGGCTGGCTCCACTACGGCGCTCGTCGGGTCGAGCGGGTCGGGCAAGAGCACGCTGATCGGGCTGATCATGGCCTTCCACCGCCCGACGCAGGGTCGGATCCTCATCGATGGGGAAGATCTCGACGAGCTTCGTCTCGCCGACTACCGCGCCCAGCTCGGGGTGGTGATGCAGGACAACTTCCTCTTCGACGGAACGGTCTCGGACAACATCCGCTTCGCCCGACCCGACGCCACGGATGATGAAGTACGCGAGGCCGCGCGCATCGCGCACTGCGACGACTTCGCCCTTGCCCTCCCCGAGGGATACAAGACGATCGTCGGGGAGCGGGGCGTGAAGCTGTCCGGCGGGCAGCGCCAGCGTGTGGGCATCGCCCGCGCGATCCTGGCCGATCCTCGCATCCTCATCCTCGATGAGGCGACCTCCAGCCTGGACAGCGAGAGCGAGGCGAAGATCCAGGATGGCCTGCGCAAGCTTCGGCAGGGACGGACCACCTTCGTCATCGCCCACCGCCTCTCGACGATCCGGACCGCTGACCAGATTCTGGTGCTCGAGGAGGGTCGAATCGTCGAACGGGGCAACCATGCGGAACTGATGGCGGCTCGCGGGCGCTATCGCGAGCTGCACGATCGCCAGTACGCGTGGGAAAGTGAACGCTTCGTGAACCCGGGCGAAGAGTTCGCGCCGGAGGAGGAGATGGAAGCGCCCGGATCCTCTTCGACCCGGGCCCCGGCGATGTAAGAAAGAAGATTCCGGAGACGGTCAGTCGGCGATGGCAGCGAAGGAGGGCGATTCCCCTTCTTCCGCCTGCAGCTCGACCGTTTCGATCACCCATCCCGAATCGTCAGGGCGGACGATGCAGCGGAAGACGATGCGCTGACTGATCCCCTCCTCGATCGATTCCACCACATAGGATTCGATGACCTTCCGGCCATCACCCAGCTCCAGTGTGGTGGCCATTTCGCTCGCTGCGAAGGTGGCGATCGAGCTCTCCCCATCCATCTTCTTCACGACTGAGCGCGCACAGACGTAGTAGGCGCGCTCGTCGTCGGTGAGAGGCGCGAGCCTCAGCGCCGACATGGGAAGATGCTCGATCGCGACCCGGGCGTACCAGTCGGATAACGCGGGCATGTACCGATCCGAGCTCCCGACCGCAACGGCGCCCGGAACCGATATCATCGCAACGATCGCGGCCGTCCGTCGCGACCACCGTGAGCGGGAGCGCTCACCTCCCCGCGTCGCGAGCGGGGCACCGCACCCATGGCAGAATCCGGAGAGCGTCGGCCTTCTTCTGGAGCATCGCGGACATCGCCGGAAGTAAAACATGTTCTGCAATCCTGAGATGTCGGGGTTCTGCAACTTGCGATCGCCATAAGTGCATTTCGTGTACCACTTTATGCCACGCTGCCGCCGGACGTCCGCCCCATCCCGGGCCTGCTCTCCGACGGCGGCGAAAATCCGAATCGCTATCGATCGAAAACTCGACGAGACCGCGAGATAACGGCAAATTGGCTGAGACGTGGACGTTCGATGGTGCGGGGTGTCGCCGGAATGTTAGGTTTGTATTACATTCGGCGCCTCTCGAGGCTGGATTATGATGTCGGCTCCCATTAGGTACATGGCAGTGACTCGCGAACTACGTATCAGTGATGGCACCGTCGTCGTTCTTGATGATCAGGACTTCTGGCGCTTCTGGAAGACTCGACTCTTTCTGCACAACAAGCACGTCTGCCTCCGTGACGAGGAGGGCCGCATCCGGCGGCTTCACCGCGAAGTTCTCTCGGTGAGAGATTCGCGCATCGTTCGGTTTCTGGACGGGAACACTCGAAACTGCTCACGCGCGAATCTGCAGATTCTGGATCGCAGCGTCCTCGCGACGGCTCGGCCTGCGCAGGGTGCGAGCCCCTACAAGGGGGTTTCGCCCTATCGGGGGAAGTGGCAGGCGACGATCAGGATAGATGGGAAGCTCAAATGGCTGGGGAGCTTCGTTACGGCAGAAGACGCCGCGCGCGCCTATGACGACGCGGTGCTCGAGTTCCGCGGGCGGAGCGGGGTGCTGAACTTCCCCAAGCGCAGCAGGCGGCGGCCGCGGGAGGTCTAGGCGGCCGGGGGCTACCGGAGGATCGGAAAGGCGTCGCTACCGGGCGGCTGATTCCGGCGCGAACCGGATAGCGCTCCCGGAAAGTTATCTGCGCCTCGCATGCGCGCCCGGATGACACCGTCATGTGAACAAAAAGCTGCGCCCGCTGCCTCTTCTCGATGGGCAGCGGGCGCAGCTTTGGCTATCCGTCTCCCGCGATGCTACAAAGCGCGGATCGCGAAATCGCCGCAGACCCGGCTTAGTACCGGTAGTGGTCCGGCTTGTACGGCCCGCTCACCGGCACCCCGATGTACTCCGCCTGCTTCGATGTAAGCTCGGTCAGCCGCACCCCGAGCTTCTCGAGATGCAGCCGCGCCACCTTCTCATCGAGCTTCTTCGGGAGGACGAAGACCTTACGCTCATACTCTTCCGCCCGCTGGTGAAGCTCGATCTGAGCCATCACCTGATTGGTGAAGCTCGCGGACATTACAAAGCTCGGGTGACCGGTGGCGCATCCGAGGTTCATCAGACGGCCTTCAGCGAGGATCATCACGCTGTGCCCGTCCGGGAACACCCACTCGTCGTACTGCGGCTTGATGTTCACACGACGAATCCCCGGAACCTTCTTCAGACCGGCCATATCGATTTCATTGTCGAAATGACCGATGTTCGCGACGATGGCCTTGTCCTTCATGCGGGCCATGTGGGCCGCGGTGATGATGTCAAAGTTACCGGTCGCGGTGATGAAGATGTCCGCGGTCCCGACGTAGTCTTCGAGCGTCTTCACTTCGAAGCCTTCCATCGTCGCCTGGAGTGCGCAGATCGGGTCGATCTCCGTGATCACCACGCGCGCACCCTGCCCGCGAAGCGCCTGTGCGCATCCCTTCCCGACCTCACCATAGCCGCAGACCACCGCCACCTTCCCCGCGATCATCACATCGGTCGCGCGGTTCAGCCCATCGACGACGGAATGCCGGCAGCCGTAGATGTTGTCGAATTTACTTTTGGTGACGGAGTCGTTGACGTTAATGGCCGGGAAGAGCAGGGTTCCGGCCTTCTCCATCTCATAAAGCCGATGGACGCCCGTCGTCGTCTCCTCGGAAACGCCACGAAGCCCGCGGGCCGTACGGGTCCAGCGCTCGGGATCAGCCTGGATGGTATCCCGCAGAAGCTGCAGGATGACGCCCCACTCCTCAGGGTCATTCTCGGCATCGAAGTCGGGGATTGCACCGGCGGCCTCGTACTCAGCGCCTCGGTGGACGAGCAGCGTCGCGTCGCCCCCGTCGTCGAGGAGAAGGGTCGGGCCGCTCCCATCGGGCCAGAGAAGCGCCTGGTCGGTGCACCACCAGTACTCCTCGAGTGTCTCGCCCTTCCACGCGTAGACCGGAACGCCGCGGGGGTCGTCGACGGTGCCATCGCGCCCCACGACGACGGCAGCTGCAGCGTGATCCTGCGTCGAGAAGATGTTGCACGACACCCAGCGGACATCAGCGCCGAGGTCGATGAGGGTCTCGATCAGCACGGCGGTCTGGATCGTCATGTGGAGAGAGCCCATGATCTTCGCACCCTCCAGCGGCCGCTCCCCTGCGTACTCCTCCCGAAGCGCCATCAGCCCCGGCATCTCCTGCTCGGCGAGCCGGATCTCCTTCCTGCCGAACTCCGCTTGGCCGAGATCAGCCACTTTGAAGGGCTCGCGCCCAGCCTGCCGCGCCAGATCGAAGGGGTGGGCGCCGCTTTCTATCACTGTGCTCACGGTCTATGCTCCATTTCGGGTTTCTCTTCCGTACTCTTCATCTCAATCACTCCGCAGGGACCGGGAGCTATCGGCTGCAATGCGCTACCGGCCTGCTTCCCTGGTTCGTGCGCTCGCTGCGAACAGCATCGGGCCGCGTGCGTCGGGGTCCGCCGGCAGAGGGAGATAGCGGAATCCCTCCATCCCGGCCCCCCTTGTCCACTGCTCGATCTGAGGCGCTTCGAAGCCCATCCAGAGGTGTCCCATACTCTGTCGATAGTCTTCCCGCACATGCGCCCTCAGGTCGACGATCAGCATCCTCCCGCCAGGCTTCAGAACCCGCGCCACCTCACGTATACCCAATCCGGGATCGGTCACATGGTGCAGCACGAGGAAGAGGACGACCGCGTCCAGGGAGCTGT
Organism: uncultured Gemmatimonas sp.; assembly: GCA_964424945.1. Lineage (GTDB taxonomy): Bacteria > Gemmatimonadota > Gemmatimonadetes > Longimicrobiales > Longimicrobiaceae > WHSP01. The sequence goes on from CAYRLB010000052.1 coordinate 10,201, forward strand.
CTTCAAGCGGTAGCGCCTCGATGGCGCCGGTGCGCAGCGTCACATTCGGCCGCCGGGCCAGACGCGACCGCGCGGCCGCCAGCATGGCCTCGGACTCGTCGATCGCCACGACCTCCCTCACGAAGGGAGCGAGCATATCCGATACCTGACCCGTCCCGCAGCCGAGATCGCCAACTACCCACCGGTCATCCAGCAGCCCGAACAGCGAGAGCTGATCAAGACGCTTCCCGACGAGCTCCGATCGCATCCGATCCCATTCGCCCGCCACCGTCGAGAAAAACTGCTGGCTCCGGCTGCGTCGATCCTGCAGCACCTCGCGCAGACGCTCGGCATCCTCATCGGCAGCGGGCATGGCGATGACCTGATCACGAACGACTCGCCAAAGCCGACCGATCTCAGGGGGGAGCTGCTCGATCCCGGCCCGGTAGTACCGGCTCGTTCCCTCGGCGCGCACGCGAAGCCACCCCTCGTCGGCAAGCGCCTTCAACTGCCGACTCGCAGTCGACTGAGGCAGCCGGAAGACGGAGCAGATCTCCGACACCGTCAGTTCGTTCCGCTCGAGCGCCAGCACGATCCTGCCGCGCAGCGGTTCGGCGATCGCCGACATTCCAGCGAACAACGCCGGGATCGTGTCGCTCATCTTCCCCTCGATACGATTCATCCATTTTTCCGCAAATTAGGATACAAGACGACGATCGACCGGTCAAGCGAAGGGGAGGGCTCCCGGACTGCTCGGCGTGAGTGGATTGTGAGGAGAGGAGCGCGACGGGATGCGCGGATTGTTGCCGGTCGATAACGTCCGGCCGGCGCGCCGCGCGGCGCAGTCAACGCTGGAGGAGCTTTGTCTGCGCTGCCTACTTCACGAATCGGTAGACGAGGTCGACGGTGCGCGGGAATGCACCCGCCAGACGCAACATCGAGCCGAACCGACCGGGCACGGCAACCTCGTTCCGGCGCGAACGAACTGTGCGCAGGATGGCATCGGAGACCTGCTCAGGCTGGATAACGGGGATGCCGGTGGGGAGCGGGTACATCGTCGATCCGAGGAGATCCTCAGTCATCGGCGACTGCACGGGCCCCGGCATGACGATGCCGACATGGATCCTCTCCCTGCGTAGCTCCTGCCGGAGCGCGTTGGAGTAGGACTGCAGGGCGTGTTTGCTCGCCGCGTACGCGCTCCAGTAGGGGGGCGTGAGACGACCGGCGAAGGAGGAGAGGTTGATGATCGACTTCCGTCGACCTTTGCGGATCAGGGGAAGGGTATGCGCGATGGTGCGGACAGGGCCGAGATAGTTGACCCGCATCAGCTTCTCGGCGACCGCGGATGACTCCTCGCAGGGACCGAGTGTGAGTTGACCGGCGCTGTTGAGGAGGATGTCGAGGCGACCGGCCCGGGAGGCCAGCTCTTCGGCGAGCGATGCAACGGAATCGGAGTCAGTTACATCCGCGGATAGCCAGGTGGCGCCGCGACCTACTTCGTGGGCGGCGCGATCGAGCCGTTCCTCATCACGAGCCGTCAGGACGACCCGGGCGCCCTCGCGCGCGAAGGCGTGGGCGGTGGCGAGTCCGATGCCGCTGGACCCGCCTGTGATGAGAACGACTTCGTCGCGCACGGAACTACATCATCGGTACGGTCGGCAGAAGCCGTCCGTCGATCCTCTCGATGATGTCGGCCAGGCTGTGACCGGTGATGGTGAGACCATGATTGCGCAGGCCGATCACCGCACGGGACGGGTCAGGCTGGCGCCGGGCGAGCTCCGCGACCTCATGGGCGAGTTCGTACGTACCGCACGGATAATTCGTGAGTGTGCTGTCGATCCCGTCGAGCCAGGCGTGGACGTGGATGATGGCGCCGATGTCCGGATGCTCCTGATAGAGCATCCAGTGTTCGATCGCGTCGACCGATGCACCGCGGGGCTCGACGTTCGGCGGAACGCTGACGACCATCGCGTCCTGCTCCGGCACATAGCCCGTGATGAGAAGGATGTCCCGTCCGATCTCCAGCAGGTTGCTCTTGTCCACGCCCCGAGCACTCATCCAGAAGGTGCTCTCATCCCTCCGGGTGCTGAGATTCCCGTAGCTGAGGCCGCCGATCCCGAATAGACGTCGGACGTGCATCATGTCCCGCTCATCGAGAATTTCGGCGATCGGGAAAGCCGCCGGGAGCAGGTTGACGCTTCCGAGCCAGCGCCCGGCCTCCGTGAGGCTGTGCGTCTTCTCATCACCCTCCCAGAGCTGCCTCGGGAGATCGCGATTGAAGATGTTGTTGATGACAAGCCGGCTCGACGCCAGCGGTGCGACGCGCCGGTAGACCTCAGCGAAGAAGCTCTCCGTGGGGCCGTCGGGGAGTGGCACCGTCGAATACCCCTGCTCGAGCGTGACGAAGTTCGCCATCGCTCCTTCAGGAGTGTGCGTGATGTAGATGAGCAGGTTCGAGATCGACCGGACCAGAACCGGATATGCCGCGCGCAGCATATTCTCGGGCTGATCGTCGACTTCGACGACGCTGATGACGAAGGTGCCCTGAGAGTTCCGGCGGAAGGGCTTCGGCCGAGACCTGTCGAGCACATTCACCACGACTTCAGGCTGTGCACCCGACTCCGGACGGGGATGGCCGTGGCTCACCAGCTCGCCCTCGAGCCCCTCGACGAACCACTTCTGGAGAGGTGTCTTGGCCCGCCCATGTACAGCAAAGGACGAGAGCCTGGCGGTTTTCGGGCGCGAGGCCAGTGCGGATTGCAAGCTGTTTCTCCCTGTCTACTGTCGTGGCGCGTTCCCTGTTCGATGGGAGAAACTGGCAACGGAAAGTCCTGCAGGCAAGAGCTTAACGATGCAGAAGACCTCCCCGGGCGGCCCCGTCACGCTCCGTCTCGGGCAAGTTCGCGCAAGTAGCGGCGGATCGAGAGCCCGAAAGAAGTGCCCTGCGCCTGCCACCGAAGTGCTCGCGCCGCCCCCGCGCCGACCCCTGCAAGAAGGTGTTCGAGGCCCTGGGTACCCTCTTCGGCCGGGTCCCCTCGTTGATCATCTCGGGGAGGCGCACGCCACCGGGCCGAGCGCCCCGGCGGCGCGCGGATCTTGCCCTGCCCGGTGACTTCGAATCATGGGCTCGGCTGTGCCAACCCCTACGGTTGATGGTACTGGCCGTAAAGGAACTGCCTGGATGTATCCGGACGAGGGGCGAAATACCGCAGTCTGTCAGCTCACGCTGCACATGACGACACCTGAAAAGATTTGCGAAGCGGGCAAAGATTTTGCTCCGTGATCCCCATGGGAACGGGGCATATGGTGCAATGTCTGGCTTTCTTACCGGGCATCGTTCTTCCTTCAGGACCGCTCTCTGTTCTCACTGATGGCGTAACCAGGACGGGGGCGATGGACATAGAACGTCGTTATTCATCCGTATTGACCCGCCCGCCGGGATGGGGTTCAGCTGCAGATGCGGGAGGGGACACCGAAGATATCGAGCGGGTGATGGCCTCGACCTTCGCGCGCACCCTCGAGCGGCGATCGACGACTGCACAGATCGTCGCCCACTCCCAGAGAGTCGCATCCCTCGTTGCGGCGATCGGGGAGCTCGTCGAGGTCGGGGGCGCGGAACAGGAGCGGCTGAAGGTGGCAGCCCAGCTCCATGAGATCGGAATGATCGCCGTGCCGGCGGATCTGCTCACCCGTCGCACCCGCCTCTCGCCCGCCGAACTCGACGCGATCAGGGCGCAGGCGCGGATCGGTGCGGAGATGGTGAAGGCCTCCCACGACCCGGAGACAGCCCGACTGATCGAGAGGCAGTACGACGACTATCGTTATCTGAGACGCTCCGTCCTCGACTCGCGGGAGCTCCTCCTCGCCGGCATCCTCCGCATCGCCGATGTCTACGACGCCATGGTCATGCCCAGGCCATATCAGGAGCCGGTCCCGGAGGGCCGCCTCCGCCAGGTCCTGAGAATAGGCAGCGGGACGAATTTCCACCCTGCGGCGGTCTTCGCCCTGCTTCATCTGGTTGGAGACAGCCAGGCCGAGCACCCCGGCGAAGAGCTCTGAAGAACGCTCGAACGCGTTCGCCTGCGGCATGTCATGGCTGCAGGGCGCCAGAGAATGGAACCCGGTCGTCGCGCGACGCTGCCGGCGCTGTCGCGATCCGCGGATCGATCGACTTCCGCTGCCCCCCGGAGCCTCGAAGCTTGTAAAGACTCCCTCTTCAGCCTATCCTTCGAGGGTGACCGACCAACCTC
>CAYRLB010000052.1:14529-17467 GCA_964424945.1 uncultured Gemmatimonas sp.
AAGCTTGTAAAGACTCCCTCTTCAGCCTATCCTTCGAGGGTGACCGACCAACCTCCATCCAGTAAGCTCCCGGCCCGGCGCAGGATTGCCGTGACCGCGGGGCATCTCCGACTTTCTGGTTCGAGCCAACCGTGACGACCCTCGCGATCGTCCTCGGAACGGCTCTCGTCTTCGGCTTCTTCTGCTCACTGCTGGAGGCGATTCTTCTCTCGGCATCGCTATCCTACATCGCGGATCTCGATGAGGCGGGGGACCCGACCGGCCGGGCTCTCGCGCGTATGCGGGAGAATCCGGAGGTTCCGCTGCTCGCCCTGGGAACGCTACGCACCGTGGCCATCACGGTCGGCGCAGTCATGGCTGGCGCGCTCTCCTACGGCATCTGGGACAACCGCGGGATCGCCGGCTTCAGCGCGGTGGCTACCCTTCTCGTCCTCATCGTCGGCGAGGTGCTTCCGCGGACGCTGGGCTCCTCACGCTGGCGCGACCTCGCGCCCCTCGCGGCCGGGACGATCCCCATGCTCGTCCGCCTGATGACGCCGATCACAGCGCCTCTGCGGCTGCTCGATCGGCTTCTCGCTGCGAAAGGCCGTGAGGATCAGCGCCTCAGCCCCGCCGAGTTCGAAGCGATGGCGGAGATCGACAGGCGCCAGGCCGGGCTCGAGGAGGAGGAGTGGGAGGTAGTCACCAACGTCATGAACCTCGACCAGGTGACGGTCGGCGAGGTGATGACTCCGCGTATTGACATGGTTGCGGTACCGGTTGATGCATCCGTGGAGGCGGCGATGGACCTGATGCTCGAGGAAGGGCATCTGCGAATCCCGGTGTTCAGCGAGGGGATCGACCACATCGTCGGGGTCCTTCTGGCGCGGGATCTCTGGAGGGCAAACAGGGAAGGCATCCCGCACATCCGCGACATCGTCCGGTCGGCGACCTTCGTCCCCTCATCGAAGCCCGTCGAAGACCTGCTTCGTGAGATGCGGGAAGTACGGATCAAGATGGCGATCGTCCTCGACGAGTTCGGCGGCACCGCCGGTCTCGTCACACTCGAGGATCTCGTGGAGGAGATCATCGGCGAGATCCAGGACGAACACGAGCAGGAGCCCCTTCCCTTCGAGGAGGAGATGGAGGGCGAGTTCCGGATTCGGGGCGAGGTCCCGCTCTGGGAGGTCAATGAGCGCTTCGGTCTCGACCTGCCGGAGAATGTCTTCGATACGCTGGGCGGCTTCGTCTTCGGGCAGATCGGTCGGATCCCGACCCTGGAGGACGTGGTCCAGACGGAGCGGGGCAGCTTCCACGTCATTGCGATGGATGGGCGCCGGGTCACGCGTGTCGCGTTCGTGCCCCATCCGTCGGCGGTGGACGAAACGTCGATTGGCGATTGAGGCTCCTCGCCGCTCCAAAGCTGCTGGCGCGACCCGGCCGGGGCCGCCTTGGCGCCTGGGAGCCAGCCCGTGTGCCGACGCGGTGCCGTGCCTCAGCGGAAGTCGTTAAGGTCCTCTCGATCGAAGATGACGGGCAATCTGTTGAATCCGCCCCCTGTCAACGTCCCCTCCATCACGTCATCGTCGGGGAAGTACCCCTGGAAGTTGATGTTGCCGCGATCATCGAAGCGGAAGAGCAGCGAGACTTCGTCGTCGGCGATCGCACCGGTGGCTGCGAAGGCGTCCGCGGAGTTCCCGGTCACGAATGAACCGGCCCCTTCGACCGCTCGCGCCGTTTCCGTAAGCGTCATGCGGATGGTGCCGTCGGGGAGCGACCGCGATACCCACGACCCGAAGACATCCCTGCGCTCCGGCAGATTTGAATTCTGACACCCCAGAGCCGACAGCAGCAGAAGAACGCCGGCAATTCGATGAATGGCTTGAGTCATAGGTAGTTCTGGCAGTGAACGTCCTCGAAGATGGGCGTCATCCGGGGCAGGAATCGGTCCAGTCACAGGTGAGGCGCCTTCAGCCGCGCGTCTCCACGATGGCCCCTGCGACGAGCAGACGGTGGACGGGGCAGCGGCCGGCGATCTCGAGGAGTCTCGAGCGCTGCGCCTCGTCGAGATCGCCCGCGAATTCGACCGAGAGGGTGAAGCGATCAACCCGCGCTCCGGTATCGCCCGCCGGCACCCGCGCGTGCTCCACCCGCGCCTCGATCCGCTCCAGCGGCCAGCCCTTGCGGTCCGCGTACATCCTGACGGTGATCGTCGTACACGAGGCAAGGGCGGAGCACACCAGATCGAAGGGCGTGGGCCCCGCATCGCCCCCGCCCAGCGTCTTCGGCTCGTCTGCCGTTAGAGAATGCTGCCTCACCGAGATGCTGGTCCGATAGGGCTCGACGCCCGTGATCGCCCGGGCCTCGCGCGAGAGCCGGGTCTCGTCCGGAAGGGGCTGGCTCTGCTGGTCGCTCATCTGAATGCTCCTGTTCAAGTTATTCAAGGATCCAGCTTTACGCGCTTCCAGCCGGCAATCTGGATCGGGGGCTGGCGCAAATGCTTGCTATGTGCAATCTTATATAGGCTGATCGGCCCGTGGGCGCCCGTCCGCGCACGGGGTCGGAACTTTGCAGGCTGGGGTTAATTGTTGGTTAAGTCCCGACAGGTTGGTGGATTCAGACGGGTTCACTCGTTAAGTTGGTACTATGAACGCAACTACACCGCGCCGCTATACAGGAACCCAGCGGAGGTCCGCGGACCCGCGCGTCGGGGTGCGCGGTTCTGCGTCAAGTTCGAGGCCGCTTGCTGACCTGAGTGATGAGCTTCTCTTCCAGCGCTACCAGGCTGGCGACGAGGAAGCCTTCCGTTTGATTGTCGATCGGTACGAGCCCTCGATCAAGGGATTTCTGCACAAGCGCCTCAAGGACGAGGAGCGTGTGCAGGATCTGACCCAGGACACATTTCTGCGCGTGCACCGGGCACGCGACCGCTACGATTCGACCCGGAAGTTCTCGACGT
>CAYRLB010000053.1:0-15081 GCA_964424945.1 uncultured Gemmatimonas sp.
TCTTCGAGGCGCTGACCGAGGTGACCCGGCTGATGGCGCCGGTCGCTCCCTTCCTGGCCGACTGGCTGCATCGCGCGCTGCAGGGTGAAAGCGTTCACCTCGCGAGAATGTCCGGCCCTGCCGCCGAATCGCGCGACGAGGAGCTCGAGCTGGGGATGGAAGCCGTCCGGCGGCTCTCCAACCTGGGGCGCGCGGCGAGAGACCAAGTGCGGATTCGCGTGCGGCAGCCGCTCGGGACGCTGTACGCGGTGACCCCCGAGGGGATCGTCCCCGGCCCGAATCTGCTGGAAATTCTCCGGGATGAGCTGAATGTCCGATCGGTGGAGTTCATCGCCGGTGCGGAGGATCTGGTAACCTTCAGTGCGAAGCCGAACTTCCGGGCGCTCGGTGCCAGGTTCGGGAAGAAGACGCCGCGCATCGCAGACGCTCTCCGCGCCGTCGATTCCGGTCGGCTGGCGGCGTTCCGACGGGGCGAAGGGCTGGAGGTCGAGGTCGATGGCGAGCACCACACCATTGAAGATGGCGATCTCGAGATAACCCAGCAGGCGACGGGCGACTTCATCGTCGAGGCGGAGGGCGCCTATACGGTCGCTCTCGACCCGACGGTGACGCCGGAGCTGAGAGCGGAGGGGATCGCGCGGGAGATTGTCAGCAGGATCCAGCGGCTGCGGAAGGATAGCGGATTTGAAGTTGCCGACCGGATCCGCGTCGGTGTGGCCGCTTCAGAGGAGATCCGGGCGGCGGGGATTCTGCACCAGGAGTTCATCGCCCGCGAGGTTCTCGCAGTCGAGCTGATATTCGTTGAATCGCTTGCGGAGAACGCTTACACCACCCCTCGGGACGTGGATCTTGATGGTGAAGCGCTGACGATCGGTCTGGAGCGGGCAGGCCCGTCCCGCACATGAATGATGCAACCCGACCGGAGGGGACAGGGGCACCGGAAAAGAAGTCGTCTTTCTATATCTGGCTCGCGGTCGGGATCGTGGCGCTGGACCAGGTCACGAAGATCGTCGTGCAGCAGACACTGCCGATCTACCGGCCCGTGCCGGTGCTGGGGGACTTCTTCCGGCTGACCTATATCTACAACCCGGGCGCGGCATTCGGTCTGCACGTGGGGCCGCTTTCGCGGTACATCTTCCTGGTCCTGACGGTTGCGTGCGTCGCGCTGCTCGTAGCGTGGTTTCGCTCCACACCGGCGAGCGATACCCTGCGGCTGCTTGCGATTTCGCTCGTATGCGCAGGCGCCGCGGGAAACTTCATCGACAGGGTTCGCTCCGCGCAGGGTGTGATCGACTTCTTCGACTTCGGGATCGGAGCCATCCGCTGGCCCGTCTTCAACATCGCGGACATCGGGGTGACCTCCGGCGCTCTCCTCCTGGCGATCTCGCTCTGGCGGGAGGAGCAGGCCAGTGCGCAGGCGGCCAGTGAGTGAGTCGAACGTCGTGGAGATGGTGGTGGAGGAGTCGGATGGGCCGTCGGAGCGGCTCGACCGCTACCTCGCGGCCCACCTGGACGTCTCGAGATCGCGGCTCGAGCAGCTCATCACCTCGGGGCAGGTGACGGTGAATGGCCGCGTCGAGAAGAAGCGGTACCAAGCGAAGTCGGGTGACACGATCCGGGTCGCGGTTCCGCCGCCGGAGCCTTCGAGCGCCCTTCCGGAGGCGATCCCTCTCGACATCGTCTACGAGGATGAAGATCTGCTGGTGGTGAACAAGCCCGCGGGCCTCGTCGTGCATCCGGCTCCGGGGCATCGCAGCGGCACGCTGGTGAACGCGCTGCTGCACCAGGTGAGCGACCTGTCGGGGATCGGCGGGGTGCTGCGACCAGGAATCGTGCATCGGCTCGACCGCGATACCTCGGGGCTGATGATCGTGGCGAAGAACGACGACGCGCACAGGCGGCTGTCTGCCGCTCTGAAGCAGCGGCGGATCCGGCGGCGCTACCTCGTCGCGGCGTGGGGGCATCTGGCGGAGGATGCGATGACGGTCGACGCGCCGATCGGTCGGCACCCCGGCGAGCGGAAGCGGATGGCGGTGGTGGAGGAGGGGCGGCGCGCGGTCACGCACTTCAGGCGGCTCCAGCGCTGGCGAGCCGCCGATCTCCTGACGGCAGAGCTGGAGACGGGGCGGACGCATCAGATCCGCGTACATCTTCTTCAGCTCGGCCACCCCGTGGTCGGCGATGCGGTGTACGGCGTCGGTCGGGAGCGCGGCTTCTCAGGACCCGAGCGTGGATGGGCCGCATCGCTCGCGCGCCGAACCACCCGGCAGTTCCTTCACGCGGCATATCTTGATTTTGCGCATCCTCGAACCGGTGCGGAGCTTGCCTTCGAGGCACCCCTCCCGCCCGACCTGCAGAGCGTGAAGGACTGGGCCACCGAAGCTGCCTCGTAGTACTGGAATGAACGCTCCACCTGCCTCACCCTCCGCAATCGTCTCTGAACGGGATCGATCGATTCTGCGGGCGCTCGCCTCCCGGATCGATGGGGCCGACGCCGCTGCGCACAATAATCTGGGCGTCCTCTACTTCAACAAGAGGATGCTGGATGAGGCGCTGGAACAGTTCGGCGCCGCGCTTGCCATCGATGGTGGGCTGCGAGTGGCGCGGGTCAACTTCGCATACACCCTTCGCGAGCTCGATCGCGCGGGCGAAGCGGAGCAGCAGATGACCCTGTTGCAGGATGAGCAGGATGTCGGCGATGGAGGCGAGGGGATCGGTGATGACGAGGCCCTCCTCATCCGGCAGCCTCAGACGACCGACGCGCTTCTGCAGGAGCCGGCCGCACGCCCCTCTGCGTTGCCGCGCGGCTTCCTCGCCTTCTACCACCGCGGCGTCGTCCATCGGGAGCGGGGGGAATATGCCGAGTCGGTGGCGGCCTTCAGGGAGGCTCTGGACGCCGGTGAGCAGCAGGACCTCGTCGAGCAGGCGATGGCCGAGGTGTACCTCGTCGGCGGGCAGCCGCAGGAAGCGGCGGAGCTGTATGACGGGCTCCTGAGACGAAATCAGAAGAGTCCCAAGCTCTGGAACGAACGGGGCGTCTGCCATCACGTTCGGGGGGAGCTGCAGAGCGCGACGCGCTGTTACATGCGGGCGCTCGAGTTCGATGCTGATTATGGGCTCGCAGAGAACAATCTCGCCGTCGCACACGCCAACCGGGGCGACAATAGCTCCGCAATCCGGACGCTTGCCGCACTTACCGGGAGAAGTCCTTTCGCGGAGGCATTCTGCAACCTCGGTCTCCTTGCTGTGGATGCCGGGCGGACGAAGGATGCGATCGAGGCGTATCGGCGAGCAGCCGAGGCGGCCCCGGAGCGACCTGGCGGCTGGCTCGGACTCGCGGCGGCTCTCGCAGAGGAGGGGAATCTCGCGGCGGCGCGGAACTCGGTTGTGCGGGCGGTCGAACTTGCACCCGACTCTGCAGAAGGTCGGTACCGACTCGCGTTCATCCTGAATCGCCTCGGCGATGTGCGCGGATCGCTCGATGAGACCCGAAAGGCGCTCGCGCTCGATCCCTACTTCACCGCGCCCCGTCCTGTCCTCGCGATCGAGTTGCAGTTCGAGTACAGCGAGGTGCTTGCTCCCGAGGTCGGCAGTGTCGCGCGGGTCGCCCCTTCGAGCACGATTTCGGATTTCTCCTTCGAATCCGGCCAGCTGAATGAGGCGATCGCGCGCTTGCGGGGGGAGGCAGCGGACAGGTTGGCGGATCCGTCGGTATCGGGGTTCGCGAATGCCAGGAAGCTTCTTGCGCGTGGCGCGCTCCCGCAGGCACTGGCCGAGATCCGCCGGGTCGTCACGGCGGGGGGTGATCCCATCGAGGGGGCGATCCTTTCCGGGGAAGCGCTGCAACGTCAGGGGCTGGATGGCGAGGCGGTAGAACGTTTCGAATCGGCAGCGGCGCGGCTCGACGGTCAGCGATGGGGCCCGTTCCATTCGCGTGCATGGCTCGGCCTGGGAAGCTGTCTCCTCGCTCTGGATCGAGTCCCCGAGGCGACCGAGGCCGCCGATATGCTTGCGGCACACGCCCCGGGCGACCCGCGAGCGGAAGAGTTTCGCGCCGAGACATTGCTAGCGGCGGGGGCGCCGGAACGCGCATTGGAGATTCTCTCCCGGCTCGCCGAGCGTGATCCGGACAATGCTGCCCTGCGCGTCAAACGGGCTGTTGCGGCGCGGGAGTCAGGCCAGGTCGCTCTCGCGCGTCGCATCCTCATCGACGCCGTTGCGATCGATCCGGACCTTACCTCGGCGCGGCTCGAACTGGGAGCCCTGCTCCTCGCTGAACGGGATTTTGCGGGCGCGGCAGAGCAGGGAAGGGCCGCGCTGGGGATCCTGCCCGGGTACGCGGAGGCAGCCCGCCTCGTCGCCGACGCCGAAGTTGCTGCCGGCCGGCCGGAGGCGGCCATCTCCATCCTGGTCGAGCTGCTGGAGGAGGATTCCTATCATCTTCCATCCCTTCTGTTCCTCGGGCGGATCCTGCTGGACACGCGTCGCGTCGCGGATGCACGCGTGGCTTTGCGCCGTGTGATGCGCCTCGATTCCGAGTCAGCGGAAGCGTGGAGCGAGCTGAGCCGGTCGTATGAGATGGAGGGGCGTTCGAAGGAGGCGGCCGCCTGCCGCGCTCAGGCTGCCGCGCTCGCGGAGAGCCGGTCGACCGGGCAGCGCGCGATGTCGGGTCCGATCGCCCGTCGAGACGAACCGGTCGCGCCTTCGTTGCGTTAGATGCCCATCGAAGGACCGATCCCGGACCTGGGGGTCAGTGACCTCCTGCAGCTCATCGCCCTTTCGCGGCGCACGGGGCGGCTCGAAGCTTTCCGTACACCTGGCGAAACGCCCTATATCCTCTGGCTCGAGGAGGGGCAGCTATCGGGGCAGTCCGGCTCCACGCCCGATCTTCTGTTGGGTCGCATCGCCGTCCTCCGGGCAGATCTGAGCGAAGCGGATCTCGGCGAGGCGCTGACACGCCAGAGAGCGGCGCCCGAACGGCCTCTCGGTGAGTTTCTGGTCGAACAGGGCGCAATCGATCCGTCCCGGCTGCGCGAGCTGATCCGGTTCCAGATCGAAGAGGGGCTTTTCAGGCTCCTGCGCTGGTCGGAGGGTCGGCTTCGCTTTCAGGATGACGAGCCGCGCCTCCACGAGGGCGTAAGAGTCCGATTGCCGACCGATTCGTTGCTTCTCGATGCCGTCCGTCGCGTCGATGAATGGCGGCTGGCGACGGGGTGCTCGAGCGATTCGGATCCGGTCCCGCGGCTCGTCGATCAGGAGGTCGGCGCGGCCCCCGTGATGGCGCTGACGCCCTCCGAGTGGGAGACGCTCGCCGAGATCGATGGGCGCCGGTCACTTCGGGAGATCGCCGGCGGGCTCGCGCGGGCGGAGTCGGAGGTGGCGAAGGCCGTACGGGGGCTCGTGGCGGCGCGCGTCGTCGAGATTTCAGCGGCCGACGAAGGGAACGAGGAGCCTTCGGTGCGGAATGTTCTCTTCTTCGACTCGGAAAGAAGAGTCCGTACAGCGCAGGACGAGACGCTGGAAGCTGCTGCAGTTGCGCTGGCAGCGGGCGCCCTGGAAGAGGCGGGGGAGTCGGTCGACACCTTTCTCGACCGCCACCCCGGATCTGTCGCGGGACATGTGCTGAAAGGCGCCATCCTGACCCGACAGGGGCAGATGGATGATGCGGTCCAGGTTCTGGATCGGGCCATCGCACTCGATCCGCTTCACGAAGAGGCGTATTTTCATCTTGCCGCGGCACTCGTCCGTCGAGGCCACCTGGGTCGGGCTCGAGGCGCACTCGATACCTATCTGGCGCTCGCCGCGCCCGATGACGTCCTGCGTCCCCGTGCGAATGTACTGCTTGCCGGGGTGGCGCAGACCCTGGAAGCTCTGGATGGAGCGGTGTAGCCTTGTCTTCGGAAATGCTCGTTCGGCGATGGCAGAATGAGGTTGCTCGCGACCCGGGCAGCCCATCCTTCATCCCGCTTGCCGATCATTATCGGGGGCGCGGGCGCTTCGACGTTGCCCGGCGGGTATGCACGCGGGGGCTCCAGCGGAATCCGGAGGATGTTGAGGGGCACTACGTCCTCGGCCGGATCTACCGTGACCTCGGCGATCTCGAGCGAGCGGGGGACGAGTGGGACATCGCGCTGCGGCTGGACGAAACGCATGTCGCAGCCCGACGCGCGCTCGGCCTTCTGCGGCTCGAGCAGGGGGACCGCCGAAGCGCGCAACTCCACCTCCGCCGGGCGCTCCGCAATGATCCGGACGACCCTCGGATCCAGCGGGCCATCAGCTATCTCGAGGGCGCAGGCCGAAGAAGTTCGCCCTCCGGCCGCTACTGGGAGACACTCACCCAGCTCCTTCAGGCGCCCCTGGACGCCTTCCGGCGCGAGACGCGGGTCAGAACCGCCCTCTTCGTCGACGCGAGCGGTCGCGTTCTGACGCACGCCGGACAGCCACTCGGCGCCGACCTGGCGGGCTTCGCCACGCTCACGGCAGGCATCAATGCCGCGGCGCGGGAGATGACCCGCCTGATGGGCCAGCCACCCTTCTCGCAGCTCTACCAGGGGCGGGGAGACCATCAGATCTTTGCCGGTACGGTCGGGGCGCCCCACGGCGAGGTCCTGGGCATTGCCATCTTCGATGACGAGTCGAACATCGGGCTGGTGCGCACCGAGTTCACCGGGTTGAGGAAAATGCTTTCCGAAGCTGCCTGGCCCGATCCGGAATGGGATCGAGCTGCGGAAACCCTCGAGTCGTCCCTCGCTGCGAGCCTGGACCGGGCAGCCGGAAGTTCGGCTCGTCGCGGAGGTTGAGCCGATGCCGCTTATCCATCATGCGACGCGGGAGATTACCGCGAAGATCGTCTATTACGGCCCTGCGCGCGGCGGGAAGACGACGAACCTCCAGTCGATCCATCTGGCGGTGCCGGAGTCGAACCGCGGACCGATCGTCTCCCTGTCCACCGAGGGAGATCGAACCCTCTTCTTCGACTTTCTCCCGCTGGACCTCGGCTCGATTTCAGGGTACACCGCGAAGGTGCAGCTGTATACCGTTCCGGGTCAGGTCTACTACGAGACGACCCGGCGGCTGGTTCTTCAGGGTGCAGATGGCGTCGTCTTCGTCGCGGACAGCGCTCCGGATGCCGAAGCGGAAAACCGCATGCACTTCCGCGGGCTTCAGGACAACCTCCTCCATCAGGGGGTTGATCCGAGGTCGATCCCGATCTGCCTCCAGTACAACAAGCGTGATCTGCCCGATGCTGTTCCCGTCGAGCAGCTCGAGAGCGCCCTGAACTTTCGCCGGCTCCCGATGCATCCCGCCACGGCCACGACCGGCAAGGGTGTGTTCGAGACCCTCCAGACGATCGTCGGGCTGGTTTTCGAACGCCTGGACGGGCGATACGCAGATGCCCGGGCTGCCTCCGGCCGTGGCTGACGAAGCGGGACCAGGGACGCAGATGATGACACTGGAGAGCTTCGTCCAGTCCGCGGAGAATGAGCTGGCTGCGCGCGCTGCCGCGATGGTCGCGGAGGCGCCCGGCGCCCTCTACAACCCGCTCATCCTCCAGGGGCCGCCGGGCGTCGGGAAGACGCACCTCCTGAACGCCATCGCGCACCGCACCCGGGCGCGCGACAGAGAGATCACCGTGCTTCGCATGAGCGGTGACGACTTCGCGGAGGGTGTGACGCGGGCGGCCGGTGCGGGCACGCTCGACGAACTTCATGACGCTCTCTCCGGCGCCGGCCTCTTCCTCCTGGACGGGGTGGAAAGCCTTTACGGGATGGACCTCACGCAGGAGATCCTCGCGGGTATTCTCCGGTCGCTTCGGGAGCGGTCCCGGCAGATCGTCATCACCTCGCGTGTTCCGGTTGCAGACACGCCTGCCCTTCTTCCGGCGCTCCGCGACGCGCTCGAAAGCTCGATTACGATCGATGTCGAGCCGCTCGGACGGACCGGGCGGCTGATGCTCATCGAGCGGCTGGTAAAGGCGCAGGGCGTCGAGATCGGTTCCGATGTCCTCCGACTCCTGGCCGAAGTCCCGGCGGGCGACATCCGCGATCTCCAATCGATCGTCCAGGCCCTTGCCGGGCATGCGGAGCCGACCATGGGGGATGTCTATCGCCTGCTCGGCACCGCCGAGGTCGCCCCGGCCGAGGACGAGTTTCAGTCCTTCCTCGCAGATGTCGCGCAGACAGTGAGCGTCGTTGTCGAAACATCGCCCTGGCGCCGCCGCATCGTGCAGGCAATCCTCCGCTGGGAGGGGGAGGGCATCGAGACGCGGCGGCTCGATCAGGCGCTGCGTGCCGACACCCCGCCCGACCTCGACCTTCTGATCGACAGCTTCTCCCGCGACGCGGAGCGTCTTCTGCAGATCCGCGCCGCACTCGATGGTGATCCCCGGGCTGCCTCGCTCGTCGATCCGGACGCGCTCGAAGAAGCCGAGACGCTGCTCGCTGCGCTCTCCGGGCCGGCGGCAACGAACCCGGCCGAGGGGGAAGCGGCGCCACTGGAGGGGGAGGATGGCGATATCCTCCGCGACGACCTCGACGAAGCGCCGCCGCGCTATCCCTGGTTCCTCGATCCGGTAAGGGTCGACTTGCGCTGGACGGGCGTCGAAGGTCGCATGGCCGAAGGGCTCCGTTGATGGCGATCAGAGGAAGCCTCGGAGAAGCGACCCTCGCCGACGTTCTCCAACTTCTGGCGCTCGGCAGGAAGACGGGCTGTCTCTCGGTGTTCGAGGGCCAGAGCTTCGGCCGCATCTACCTGCACGCCGGTCGGGTTTCATTCGCCATCATCATCAACCGGAAAGATCGGCTCGGAGATATCCTTCTCCGGAACGGGGTCATCGACCGCAACACGCTGCAGGCCGCCGTCGACCGTCAGGATCGTCAACGTTCTCAACGGCTTGGCCAGCTTCTCGTGGAAGCCGGCGCAATCTCGCGCGCCGAGCTGGAGAAGTTCATCTCGATTCAGATCGAGGAGGCAGTCTACTTTCTCTTCACCTGGCCATCAGGGACCTTCCACTTCGAGCCGGGCGTCACCCCCGATGACACCGATGTTCTTCTATCGCTGAACCCGGAGCGGCTGCTTCTCGAAGGGGCCCGTCGAGTGGATGAGTGGGCCGTCATTCGCAGAAAAGTGCCTTCGATGGACATCGTCTTCGGCGTCGCGCGCGAGGGGATGGTGGCGCCGGCGGAACTGACGGCTGAGCAGCGAACAACCCTGTCCTTCGTCGACGGTGTTCGTACTGTCCGCGAGCTCGTCGACCTGTCGGGACTTCTCGATTTTGAAGGATGCAGGGCCCTTTTCGGCCTCGTCCAGGCCGGGCTCGTGACGCCGGTTGGCAAGCGACCCTCATCAGCCGGGTCGAATGCTGTGGAGCGCGTGGAAGAGCATGAGAATCTAGCGATCGCCTTCTATCAGACCGGGATGCTGGCGGAAGCCGAGCGCCAATCGCTACACGCCCTCGAACTCGATCCGACCCGATCCGAGGCGCGGTTCCGGCTGGCGGCGATCGATATGCGGCGCGGCCGACTTCGCGATGCTTCCCGTCGGCTGATGGAGCTGATCGGAGATGGGCGGCTCACCCCCTCCGTCTTCCTCAACCTCGCGCTTTCGCTGGAAGGTACCGGCCGGCTTCCCCACGCCCTCGTGACGGTTGAAGAGGGGATCAGAAGCTTCCCCGGCGATCCGCCCCTTCTCCTCTCCCGCGCTGTTCTGCTGACAAAGACGTGCAGGCCCGCAGCCGCCGTGCGCGCCTTCGAGGAGTTCGCCACAGCGCAGAATCGCGCCGCCATCGCGCCCGCGGACTACTTCGTCTTCTCCGGGCTCGCGCTCGCTGCGACCGGCGCGATGGATGAAGCATCGGATCGGGTGGAGGAGGGTCTCCGGTACTATCCGCACGTCCATGCTTTGCTGCTGCACGGGGCGGTCATTCACGAGCGGATGAACCGGCTGGAACGCGCCTTCGAGCTCTTCGAGCGGGCACTGCGGGAGGAGCCTCGATCGCCGCAGGTCCGCCGTGGTCTCGCCGACACGCTCTACCGCGCGGGGAAGCTCGATGAAGCCGCCGAGCTCTATCATGATCTGCTGTCCGACGATGACAGTGCCGAGCTGAACTTCCGGCTGGGGAGCATTGCGTATGATCGGGGCAACCGGGTTGAAGCGGTGAACTACTGGCGTGCTGCACTGCGGCGCGAGCCCGGCCATCTGCAGGCACGGACTCGCCTGCGCCTCGTCGAGGCAGGATTGCCGCAGCCGGCCCCGCGATGAATGACGACGACGCGGCCCTCGAAGCGCTGAAGCTGAAGATCCGGGAAGAGCGCGGATTTCATGCGCATATCTACAAGGACAGCTGCATCCGCCGCCGCCTGGCCGTTCGGATGCGCGCGCGCGACTGTGCGGACTTTACCGCATACGCCGCCCTCCTCGACGTGGACGGCGCCGAGTATGACCATCTGATCCGGACGCTGACCATCAACGTCACGAAGTTCTTCAGGAACTTCGAGATGTGGGAAGTGCTGCGCGCGGAGGTCGTTCCCGGACTGCTCCGAAGTGGCGGGGATGCTCCCATCCGCGTCTGGAGCGCCGGCTGCGCGAGTGGCGAGGAACCGTATTCGCTCTCCATCATCTTTCAGGAGGTCGCACACGGGGCAGCTCTCGAAGATGTGCTGGGTCGGCTGGAGATTCTCGGAACGGATATCGACCTTCCTAGCCTCGCTGCGGCTGCAGAAGCCGGCTTCCCGGAGCTTTCCTTCACCGAGACACCTCCGGATGTGCGCTCGCGCTGGTTCACCGGGCGGGCTCCGGCACAGCTGCGGGATGAGGTGAAGCGACCCGTCCGCTTCGAACAGGCGGATCTGCTTTCCGGTTCCTTCCCGACGAAGAACCATCTGATCGTCTGCCGGAATGTTCTCATCTACTTCGATCGGTTGGCGCAGGAGCGACTCTTCCTCGACTTTCACGAGGCGCTCGAGCCGGGCGGATTCCTCGTTCTGGGCCGGGTCGAAACGATACTCGGGCCGGCCCGCTCTCTTTTCAGGCCGGTCAGCACGCGTGAACGGGTCTACAGGAAGCCGCTATGAGCGATCGGATCAGTGATGACGATGACCGGATCCCGGACCAGGGGCCGGAACATCCTGAAACCCTGAATGAAGATCCTTCCTATCATGGGTTCCGACGGAGGTTGCGGAATCTTCAGCAACGGCTCGAGTCCCCCCCGAGCGATGGGGAGCGCGCCCCGCTTCGCGAGGAACTCGTCGCACTCGTCCGTGACGTGGATGCGTCGATCGAGTCTCTCCGTGCACTGAGGGAGTCGATGAAGCCGCTGGCGGACCGCTATCGGGAGAAGTATCTGCGACCCGCTCCCGAGGTCGCGAAGGTCGTTGATCATCTGGGGGCGAGTACCTTTCGGGAACGTGGATGGAGCGCGCTCGCCGCCTCCGACTATGAGGAGGCCGCCCGACATCTCCAGGCTGCGCTCGACCGGGACCCGAAAGAGCTGTCGGCGATGGCCATGCTCGCGTGGAGCTATCTCCGGCTCGATCGCCCCGGCGATGCGGACGATCTGCTTCGGCAGGCGCTCGCGATCGATTCCCTGCACCCCCTCGCCCGTACCATCGCCGGCTTCGCGCATCTTCTGGCGGGGCGGTTGGAACCGGCGATGGAGCTTCTGCGTACCGTGTCGGAGGACGATTCCTCGACGGATCGCACCGCGCGCATGTACGCGCACCTCTACCTGGGCGTCGCGCTTGCCAGGGCGGGAAGGCCGACGGAGGGCCAGGCGTCGATAGGGCGGGCGATCGAACTCGGCCCCAATCTCACCGAAGCGTTCTGGGAGCTCGGTCGGCTTCATGCCAATGAGGGTGAGCCTGACAGTGCGATCGACGCATGGCGCGCCGGGGCGGAGAATCGATTCAGCGGCTGGGGGGCGCGATGTCGTGCGGAGCTGGAGCGGGCGGAGGATGCCGCGGCGCGGGGGCTGACGGACGCCGAGACGGGACCGGACGGGGCGGAGGGTGCCGCAGGAGAGGATCGTTCGCCCTGAGGGACGGGCTTCCGCGGCTGCTGAAAGGACGCCTCCGCGCGCCTTCGACCCGGCGGCAGTCGCCTTCGACTTCCTCGGGCTGCGGGCGGACGTTCCGCCAAGCACCCAAACGAGCCGGCGGATGGATTCGACTCCTCGCCCTGATCTTTCTTCTCGTCCCGGCGGGCTTCGCCGTTGCGATGATCGCCCCCGCAGCCGCCCAACCCGCCGCCGAGCCGGACATCCCCCTCTCCTATGTCGAGCAGGACTCGGTGCGGGTCGTCTACTGGGGAGATGGCCGAGCTGCGGCGCTTCACACGCTTCGGGCCGCGCTCGAGCCGATCCCCCTTCCGGGTGTTACCGGCACCGCGCTTCTTCCCCGCGCCACCGTCTATCTCCCGCCGGATCCAGCGACCTTCGATTCGATCGTCTCCGGTGTTCCGGCGTGGGCGGCGGGTGTCGCGATTCCCTCGGCGCTGATGATTGTCATTCCGCCCGGCAGCAGGAGTGTCGGCAGGGGAGACCCCACGGTCACGCTGCGGCATGAGATCGCGCATCTCGCCATCCATCGCCATCTTGGCGACCGGGTCCCGCGCTGGTTCGACGAGGGGTATGCGACCTGGGTGTCGGGGGGATGGGACGAATCGACGGGCTGGATCATTCGGTTCGCGTTGCTGAGAGGAAGCGCTCCTCCCCTCGACTCGCTGACGCTGAGCTGGCCTCGCGATGAAGGGGGCGCGCGGCTCGCCTATCTGCTGTCGGCGAGCGCCGTGCGACATCTCGCGACCTCCCGGGGGGATCAGGCGTTCAACGCCTTCATCGCCGAGTGGCGCCGCGTCGGTGAGATGGAGCCCGCGATGCGGACGATCTACCAGATGAGCCTGACGCAGTTCGAGCGGGAGTGGCGAGCAATGGTCCGACGCCGGTACGGCTGGCTCCTCGCAATCTCGCATGCGGGCGTTTTCTGGGGAGCCGCGGCGCTCCTCGTCTTCACGCTCGGGACACTGCGCCGCAAGCGGAATCGCGAGAAGCTCGATGAGATGCGGCGGGAGGAATACATGCTCCCCGCCTCGACTCCCGAGAGCTATGATGGCGTTGACCCCGGCTATCCACCCGAGTAGCTTTGCGCGCATGGCTAGAACCAACTCATCGGAGCCCGTCGAGGGTGCGCTGCGCTTCTCGCTGCAGAACTGGATTCTGCTCGCGATCGGTCTTGCCGCCATCGTCGCGGGGCACGCACTTCTTTCCCGCGGTTCGACCGTCGCTGCCCCGCTTCTTCTGGTGCTGGGGTACGTCGTCGTCATTCCCGTAGCCATAATCCGATAGGCCGGATGTGGGATGAGCCGGGGGCAGCGGGCAAGCTGCTTCCGGTGCGGTCCGGGTTGTATTGTTTTGTGGTTACAGGGGCTTGATGTACGGGCTCGGAGGTGCGAAGTTTCCCGGCTCGGCAGAAAATTGGAGGGCGCTTAGCTCAGCTGGTTAGAGCACCTCGTTTACACCGAGGGGGTCGGGGGTTCGAATCCCTCAGCGCCCATACTGAAGAAGGGGTCCGGCCATACGGCGGACCCCTTCTTCAGTATGGTGACTTCGATGGCGCGACGGCGGGCGCATTCCGGGAAGAAGCCCGGAAACCCCCGGAGACACCGGGTCCCGCCCAGCGAGCGCGGCCGAAGGTCACGCCGGCGCGCCGATAGCCTTCCGTTCCTCCCCTGACCGCACCTCGTAACGGGACGCGGCCGATCGCACGTTTTCCGCCGATCCCAACGAGATCAGAAAGGCGCTGATCGGCGCCCAGTGCCGAGCGCCGGAACCCCGAACGAGCGTCGAACCATCTGGCCGGGGCAGAGTCGCGATGATCAGCGTAGCGACATCCGCCCGAAAGCGCACGAAACCATCTCCCCGGTCCTCCAGCGAAGAAGCAAAGGACGAGTGCGTCTGGAAGTACCGCTCGGCGCGGTCCAGCACCTCCTCCGCCGGCACGGGCGCGATCGTTTCCTGGATGAGCATTGATCCCTCCTGTCTTGAGACGAGCGCCTTTCATCGTCCGGGCACAGGTAAAGTCGGCTGTGCCCGGATGCCGGGAAGGTGATCCAGAGGACCCGCTTCTTCAGACCCCTTCGAGGCGCTTGAAAGTGGTTGATCCGACACGCCTGATCAGACCGCAGCATAAAAGATACGGGTCACATCCCCTCGCGGACGTCCGGCAAGACCCGACTCCTGGTAGGGCATCTTCCCCCTCTCATGCACGTCGTCCCCTGTCCATGCAGAATCCGCAGCATGAAGGTGCGGAATCGGCATCCGAACACCATCACACAGCTATAAAAAGCAAGGGAAACACTGGGTTTCTCGGTAGGCCCATCCTCTGCCTTATCCCAGGCCAGTCAGACGCGCCGCTCGAAAGATGGCCGGCTGGCTCCCGAGACAGGTCACGAACACGAAACGTTCACCATAGAGGATCCGATGAAAAAGAACGCCTGGTTCGCCGCCACGATCGCCCTGGGCCTCACCGTCGGCTTCGGCGCCCGCCTTCTGACCGGCGCCGACACCGCAACGACATCCCTCGGGAATGAGGACGCTGGAACCGAAGTCGCTACCGCAAGAGCCTGGACGATACCGGGCGTCACGGTGGTCGTGCAGATCCCCGCGCGAGAGGATGGATCCTTCGTCCTCGCGAATTCGTCCGGATCGACGCTTTCGGCCGGCACGGAAGAAGTCGAGAAGTCCGCTGAGGAAACGTGGACGATGCCGGGAATCACCGTCGTCGCGCAGATCCCGGAGAGAGCAGAGCGATCCTTCGCCCTCGCCAGCTCGGCCGGAGAGACGTCTTCGATTGACGGGACCTCGATTGACGAAGAGGCCGTCACCGGGACGTCGCCGGAAGAAGGCTGGACGATGCCGGGAATCACCGTCGTCGCGCAGGTCCCCACGAGGGTGAACCGGACATTCGCGCTGAGCGGACCGGCATTCGGTCCCAGCCGCCCTTCCCGGGTGCGGTCGCGGCCGTCGCCGAGAATGGAGAAGCCGGAAATCCGCTTCCGGGACATGAAGCGCGGCAATGAGCGTAGAAT
>CAYRLB010000053.1:15181-17461 GCA_964424945.1 uncultured Gemmatimonas sp.
GCGCGCTGTCCGGCACGCCACCGATCGGGCGGAAAGGGCACTTACACGGAGTCGAAGCGGCTCATCGGAAGGGCGTCGATGCGCCAACGGTCACCGGACATACGTACATGGAGGGGCGGCGATGAACGAAAGCAGCGAATCCACGAAAGGCGCCGGCGACAACCGGAAGGACGCCGAGCAAACAGCCGAAGAGCAGCGACAGATCCAGAGTCGCCTGGACGCGCTGGATGCCGCGAAAGCGGAAGAAGAGGAGGAAGAGGGAGAGGATGAGCAGCCGGACGCCGTGCAGGCCGGCACTCGCGACCAGCCGGAGCTGCCCTATCCCGAACAGCATCAGCGGAAGCCCGGTCTGGAAAAAGAGATGGACCCGCGCCCTCGATACCTCGCACCGGACTACAAGGGCTCCGACAAGCTGAAGGATATGGTTGCCATCATCACCGGGGCCGACTCAGGGATCGGGCGCGCGGTCGCCGTCCTCTTCGCGCGCGAGGGTGCGGACGTCGCGATCCTCTATCTCAATGAGCATGAGGATGCGGAGGAGACGAAGGATGCGGTCGAGAAGGAGGGGCGCCGCGCGATCCTGATCCCCGGCGATGTGACCGATTCCGCCTACTGCCGCGACGCCGTCTCACGCACTGTCCGCGAGTTCGGGAAACTCGACATCCTCGTCAACAACGCCGCCTTTCAGGAGCACTCGGAAAGGCTCGAGGATATCACCGACGAGCACTTCGACCGGACGATGAAGACGAACCTCTACGGTTACTTTCATATGGCCAAGGCCGCCCTTCCGCACCTGAAGGAGGGAAGCGCCATCATCAACACCGGCTCGGTCACGGGATTGTACGGGCAGAAGGTGCTGCTCGACTATTCAATGACCAAGGGCGGCATTCACGCCTTCACGAAGTCGCTCGCGGAAAATCTCGTCGATCGCGGAATTCGGGTGAATGCCGTAGCCCCCGGCCCTGTCTGGACGCCGCTGAACCCGGCGGACCAGCCGGCGGAGCGCATCGCGCAATTCGGAGGAAGCTCTTCGATGAAGAGACCCGCGCAGCCCGAGGAGCTGTCACCTGCCTATGTCTTCCTCGCATCTCCCGTCTGCTCGAGCTACATCACGGGTGAGGTGCTCGGGGTTATCGGCGGAGTCACGAGCTCCTGATGAACGTGCCGATCCGCAGCGGAGGCCATCGCTCTGGGGTGCGCCGACGCTGCGGATCAGACGGGCGCACGCGCCTCGAATGAGTTCATCCCGCAGGCCGATTCCAGACGGGGCGGCGCGACACCCTCGGTCACGCATCCGGCAAGGTCACCCAAACGGCTCCATCTGCGTCGACTCGCACCGGGAACACCTCCAGCGGGCGCGTTGCAGGAAGCGCCCGTACGGCTCCGGTGCAGATCTCGTAGACGGCCCCATGCCAGGGACATTCAAGTCGGCCCTCATCGATCTCACCCCCCTCGAGCGGCAGATCCTCGTGCGTGCAGATTGCATCCAGCGCGTAAATCTCGCCGTCGACGTCACAGAGAATGACTTCGCGATCGCCCGCCAGGAAAGAACGGGCTTCGGTGGACGATACCTCGGTGCGATCGGTGACTCGGAACTCCATGGTTCGAATGCCTTTCGTGTTTCGTATTTCCGGGGACTGGAGCTGTAATCCGCGGATTCCAGCGGTCGCAACGTTGCGACAAGGGCGAGGGTCGGCGCATCTTTCGGGCTAAATGGGCCTGCGGGCGGTCCTCAGCGCCAGATCTGGTAAGAATGTGAATGGCTGAGGGGATCGTCATGGCGCTGGCAGGGGTACGACATGAAGATCGCCGGCGTTCTCTTGCCGGATATGCCTCTGCCTGCGGAGTCGCGGGCTCCGCGCCGCGTACACGAATGCCGGCTTCGGCTCTCGCCTTCCGGCCCTCGCTTGCCTTGACGGATGAAGTCGGAACGGGCATTTTCTTCGCTCCCATGACGGAAGTGCCAGTCTGGCGCGTCGCTTTCGCGTGCGACGTCGCATCACATCCGAAGGTGATCGTGCCTCGTCTCTGCGCTGGCCCTTTCGTTGCAGATTCTGACAACTCTTCCGGCTGAAGGTAGATCCGCCTCCATCGAGCTCGCGAGCCGTCCCGGTACAGAAAGTACTGATACCGGATCGACTTATGGCGCGCGAGGCTGTGTGCGGTGGAGTGAACTTTCCGGGAAATCTGGGGTTTGTCCCCTTTAACGGTCCCCCGCGGCCGACTCGTTCTCACTCAAAACCGGAGTAGTGGTACATGCGACGTTTCGTTCCTCGGGTC
>CAYRLB010000054.1:0-17362 GCA_964424945.1 uncultured Gemmatimonas sp.
GCGGATCTGGCGGGCGTCGAAAGACTCGCGGGTGAGAGCTTTCGCTGGTCGGGCGTCTACAGCTTCGACCTCAACTCGCGCGACACGCTGGACACGCGGCTCGGCGTCTTTGCCGATTTCAAGCCGAGCATCCCGGAGAAGTTCCGCGATGCGGAGTGGGTATTCCTCGGAAACATCGATCCCGAATTACAGATCGATGTGCTGAACCAGATCCGGAAGCCCCGTCTTGTCGCCTGCGACACGATGAACTTCTGGATCGAGGGAAAGCGTGAGAAGCTGCTGGAGCTCCTCGGCCGGGTCGATCTGCTCCTGGTCAACGACTCCGAGGCACGCGAACTCTCAGGCGATCACAATCTGTCGCGCGCCGCCCGGTGGATTCAGAGCCAGGGTCCACGCTTCGTCATCATCAAGAAGGGCGAGCATGGCGCGATCCTCTTCACGCCGACAAGCGTCTTCTTCGCTCCGGGCTATCCGCTCGAGGAGGTTTTCGACCCGACTGGGGCGGGGGATTCCTTCGCCGGCGGCCTCATGGGCTCCCTCGCTCAGAATGGCGGAATCGAGGATGTCGACCTGCGGCGTGCAGTCGTCTACGGATCGGCCATGGGGTCATTCGCCGTCGAACGCTTCTCGGTCGAACGCTTCCGCGACCTTGGCGTCGAGGAAATCGAGGAGCGGGTGCGTAACTTCCGTGACATGATGATCTTCGAGCTTCCAATCCCAGTCCCCCAGAGTGCAAATGTCTGAGCCTGG
Source organism: uncultured Gemmatimonas sp. (assembly GCA_964424945.1). Lineage (GTDB taxonomy): Bacteria > Gemmatimonadota > Gemmatimonadetes > Longimicrobiales > Longimicrobiaceae > WHSP01. The sequence goes on from CAYRLB010000054.1 coordinate 751, forward strand.
CCTTTCGTACCGGGATGCGGGCGTCGACATCGATGCAGCGACCCGCGCGATGGGCGGCATTGCCGCTCTCGTTCGCTCGACCCGCACCCCCGACACTCTCTCGGAGATCGGGAGCTTCGGCGGCCTCTACCGCGTTCCGGCAGGGCTCCAGAGCCCAGTCCTCGTCGCGAGCACGGATGGGGTGGGGACGAAGCTGAAGGTCGCCTTCATGACGGGGAGGCACGACACCATCGGCGAGGACCTCGTCAATCACTGCGTCAACGACATCCTGGTGCAGGGCGCCACACCTCTCTTCTTCCTTGACTATCTGGGCGTCGGGAAGCTGGAGGAGGGGGTGGTCGAGGCGATCGTCACCGGCGTCGCTCGCGGGTGCCGCGCGAATGGCTGCGCGCTGCTCGGCGGCGAGACTGCGGAGATGCCCGGCCTTTATGCACCCGGCGACTACGACGTGGCCGGCACGATCGTCGGCGTGGTCGAAGAGGGCCGCCTGCTCGACGGATCGACGATCGAGGAAGGGGACGCGATCATCGCTCTCGCGTCGACGGGGCTGCACACGAACGGCTATTCGCTCGCGCGCCGCATCGTATTTGACGTCCTCAAGCTTGGCGTCAACGATCCGTTCCCGGGCGAAACCGCCTCCGTCGGCGAGGTCCTGCTGCGGGTCCACCGTTCGTATCTTCCGGCGGTGCGTCCCCTGCTGGAAGAAGGGCTGGTTCACGGGCTGGCGCACATCACCGGCGGCGGACTGATCGACAATGTGCCCCGTGTGCTCCCTGAGGGTCTCGCCGCCCGTATTGACCGTTCCTCCTGGGAGATTCCGAACCTCTTCCGCACGCTGCAGGAGGCGGGTCGCGTGGACGAGATGGAGATGTTCCGCGCCTTCAACATGGGCGTGGGCATGGTGGCGATCGTGCGGGCAGCGTCTGCCGACGGGGTGCTCGAGAGGTTCCGGGCAGCGGGTGAGGAGGCGTGGATCGTCGGCGAGATCGTGCGCGGCGATGGCGATGTCCTTTTCTCCTGAAGCAGCTTCACTGATGCGCCGGGTGGTCCTGGTTCTGCTGCTTGCCTGTCTGGCGCCCACAAGCGCAGAGACGCAGACATCGCTCGCGACGTTCTGCGAGCACCCCCCGGCCACTGGCCACCGCAACTGCCTGCTGACAGCGCAGGCGCTCGCTTCCACGCAGCCGGCGGTGGGGATCCTGGCGGCCGGTGGAGCCCCGATCACAGCGGGTCCCGGCGGCGCGGGTTTCAGACTCGGCATCCTGCCCCGGGTGACGGCCGGTCTGCGTTGGAACGTTGTGCCCGTTCGACTCCCGGACATCATCAATGGGGCGACGCCCGACGATTCGACCGGCCCGACGATAGACGGCTATATCCCTGCGCTGAATGGAGAGGTTGCTGTGGCCCTTTCCGATGGCTTCGTCGCCGGGCCGGGAATCGCGGGGATCGGCGCGCTCAGTCTGATCGGAACATTCAGCTATCTTCCACTCTCCCTCTTCGGGTCGGAGCCCTTCGACGACTCGAGCCACGGCTTCGGCCTCGGCGCACGCCTCCAGCTGCTCAATGAGTCGTTCACCGTACCCGGGGTCTCCTTCTCGGTCGTCCGGAGATCGATGGACGAGGTCCACATCGGAGATGTCTGCCGTGGGATCGGGCTCACCGCCACGTCGAGTGAGACGACGGGTGAGCCGGTGATTCGGGACTGCCCGATCGAGAACGCCATGCATGCGGGGGAGGCTGCCTTCGACCTCACTGACTGGAGCACGCGCCTCGTCGTCGGAAAGCATCTGCGCGGTTTGGGCGTCGGCGGCGGAATCGGGCATCACTGGTACAGCAGCGAAGCGAAATTCGCTGCGCGGATTCAGCCTGGCGAGTACCTGGAGTCTCCGGCGGTCGATCTCTCCACAAACCGGTGGAGCGCCTTCGGGAATGTCTCCTACACCCTGCTCGTGGGCACCATCGGCGTCGAAGCTGGGTGGCAGCAGGGGGGATCCCGCATTGCGGCGTTCGACGAAGCCCGGAGCGCCTTCAGCGCCGGCAAGGGAAACTGGTTCGGGCAGATCAGCGGACGGATCGCGCTTTGAGCAGCAAGGCCCCCTCATCCGAAACGGATGTCCGTCACATGCGACACGCGTTGGAGCTGGCCGAGCGCGGCTGGGGACGGGTGGCGCCGAACCCGCTCGTCGGGGCAGTCATCGTGCGCGACGGAGCCGTTGTCGGGGAGGGGTGGCACACGGAGTTCGGCGCGCCGCACGCAGAGGTGGAGGCGCTTCGCTCGGCCGGTGCGCGAGCCGAGAACGGGACGATGTACGTCACCCTGGAGCCCTGCTCCCACCAGGGAAAGACCGGCCCCTGCACGGAAGCGATCATCGAGGCCGGAATCCGGCGGGTTGTTTATGCCTGCCCCGACCCGAACCCGATCGCTCGAGGGGGCGCCGAGGTCCTGCGCGCTGCCGGGCTCGAAGTTCTCGGCAGGGTCGAGGAGGATGCCGCACGTGCGCTCAACGGCCCCTTCCTCCGAGCCGCTGACCCGGCTGCGCCTCCGCGGCCCTGGGTGGAGCTGAAGCTCGCCCTTTCCCTCGATAACCGCCTTGCCGATCTGACCGGTCGTTCAGGGTGGATCACCGGCGAGGAAGCGCGCGCTGAAGTCCATCGCCTTCGCGCCGGCCATGACGCGATTGCAGTCGGGATCGGTACCGCGCTCGCAGACGATCCGCAGCTGACGGTGCGCGGAGCCGTCGTCCCGCGACGCACGCCCATTCGCGTTGTTTTCGATCGTAAGCTGCGTCTTCCGGCAACGAGCCGGCTCGCCCTCTCGACCGCCGAGGCACCACTCTGGGTCGTCGCCTCATCCGACGCACCCACCGAGCCCCGATTTGCCCTGGAGCTTCAGGGCGTCCGGATCCTCGAGGCCGAAAGCATGGAAGAAGGGCTCCAGGCGCTCCTGGAGGAGGGAATCCAGTCGGTCTTCTGTGAGGGGGGCGCGCAGCTCGCATCCGCCCTCCTCGCCGCGAATGCCGTCGACCGGCTGACGCTGTTTCATGCGCCCATCTTCCTGGGGGGCGAGGGCGCAGACCCCTTCCGGACGCTTTCGAGTCAGCCTCTCGACCAGACGCATCGGTGGCGTCGCGTTCGCCAGGGTGCCTTCGGTGCCGACACCCTGCACAGCTTCGATCGATGACAGCGGCCATCTCACCGCATCGTCGTCCTCGTAACCGAGCGCGCGTATGTTCACCGGCCTGATCGAAGAAGTCGGGATCGTTACCGCCGTCCGGCCCCTCGACGACGGCCGGGAAACGCGCATCTCGGCGGGAATCGTCCTCGACGATCTGAAGATCGGCGACTCCATCGCCATCGACGGGGCGTGTCATACTGTCACCGAGCGGACCGACGAGTCATTCACCGTCCAGAGCGTGGCGACGACCCTCGAACGGACAACCTTCGGGGAGCTGAATCCCGGTCGCCGCGTCAACCTCGAGCGCGCGGTCCCGATCGGCACCCGCCTCGGCGGCCATCTCGTCCAGGGGCATGTCGATGGTGTCGGGGAAGTCGTGACGGTGGCGCGCTTCGGCGAGCATGTGAAGATCGACTTCACCATGCCCGCCATTGTCGATGAGGTGACGATCCTGCATGGCTCGATCACATTCAATGGCATCAGCCTCACTGTGAACGCGCTGCCTGCGCCGGGTGTAGCGCAGGTCTCGATCATCCCGCACACCTGGGCCGTCACGAACCTTCCCGATCTTCGCGTCGGGGACAGGGTGAATCTCGAGGGCGACATGATCGGCAAGTACGTTCGTCAACTGATCGCTCGTGATGAGGAGCGCGGTCAGCGCCGGTGAAGCACCTGAAGGCTGGCAAGGGGTAGAGAGCTGTCAGCGGTCCGGTACCGCAGTCGAGTGCCGGATCGACCGCAAGAACGACTCAGGAGGAAAAGAGAATGCCCTTCGACAAAGTCGAAGCTGCTATAGAGGACATCCGACAGGGCCGAATGGTCATTGTCGCCGATGACGAAGATCGGGAGAACGAAGGGGATCTCGTCTGCGCCGCCTCAATGGTGACGCCGGAAATCATCAACTTCATGATCACGCACGGCCGCGGACTGGTGTGCGTGGCGCTCACAGCGGAACGGGCGGACGAGCTTGAACTGCGTCCGATGAGCGACATCAATACGGAGTCGCACCAGACGGCCTTTACCGTCTCCGTCGATGCGGCCGCTCGGTTCGGGGTGACGACGGGTATCAGTGCCGCCGACCGCGCGAAGACGATCCAGGTTTGCGTCGACCCCGAAACGCGACCCTCCGATCTGCGCCGGCCGGGGCACGTCAATCCGCTGCGTGCGCAGCCGGGCGGCGTTCTACGTCGCGTCGGTCAGACGGAAGCATCCGTGGATCTGGCGCGGCTCGCCGGGCTTCCCCCCGCAGGCGTCATCTGCGAGATCCTGAACGAGGATGGCACAATGGCCCGTCGGGAAGAGCTCGATCGCTTCGCAAAGGAGCACTCGATGCGCTTCATCACCGTGGCCGATCTCGTCGCCTACCGGCTGAAGCGTGAGCGGCTCGTCCATCGCGCCGCAGAAGCGACCATCCCGACGGAGTACGGCGACTGGAGGATGATCGCGTTCGGCAACGATCTGGACAGCTCGGACCACATCGCCTTCGTGAAGGGAGATGTGGAGGGGGAGGAGAACGTTCTGGTGCGGATGCACTCGGAATGCCTCTCCGGCGACGTCTTCCACTCGCTCCGCTGTGACTGCGGCGAGCAGCTCCAGAGCGCGATGCGGATCATCACGGAGGAGGGTCGCGGCGTCATCGTGTACCTACGGCAGGAAGGGCGGGGCATCGGCCTCGTGCACAAGCTGAAGGCGTATGCGCTCCAGGATGGCGGCATGGACACCGTCCAGGCCAATGAGGCGCTCGGTTTCCGCGCGGATCTTCGGGATTACGGAATCGGAGCGCAGATCCTCGTGGACCTGGGCCTGACCTCCATCCGCATTCTGACCAACAACCCCAAGAAGATCGTCGGTCTGGAGGGGTACGGTCTCAGCGTCGTCGAGCAGGTGGCGCTGCGGACCCAGCCAAATATTCACAACGAGCGCTACCTGACAGTGAAGCGCGATAAAATGGGACACTTGTTTCCGCTATGATCGAGCATCAGGCACCATTTGACGGGAAGGGAAAGCGCATCGGCATCGTGGTCAGCCGGTTCAACGACCTGATCACGAAGCAGTTGCTGGAAGGGGCCGTCGACTGCCTGTTGAAGAACGGGGTGAGAACGGACGATATCGTGGTCGCCTGGGTACCGGGCGCGTGGGAGATTCCAAGCGCGCTCCGACAGATGGCGCGCGCGGATACCCGCTACGACGCCCTGATTGCGCTCGGCGCCGTAATTCGCGGCGCCACCCCGCACTTCGACTACGTGGCGGGGGGAGTGGCAACGGGCGTGGCGCAGGTCGCAGCCACGAGCGATCTGCCCGTCATCTTCGGCGTCCTCACCACCGATAACGTCGATCAGGCGATCGAGCGGGCGGGATCGAAGGCCGGCAACAAGGGGTGGGACTCCGCCTTCGCGGCACTTGAAATGGCCAACCTCTTCGATCAGCTGGCAAAATGAAGGAACGCAGCCGTTCGCGTGGTTGGGCCGTGCAGGCGTTGTATGCGTGGGAAGCCCGGGGTGCAGGAGATGAACAGCTGGTTCCGATCATGGAGAGCCTTCCCATCTCCCAGCGCAATCGCTTCTACACGAGCGTCCTCATTCGCGTAGTTTCGAGGAACCTCGTCGCAATCGACGAGACGATCAGGCGAAACCTCCAGAACTGGAGCTTCAAACGACTCTCCGTCATCGACCGGAACATTCTGCGGATCGGGGTGGCGGAGCTGCTCTATCTGGACGATGTACCGGGCGCCATTTCAATCCAGGAGATGGTGCGGCTCGCCGAGAGATTCGGAACGCCCGACAGCCCCCGGTTCGTCAACGGCGTTCTGGACGCCGTCTTCCAGGAGGTCGAGAAGGGCGGGGCGGCGGAGCCTGCGTGAAGATCCTGCTCGTCAACTGGCAGGATCCCGCCAACCCCCAGGCGGGCGGCGCGGAGATTCATCTGTTGGAAATCTTCCGCCGCCTCCAGGCGCAGGGCCATACTGTGACCTGGCTCGCTTCGGGGTGGGAGAACGCCAGCCCCACCGACGAGATGGAGGGCATCTCGATCCTGCGAGTCGGCTCCCGATATTCCTTCGGTATCGCCGCCGCGCGCTTCCTCCGCCGACACGGCGATCCACATCGATTCGACATCACGGTCGAAGCACTCAACAAAGTCCCTGTCTACGCACCCATCTTCGTCCGGACACCCGTCGCCCTCATCGTCCACCATCTCTTCGGAACGACCGCCTTCCAGCAGGCGTCCGCCCCTCTCGCCGCCGCAACATGGCTGCAGGAGCGGCCGATTCCAGCCGTCTACCGAAGGACGGCGATCCAGGCGATCTCAGAAAGCACCGCGGATGACCTCGTTCACCGCGGCCTTTCGCGACGGAAGATCAGCGTCATCCATCCCGGTATCGAGACCGACTTCTTCCATCCCGACGCTGGAACGCCCCGCGCACCGGTTCCAACCTTCGTGTACGTCGGAAGGCTGCAGAAGTACAAACGGGTGGACCTGATCCTGAAGGCATTCGCCGGCCTCGCTGCCGAACTCCCTGAGGCGCGCCTGGTGATTGCCGGCCGCGGCGACCGGAGAGCGGCGCTCGAGACCGAGGCCGGCGATCTCGGCATCTCCGGTCACGTCCATTTCGCCGGTTTCGTGAGCGAGGAGGAGAAGCGGCATCTCTTCCGAACAGCGTGGGCGAATCTCTTCGTTTCGCCGAAGGAGGGGTGGGGGATCACGAATCTCGAAGCGGCGGCGTGCGCCACTCCGACGATCGCGAGCGACGCGCCGGGCCTGCGCGAATCGGTGCGCCATTCCGAGACCGGGTACCTCGTCCCTCACGGAGAGGTCGAAGCACTCCGTGACGCCATGCTGCGCGTCGCTCGTGAACCGGACAGGATGGAGACGATGGGCGCCGCCGCCCTCGCCTTCGCGCGATCCTTCACCTGGGAAGGTGCAGCTCGGGAGACACTGGCCGGCCTCGAAGCAGTTGTGATGGAAGGGTGACGGCTGTGCATCGGCTGGCAGAAGCTCGAAGCTGCGATCCGACTGGCCGACCTCCGCACGCCCGACTACCTTGGCAGAGGTGGTCGCGCCGTGCCGGTGCTCGCGGCGGCGGCCGATCTGTTCCACAAACCCTTCGCGCGTCCATCGATTCTGCCCGATGAAGAAAGGCGTGCTGACCATCGACCTCCTCCTGCAGCGCAAGCAGGTGCCTCTCGCCCTCGAGATGCTCACCGATGCGCGCGGGCTGTCCAGGACGATTCACCGCCCCGACATCTCCAGTCCCGGCCTCGTTCTGACCGGCTTCACGGAACGGTTTCCCTCCGACCGGATCCAGGTGCTGGGTGAGACTGAAGTCGCGTTCCTGCACTCGCTCGACCAGGAGCGCAGACGCGCCGCACTGGAGCTCTTCCTCTCCTTCGAGATCCCCGTCGTCTTCATCACGAAGGGGCAGGAGCCGCCGACGCCACTCCTGGCCATCGCCAACGAGCGCGGCATACCGGTCGTCCGCACGCAACTGAAGACCTCCGACTTCTATTCGAGGATCAAGCCCTTCCTGGAGGACTTCTTCGCTCCCTCCACGACGTTGCACGGATCGCTCGCGGACGTCTACGGAGTGGGTCTCCTTTTTACCGGGCAGAGCGGTATCGGCAAGAGCGAAGCGGTTCTCGACCTCGTCGAACGGGGGCATCGGCTCGTCGCGGACGATGTGGTGGTGGTTGCGCGTCGGGGAACGGAGATCCTGATCGGGCGCGGCCTGGAGCTCCAGCGGCATCATATGGAGATCCGCGGGGTCGGGATCATCGACATCGCGACACTCTTCGGGGTGCGTTCGATTCGCCAGCAGAAGCGCATCGAGGTCGTCGTGCAGCTCGAGGCGTGGGATGAAAACGCCCATTACGACAGGACCGGCCTGGATGTACCCAGCGTGGATATCCTCGGCGTCCCGATCCCGAGGGTTGTCGTACCTCTCAATCCTGGCAAGAATATCACGGTTATTGCGGAGGTCGTTGCTCTGAATCACCTGCTGAAATATTCCGGCGTGGACTCAGCGGCCCTTTTCGATCAGCGTTTGAGGCAGAGGCTTGGCGGCACAGCCGAGTATCTCGAGGAGGACTATGAGTGAACCGGTTCGCGGACTGATCATCGCCCACTCGACGCTGGGGATCGGGCTGGCGGCAGCGGCGAGACAGATTTCCGGTGTCGGGGAGGAGGCGCTCCAGGTCCTCTCCAACGAAGGCCTCGGCCCCGAAGGCCTGCTTCAGTCCGTCCGGGAGATGGTGGGAGATGCACCTGCGATCCTCTTCACCGATCTGGCCAGCGGGAGTTGCGCCTTTGCGGCGCGGAGGATGGGGTTCGAGAGGCCGGGGACAGGGATCGTGACGGGCGTCAACCTGGCGATTCTTCTCGACTTCGTCTTCCACAGGGATATGCCGCTTCCCGCGCTCGTCGAACGGCTGGTGGAGAAGGGAAGGGAAGGAATCAACGGGGCCTGTACCGAGGAAGGCGTCAGTGTCGATCGTGCTATTTCGGGTTGACGAGCGTCTGATCCACGGCCAGGTCGTTGTCGGGTGGGGAACCCACCTGAACATGGACCGGATCCTCGTGGTGGACGACTCGCTCAGTGCAAGTGTCTGGGAGCAGGAGCTTTACTGCCTCGGGGTTCCGCCTTCTGTTGAAGCGGTCTTCATGACGGTGGATGAAGCACGACGGGAATTCGCACGCTGGCGGGATGACAAGCACCGCACCGTCATCCTGGTTCGCGACCTGGATACGCTCGTCCGCTTCGCTGAAGGCGGGCTGCTGCGGCGCGAGGAGATCAATCTCGGCGGGATCCATTTCGCGCCGGGACGCGACCGCGTTCTACCCTATCTCTTCCTGAGTGCGGAGGAGCGTGACCAACTCCGTTCGGTCGCGTCAACGGGGGCGGTGATCGCGGCAAGGGATCTGCCCGGGTCCCGGGCGATCCCGCTGACTGACCTGCTCGGGAAGGGTGGATGACGATCGAACCGGTGACGCTGCTGATGCTTGGCCTCCTCGGAGGTTTCGTGGCAATCGACGGCACCTCGTTCGGTCAATTCATGATCTCCCGGCCGCTGGTAGCCGGTACGCTGGGCGGAGCAATCATCGGGGATCCCGTCCAGGGCGCCCTGATCGGGGGGATTCTTGAAGCGTTTCATCTTTCGGTGCTCCCCGTCGGCGCTGCGAAGTATCCCGAGGGTGGACCGGCGGCCGTCGCGGGGGGTGCGGTGTACGCTTCGTCGGACTTCGCGGCGAGCACCCTGCTGCTCACTGTCGTCATCGTGCTCGCACTGGAATGGGGTGGGGGTGAGTCGGTAAGACTCCTTCGACGGGTCAATCTCCGCATCGTCTATCCGCGCGACGGGCGGCGCCTTTCCGGGCGGTCGCTCGAACGCCGCCACCTGGCGGCGATCGGTATCGACTTCCTGCGGGGAATGATTCTCGTTTCGGTGGGCGTTCTCGGTCTGACGGCTCTTCTTCCTGCATTGGCTGCGGCCTGGGGGCTGGGTGAGCAGATCCCGCAGATCCTTCTCAGCGCGGTGGTCGCGGGGCTTCTTGCCAGCACCTATCGCAGCTTCGGAGGAAGAAGGTGGATGGCCGCCGCAGGGGTGGCTGCGGGCTTGCTCTTCGTGCTTCTCGTTCGATGACGGGCTTCTCACGCCTCACGCGGATCCGAATGTTGCTGCGCAGCTTCGCAGTGCAGGGCTCGTGGAATTACGAGACGCTGATCGGGCCCGGGTTCGGTTTCACCATCCTGCCCGCGCTGCGAGAGCTCCATCCGGAAGACGCGGAGCTGGAGATGGCGCTGGACCGACATGTCGAGCTCTTCAACAGCCATCCCTACCTCGCATCGGTCGCTGTCGGTGCAGTCGCCCAGCTCGAGCACCAAGGAGCCGACCCGGCCGTCATCAACCGGTTCAAGACGGCGCTGCGGGGTTCACTCGGGTCGCTCGGGGACCGGCTGATCTGGAGCACCTGGCGCCCGATGTCCGCCCTCGCGGGCATCGCGCTCATTTTCGCGGGCGCTGGATGGCTGATCGCGCTGAGCCTCTTTCTCATCGTCTACAACGTCATGCACCTCACTGTGCGGACGCTCGGACTGAGGGTTGGGCTCGAGGCCGGACTCGACGTCGGGAAGCGGCTGAAGGCGCTGCCCATTCAGTCGCTGATCGACCGGGCTTCGCAGGCCGCATGTCTGCTCGCAGCTTTCACCGTCGTCCTCGTTGCGGCTCCATCCTTCGAGGTGCCTCTCGGGGCTGTCGCCGTGTGCCTTTCCGTACTTGCGGGCTTCTTTCTGGGCTTTCGTATGAGGGTGGCAATGACCGCTCTCGTGACGATCGTCGTGGCAATCGCACTCATTCTGGGCATGGTCGGGTATGGAGCATAGAAGGGAGGTCCCCATCGTCAACAAGTACGGTCTGCATGCCAGGCCGGCGGCCGAGTTCGTCAAGCTCGCGAACCGGTTCGGGGCAGATGTCTGGATCGCAAAGGAAGATCTCGAGGTCAGCGGCAAGAGCATCATGGGGGTGATGATGCTCGCTGCCGAATGCGGCTCGCACGTCGTCATCCGAGCTGTCGGCGATGATGCGGAAGCCGCCCTCGAGGCTCTCTGTGACCTGGTCGCCTCGAAGTTCGGCGAAGACTAAAACATCTTGGAGCAATCACCCGGAATGCGAGATCCGAGCGAGGGAAGCACATCTGCGGGGCCCGCCAGCGACGAGGCGGGCGGTCTCCAGCGGAGCGTGAGGCGGGAGGGCATACCTGCTTCGCCGGGCATCGTCATCGCCCCGGCGCGTGTGCTTCGCCTGAACACGCCCTCCGTCCCGCATGGGATGAGTATTCCGGAGCAGGCGGTCCCCGCGGAGGTCGAGCGCTTCCGGAACGCACGGCTCGCGGTAAAGGACCAGATCCGACGCCTCCAGCGGGAGACTGCGGAGCGGCTCGGCGAGGTCGAAGCCCAGATTTTCGAGCCGCAGCTCCTGATGCTCGATGATTCGGATCTCGTCGAGGGTACGGAGAGCTACATCCGCGACAACCATCTATCGGCGGAGCGCGCTTTCGAATGGCGCGTCCTCGAGTGGGAGGCCCAATGGTCTCATACCGCACACCCGATGGTCCTGGACAAGCTCAACGACCTCGCGGATGTGAAGGGAAGGGTCATCCGGCGGCTGATGGGACTTGCGGAGACGGAGGTCGGTGCTCTGGTGGGGGACGCGAAGGTCATCCTGGTCGCCCGCGATCTGACGCCCAGCCTCGCGGCCCAGCTCGACCCCAACCAGGTCATCGGCCTGGCGCTCGACTCGGGCACGCGAGCCTCCCACAGCTCGATCCTCGCCCGGTCGCTCCAGATCCCCTGCGTCGTAAGCCTCGAGGTCCTCTCCGACGAAATCGAAGATGGCGTCGAGCTGATCCTCGACGGTCGCGCGGGAACGGTCATCCTGAATCCGGGGCCGGAAGAGAAGATCCAGTACCGCGACCTGGATTTCCGGATGCGGGAGTGGGAGCAGGAGCTCCTTTTGCTGGCGCATCTCGAGCCCTCGACGAAAGACGGCGTCACGATCGCGCTCCGTGCTAACATCGATCTTCCGAAGGAGGCGGAGACTGCCCGCTCCCACGGCGCACAGGGAATCGGCCTCTTCCGCACCGAGTTCCTCGTCGTCGGCCGGAACGCCTTCCCGCCGGAAGAGGCGCAGTTCGAAGCCTATCTTCAGGTTCTGCAGGCTTTCCCGGAGCAGCCGGTGGTCATCCGGACGTACGATCTGGGCGGCGACAAGTTCCCGGCCTTCCTCCACATGCCCAAGGAGGAGAACCCCTTCCTCGGATGGCGCGCGATCCGTCTCTGTCTCGATGAGCCTGAGCTCTTCCGCTCGCAGCTTCGCGCGCTCGCCCGGGCCCGAATGTACGGAGACGTCCGGATCATGCTCCCGATGGTGAGCCAGATCAATGAGGTCACGCGAACCCGTCAGCTGCTCGACGAGACGCTGGAAGAGCTTCGTTCAGAAGGATTCGAGGTTCCGCACTGTCAGGTCGGCGCCATGATCGAGACGCCGGCGGCGGCGCTGATCGCCGAGGAACTCGCCCGGCACATCGACTTCTTCTCGATCGGCACGAACGACCTGGTGCAGTATACGATCGCGGTCGACCGGGGCAGCTCGCGACTCGCGCATCTTTACAACCCCTTCCACCCGGCCGTGGTCCGGCTGATCCACCACGTCGCGAAGGTAGGAAAGGCCGCGGGAATCGAGGTGGCGGTCTGCGGTGAGCTTGCCGCACACCCGCTCGGCGCCTTCATGCTGATCGGAATGGGGATCGAGTCGCTCAGCGTGGGGCCTTCGGCGCTCGCGGAGATCAAGAAGGTCATCCGATCCGTGAACCGGACCAAGGCGAGTTCGATCATCGACAGGGTGTTGAGCGCCGACACCACGGAGGCGGTTCGCGCCGTCCTCACGGAAGGATTGGAAGAGGATCTCGACCTGGAACGCTTCGCGAGCTCCGCCAGCTTGTGGGCGGCCGGTTGAGTCGGATACCTTCCGCACGTGCCCGATCAAGGGGATCCTTCCTTCACTCATGGAAACCTGGCGTCCTCTGTCTGGTAGAATCTGAGAGGAACGCAGGAAACGATTGCCTCGCCGGAAGGATGGGCGAACAGCGATGGTAGAAGTACGTGTGCAGAGCCTGGGGATGGACCAGGCGTCGAAGTCTCCGGTGGTCATCCTGGAGGAGGTCGGGGGTGATCGCGTGCTCCCGATCTGGATAGGACCTCAGGAGGCGAGTGCGATCGCCATGGAGCTCGCCGAGATGAAGTTCGCCCGGCCACTGACCCATGACCTCGCCGCCACAATCGTGCGCTCACTGGGCGGCGAGCTGCAGCGGGTCCTCATCACCCGCGTGCAGGAAAACACCTATTACGCCGAGATGGTAATCGCGAGGGGGACGGAGATCTTTTCGATCGATGCCCGCCCCTCCGACTCGATCGCCATCGCCTTGCGGCTGCAGGCGCGTCTCTTCACCAGCGATGAGCTGTTGTCGAACGCCACGATCCAGATCGAACCAACGGACGACGCAGAGGCGCTGTCCGGCCACGAACCTGAAGGAAAGCAGATGACCGCCGAACAGCTCCAGGAACACCTCAGAAAGCTCAAGCCGGAAGACCTGGGCCGGTTCAATCCCTGATGCGGCATTCTCTGCTCCTCATATTTGCGACGGTCGGACTCGCGCTCAATCTCCTCGTCGTCGGCTCGGCTGCAGCACAGCTCCAGGAAGGGATCCGCCCCGGCGACGTGCTGACGGGGACGGTGCTTTTCGACGGCGCTCCTGCGCCTGACCTCCCGGTCGAGCTGCACCACATCACCAATATCGGCGCGGGCATGTCGTCCGAAGGTGCGACCGATGAGGCGGGCCGCTTTCGCTTCACACTTGAGCCCGACACGACAGCGACCACGAACGTCTTCTTCGTTACGGCGGAGAAGTCCGGCATCCGTTACTTCGGCTCGCCGGTCCACGCAGGTCTCGCCCTGCCGGAGGATTATCGTTTCGAGGTTTTCGATACGGCGTCCTCGGCGCCGCTGCCGGTGAAGGTTCCGGTCCGGGACGTCTTCCTCGCGGCGCTGCCGGACGGCGCCTGGGAGGTCAACGACTGGATCCGGATCTCCAACGAGAACCGGGTGTCTCTCGTGGCGCCAACGGGAGTACCGACCTTCGAGATCCGGATCCCGGCCAGCGCGACCGATTTCGAGGTCGGGGAGGGAAGCATCCTCCCGAATGAGATATCCCGGATGGATGATCGCGTCATGATGGTCAGTCCGGTCACGCCGGGCACGCGGGATCTCCTCGTCCGCTATCGTCTTCCGCCGCGCCCCACGCGGGCGACCTTCCCGATCGGGCAGCCGACGGACACGATGAATCTCTATGTGCTTCAGCCGTCGCACCTCAGCGAGGTCATCGGACTGCCGCGCCTTAACTCCATTCCCTTCGAAGGGGACGAGTACCTTCGGTATTCGGGGAGTGACCTGGCGCCGGACAGCCGGGTCGATCTGGCCTGGTCGGGCGCGCTCTCCGCACCGATCAATCCGATCGTCGCGGCCGTGACGGCCTCCATACTGCTACTTCTCGCCGGCGCATTCTTCGCCTTCCGCGCCGGGGCTCCTCAGGCTCGCATCTAGGGCGAGCCCCGTGCCCCAGATCCGGACGCCCGCTCTCGTTCTGCACTCCTTCCCCTACGCGGATACGAGTCGGATCCTGCGCATCCTAACGCCCGAATATGGGCTTCGGTCGGTGATCGCGAAGGGAGCGCGTCGCCCGCGCAGTCGCTTCGGAGCGATCCTCGAGCCATTCACCGAGGGTGAGGCGCAATTCAACCTGCGCGAAGGAGTTGAGCTCTTCACGCTGACCGGCTTCTCACTCCTTCGGAGCCGCCAGGGGATCGGCCACGACTTCGCTGCCTTCACCGGAGCATCACTGCTCGCCGAAGTTGCGCTCCGCTTCGGATCGGAGGAGGCGAATCCGACCCTGTATGCGCTGCTCACCACGGCGCTCGACCGGCTGGCGGACGGAGCCTCCCCGAACGACGCCACGACCCTGCAAGCCCTGTGGGCGATCGTCTCCATCATGGGCTACCAGCCCCGGATGACCTCCTGCGTGCGATGCGACGCGCCGATCGAATCGATGGAAAGCACCGGCTTCGACGCACGCGCGGGCGGGGCAGTCTGTGCTATCTGCCGACCGGGTGGCCGGCTGCCCGGCACGATACGGGACGAGATCCACAGCATGACCCATGAGGTCGACTGGAGCCTCACGCCATCCAACCCGGCGCTCCACGCAGATCTGCTGGAGGCCTTTCTCGCACTCCATCTGCCGACGGATCGCGCACTTCGGGCCTTCCCACTCTTCCGCGCCCAGCTCCGTCCCTGAGCCTGGGCGCGTCGAGCCACGACCGCACATTTGAGGTCAACAGATTACAACCAATGCAAGGTCAATGGTGTCTTTTCCCTTGACCCCTTTCGACCTCTAACTCTATACTGCTTCGGTACGTTTCGTTGAGAGGTGCCGTATCCGGCCTCGGAATCGACCGAAAATCACGACCTTACTCCCCGAAACCCAGGATGGCGAGGTGCTGATACCGCGCCCCCGGTCGATCCTGCTCATCCTTTTTCTGCTCGCGGGCTCTCTCTCGCCACCCGGTGCCGAGGGGCAGAACGGCCTGCCCGTGCGTGGCACGGAGGAGGCAGGGAGCGGCATAACTCTGGAAGCGAGTTATCCGAATCCCGTAAGCCCCGAAACCTGGATCCCCTTCGTACTACCTCCGTCCCTTTTCGAAGACGGAACGCCGGTACGGGCATCGATGCGGATCTACAACATCCTTCAGCAGGTACGCGCGATACCGGTGGCGATCGACCACCCCGGGGGAGGAGGGCAGAGGGTTCTCAACCTGGAGTATACGGAACCGGGAAGAAAAATCGCCTACTGGGATGGGAAGGACCTGGCAGGCAGGCTGGTTTCATCGGGAGTGTATTATGTGCAGTTGGTGGTGCCGGGACATCCACCGCTGACGAGCAAACTGATCGTAGACAATCCACCGAGGCGACGAAGCGTATTACCCTTCTGAGTTCGAGCACAAAAAAAGATGACCGGTGGAGCACGATCCACCGGTCATCTTTTTCTTCTGTATCGGTATTGCCGTCGGTCAGGCGGCGTCAGGCAACCATGTAGAGGAAACGTCCGCAACTGTCGCAGAAGCGCAGATCCTCATTCCTTTCCGAGGAGAGCGCTGTCGGGATCGTCACAAAACATCCGAAGCACGTCCCGTTGATAACCGGAACGATGAAGCGTCCGCGCGAACCGGCCAGCCTTCGGTACCGGTTGCGGATCGGCGTATCGAGCGTCTGCTCCATCTCGACGATCTTTTCGTCGAGCTGCTTGACGGCATCGTCCACACTGATGTTGAACACCTCTTCCTCGAAGGAGCGGTTCGCGCTCGGATCGAGGAGTTCACCGCGCTGCGTCTTGAGGTCCTGAATTTCGAGAAGCGTCTCGAGTTGGGGGTGCATCGTCAGATCCCTTTCTCCTCGAGCAGGGCAAGGAACTCGCCCGGCGTGGAGATTTCGGCAAGTCTGGCCGGAACGTCGGACTCCTTGGAGAACTGAGCAATCTTGCCGAGGACGGGCAGGTACTGATTCGAGACTTCTAGAGGAGGCGCGACGATAAGGAAGATGTTCTGAACCGATTGTTCGTCGATGGCGCGGAAGTCGAGCCCTTCCGTTTTGCGGCCGAAAGCAACGCGCAGACGATTGACGACGAGAGAGCGACAGTGAGGGATAGCGATCCCTTTGCCGATTCCGGTCGAGCCGAGATTCTCACGGCGCTTCAACATCTTGTAGAGAATGCTCTCGGACTTTTCATCCAGCTTCAACAGCCCGATCATCTCCTTGAGAACCGCATCCTTGTTCGTTC
>CAYRLB010000055.1:0-17130 GCA_964424945.1 uncultured Gemmatimonas sp.
GTGTAGGCACCGAGCTTCTCCGGCGCGATCCCGGTATCCTCGACGAACTCCTGGGGCTTGATGTCCCGCGTGGCGGTCGTGCGGTAGAGCAGACCGGTCGCAACCTGACGGATCGACCAGGCCGCAACCTGCTCGGCGGGAGCGAGGAAGACGCCCGCCGAAGGGTTCCCGGGCAGAGAGGGAGCACGGCGCGCGAAGTCGTTGGCCAGCTCCGCGACCTCCTGCGGGCTGTCGCCAGTGAATTCGCAGAAGAGCACGCCCAGTGCATCCGGCGCCACGAGCGCTGCGGCAGCGCGGAACTCGAAGAGCTCACGCGCACCTTTCAGCACCCGGGAGTCGACGATCTCCAGTGCGGAAAGCCCCGGTTCAGGGAGGATGCCCGGAATTGCATCCATCGATGTCCATCGGTCCCGGAAGGAGAGGAGGACGAGGCTTCGCGCCAGCGGGACCCTGACCAGGCCGAGCTCGGCTTCTACCACCGTCGCAAGGGTGCCTTCGCTCCCGACGATCAACTTTGCGAGATTCAGCTCGTCATCTTCAAGGATCGAATCAAAGTTGTAGCCGGAAACCCGCCGGGGCACACGAGGGTATCTCGAAAGGATGCGATCGCGCTCCGGTTCGAGGATGCGCAGAACCTCACGGGCAAGCTCCCCCTCACGCCCGCTCCGGGCTGCGACGGCCGAGCGAGCGATGGGGCCGAGGTCGACGCACGTCGCATCCGGCAGGAAGCAGCGCAGTGAATGCACATGGTCCCCGGTCTTTCCGTGGACGAGCGATCGTGCGCCGCATGAGTTGTTGCCGATCATCCCGCCGAGCGCACATTGCCGGATTGTGGCGGGGTCCGGTCCGAACTCGAGCCCGTGCGGGGCTGTCGCCCGGTTGAGACGATCGAGCCGCAGCCCCGGTTGAACCCGGGCCCGCATCCGGTCGGGGTCGATCTCGAGTACCCGGTTCATGTACTTCGAGAAGTCGATGACCACCGCGGAAGCGACCGTCTGGCCCGCGAGCGCGGTGCCCCCTCCCCGCGGCAGGACGGGGACCCGCTCCTCGGCCGCGATGCGGAGGACAGCCTCTACATCTTCGTCGCTTCTCGGCAGCACGACGCCGAGAGGAAGGATCTGGTAGAGCGATGCGTCGGTGCTGTACAGAAGACGGGATTTGTCGTCGAAGCGGACTTCACCCTTCACGGCCTCCCGAAGGGCTCGCTCGAGCCGCAGCGATTGACTCGTGCGGCGCATCTCCATCACAGGCAGCATGTGAGCACCTCTTGCAGGTGAAGGGAGTCGGCAGCTTAAGATAGGCTGGGTGCGATCAGGCGCCAGCAGCCTGTTGCCCGTGTTCCCGAAAAATTCATCCCTCCGATTCGATCCGTGGATCGACAGGAAAAGATGCACGTATTCCTTAGAGAAGAACCGGTCAACCTCCGCATGGAGGCCGTCGACGGGCAGGGCCTGATCCCCGATGGGTCGGACCTTCTGCCGATGGCGTTCTTCGCCGAGCAGAACCCGTCGCCCAGCTTCCGGGCCCTCCTCCCGCTGGAGACAGTGGAAGTGTTGCGCCAGGCACTCCGGGCACCGGTCACGCTCGGGGTTCTGGCCGAGGAGCCGGAAGATGCAGGCGATGAGGTGCACGCGATGGTCGGCCTTGCGATGCCGATTCCGGATGGCCACCTGACGGATGTGGAGATGGAGGGCGAAGAGGACGATGCCGAGCCCTGGCGCGCGAGTGCGGGGTCGAGCGAGGCGTGGCGGGGCGATTCCTACGAAGACGACTTCGAGGATGATGGCGTCACACCACGAACGGCGCTCCTGGCGTTCGCGCCTCTGGTCCGGCTCGCCCGACGATTCCCCGAGGATTTCGCGAACGAGCTCGCGGATCTCCTTGAGAGCGCGCTGTCCGGCGCCACAAAACCGGCTCTGGAAGCGCGGGTCGATCGGATGCTCGGAGAGGGTTGAGGGTGGCGGCGAGTGCGCCGGTCCGCGGCCGCTTCGCCCCCAGCCCGACCGGTGAGCTTCACCTCGGCAACGCACGTACCGCACTCCTCGCCTGGCTTCAGATCAGGAGCCTGGGAGGCGAGTTCGTGCTGCGCGCGGAAGATCTCGATCCCACCCGCTCCCGACCCGAATATCTCACCCGGCAGCTCGAAGAACTCCGGTGGCTCGGCATCGACTGGGACGAAGGTCCGGATGTCGGCGGCCCTTTCGCTCCCTATCTTCAGTCGGAGCGTCAGGAGGCATTCGCGGCGACCCTCACGACCCTTGCCGACAAAGGGATGACCTTCGCATGCCACTGCTCCCGCAAGGAAATCCTCGCCGCTGCCAGCGCTCCCCAGGAGGGGGATGATGAGGGTCCGGCGTATCCCGGCACCTGTCTGACACGATCCGCGGGTACTTCCGAATCAGCCCTCCGCCGACCGGATGTGGCGATCCGGATGAAGGTCGGCGAAGGCAGGGTCTGCTTCGACGATCTGATCATGGGAGCGCGCTGCTATGAACCTTTCCGTGAAACGGGGGCGTTCGTGGTGCGGCGGAAGGATGGGGTCGCCGCGTACCAGCTCGCGGTCGTCGTCGACGATCATCTGATGGGGATATCGCATGTTCTGCGCGGGGCAGATCTGCTCTCCTCCACGGCGCGGCAGCTTCTCGTCTACCAGGCGCTCGGGTGGGAGCCCCCGCTCTGGGCGCACGTTCCGCTGATGCTGGGTGAGGATGGGGAGCGACTGGCGAAACGGCATGGGGCAGTTTCGCTGGGGGAGTTGCGCGCCGGGAAGGTCCGTCCGGAAGATATCGTCGGTTGGCTGGCGTGGTCGTGCGGGCTGGTCGAGCGGCCGGAACCGACATCGGCGGCTTCGCTGATCGGTGAATTCGATCTCCGTCGGATCCGCACGACGCCCTTCGCCCTGAGCGGGGAGCCGCCCTTCCAGCCTGATGGGCGGGCGGCGTGACCCTCTGGTAGGCGCTCGAAGGCGCGTTTCCCTCAGCCCGCCGCTGCCGCGTGCAGCACCCCGCCGAAACGCCTCTCCCTTCCGGTGAACCACCGCACCGCCGTCTCCAGATGATGAGGCGTGTACTCCGGCCAGAGCGCCGATTCGAAGAAGAGTTCGGCATAGGCGCACTCCCAGAGCATGAAGTCGCTCAGCCGCTGTTCTCCCCCCGTGCGCACCAGCAGATCAACGTCCGGCGTCACCGGAGATAGTGTGACCTCCGCGATCGCATCTGCCATGTCATCCCTCGTTGCGCCGGGGCAGAGTCGGGACGCCGCGGCAACGAGGGAGTCTCGTGCGGAATAGTCGATTGCGATCCGCATCAGGAGCGTGCTGCCGCCACATGTGGCACTTTCAGCCGCCTCGATCGCTCGGACCAGCACCGGAGGAATCCGGTCCCGGCGGCCGATGACCTTCATGCGGACGCCATTCTGGACGCAGCGCGCCGTTTCGGCGGCAAGATAGGAGCGGAAGAGGCGCATCAGCGCGGTGACCTCGCGGGAGGGCCGTCGCCAGTTGTCGGAAGAGAAGGCGTACAGCGTCAGGATGCCGATGCCCAGGTCGGGCGCGGCTTCCACGATCTTCCGCACGACCTTCGCCCCTTCGCGATGCCCTGCGAAGCGCGGCCGTCCACGGGCGACGGCCCAGCGGCCATTCCCGTCCATGATCATGCCGACGTGCAGGCCGGCCGACATCTCTTCAGTGCTATCTTTCATCGATTCGAATGAATCGTTTCGCTTGTCAGGTTTCACGGACGGCTTCGATGAGCGCTTCCATGTGATCCAGGTAGCGCGTAAACTCGCGCCGGCCGATGGGTGTGAGCTGGTAGACCGTCCGCGGAACGCGCCCATGGAAGCTCTTCGTGCATTCGACGTAGCCCGCTTCTTCGAGCTTCCTCGCGTGGACGCTCAGATTTCCGTCGCTTGCCCGCAGCATCGCCTTGAGTTCGTTGAAGGTCAGCGTGTCGTTCACCGCGAGCGCGCTGACGATCCCGAGACGGACCCGCTCATGGATCAGGCGGTCGAGCCCCGGAGGGCCAGCGTCATTCGCGCCGCCCGCCTCGCTGCGGAGCGCGCTATCCTCCCCCGCCTCCGTCGGCCAGGGCTCTATGATGTGAGGCTCAGCCACCGTACCTCCAGGCGATCAGAATTCCGAAGAAGATGTGAAAGCCGCCGAAGCCGAAGGCCATCAGAGCATTCCCCCACGCCATCGGGGCCAGCAGGGCGAAGGTTCCGAGCATCATGAAGGACAGGCCCATAACGGGAACGATCCGCACAGAGAACGCGCCTGCCGCGACCACCCCTGTGCCGTACAGCAGCATCCACATCCCCACTAGGGGAGCAAGCACCCCCGCCTCGAAGAGGACCGCGGTCAGCATCGCCCCGGCGACGAGCGGGGGCGCTAGACTCAGAGCGACTTTGCGGCCGGGCCCCGAAAGGAGGGGGAGGCCGGCGCTATACGCTTTCCGCGCGACCGTCCATCCCCCCACGCTGAGCGCGATCAGCGCCTCTACCGACCAGACCGCGAGCCACGCCTCGGGCGTCGTCCGGCCCGCCGCGATCCAGGCCGCGATGAGCGCGGTCAGCCCGATCCCGACCTGCCCCCATCCGGAGACGGCCGTAAAGCTACCCGCCCGCTCCATCGTTTCACGGATGAAGCGCAGATTCTCCATGGCCCGGTCGTGGAGAGAGTGGCTCTCCGCCCGAACCCGGCGACGCATCGGATGAACGGTTCCCATGAGAAAATCTTCGCGGCGTGCTGGGTGAATGTCAAGTGCTTTGCAGGGCAAAGTCCAGGCCACCTCCGCTCGACTGCGCGCCGGCGCTCCGGGGGGATCAGCGCGGCGGGAGTGGGCCGGCCGCAGCCTCCCGCGCTGTCGCAGCCGCTAGAGAGCCGCCCCGAGCATTATCGACAGGCCGCGGTCCGGGCTGTAGTCGAGAAGGCCGGCAATCGCCTCGGCCTG
Organism: uncultured Gemmatimonas sp.; assembly: GCA_964424945.1. GTDB lineage: Bacteria > Gemmatimonadota > Gemmatimonadetes > Longimicrobiales > Longimicrobiaceae > WHSP01. The sequence goes on from CAYRLB010000055.1 coordinate 4,947, forward strand.
AAGCCACACATCGCCGCCGGCGCGGACGCGGAAGCGGAGCTCGGCGAGCTCCTCGTTCCCGGGGACATTCCGGTCCGGAAGGCCATCGGCGTGGCCGGTCAGAATAAGGGAGGGGGCGACGACTCCGCGAGGGAGGCCGACCGACAGGTGGTAGATGAAGACATCCGACTGCTCGTAGATGGGGTCCCGGGTGCCATGAATCCCGAGGCCCGCCTCAGCGGTCGCCCGCAGGGGACCCAGGTCGTAGCGACCGCCGAGCACGGCGAAGAAGTCCATCTGGTCGCGCTCCAGCCCCACTGCATTGTCTGTGGTGGGAAGCCGTGTACCGAAGCGGAGGACGGCGAGCGCCATGCTCGACTCCGGGGTCAGTCGCATGACGGTCGAGATGCGATAGTCCCCGGCGTCCTGGCGGGAACCGTCGCCATCGGCTTCGGCCCCTCCCTGCGGATCGGCGAACGCCTCTGTCCGCACGAACCGCCGCTGGAAGGTTCCCTCCACGCCTACGGCGATCCGCCCGGAGCGGGCGAAAGCGGAGAAGAGCCCCATCTCCTTCAACGTCCCGATCTCACCCGCGAGGGAGGCCCGCTGCCCGCCGAAGAAGGATGCGCCGACATTCCCTACGAGCCACGCGCCCTCATCGAAGACCCTCCATTCAGTCGGTTCATAGGGCCGAAGCTGGGCTGCGACGCTGGATGGGGCGAGGCAGAGGGCGAAGCAGGCGGAGATCGCAAACCATCGTGCACCCCGCAACCTGCCTGCTCCGACCCGCGTTCCACAGATGCTATTCGACGGCACTTCCGCTCCTGCACCAGCGCCCCGGATTCGCGAGAACCCCTGCCGCACGGCCAAGACAAGCCTCTTCATACCCCATCTCGAGCTTTATCATCAGATCCCGCTGAATCCCATTCGAAAGGGCATGTATCTCCGAAACTTTCCTGCGTCCGAGCGATCGACAATAGTGCCGGGCGCTCGATGGAACAGGAAAGTCGCTGCCGTGCAGGGTCCGTGAATGGATGACCGGATCGGCGACGAACCGGGGAAGATGTCTTGCCCTCGACAAATTGGCGAGACCTGAATTATCGACCCACAAGTTTTCATATCGTGTCAGCAGCTCCCGAAGCCGGGAAAGCTGACTCTTCTCGAAGAAGGCGGGTGCGGCGGTGTGGGCGCAGATGATCTTCACTCCCAGCTCGAGGGCCGGGACCAGGGAATCGATGTCCCCGCAGGTCGGGTCTACCGTCGCGAAGGTGACCTCACCGCAGCCCGCGTGAACCAGAAGGGGGATGCCCGCTTCCGCCGCCCGCTTGAGGAAGGGTCGCGTGCGGAGGCTCGCCGGATCGAAGCCCTGCACGATGGGGAGCCATTTGATGAGAACCGCACCCCGCTCGATCGCATCATCGAGCAGGTCGAGGGCGTCCCGGCGATAGGGATTGATGGAGGGCGCCGGCAGGAGATTCGGATAGCGGCTGCATACTTCGAAGACCCAGCTCGGCGGGACGATCAGCTGCGAGCGGGCGCTGTCGAGGCGGCCCGAGCTGTCGTAGACGCCGTCGAATCCCAGGGCGCAACCATAATCGATGTCGCTCTCGGCGACGCGTCGGGAGACCATCTCCGCCCAATCCTGGTCGACGCTCGTCCGGAGTTGGCCCGGTCCGATGCCGTAGAGGAGCCGGAGGCCGAGAAAGGTCGGACGCCGGCGCAGGGAGGGGGAGGCCCAGCAGCCGGATCCCATCGTGCCTACGCCGGCCAGATGGATATGTACGTCGAAGCGAAGCGGCCGCGGTGAGGTCATTCCCACTTCCTCATCCAGCCGGCGAGGGCGTGCCGAAACTCGACGGAGAGGGGGGTCGAAAGGTGCGTCCCTCTGCGAACGCGCAGAAGGGTGGAGCGCTCCAGCGCGGTGGACAGCTCCTCGCCCTGGCGCAGCGGCACCACGCGATCGGAGTCGCCGTACGCCAGAAGCACTGGAACGCGCGTTCTCGCTGCAGCGTCCGGAAGATCGAGTGATTCGAGCATTCCGTTGAGGGCATCGACGTACCCGAACATCCCGGGCGGCGGCGGGTTCTCGAGGCGTAGCGGATAGACCTCCCGCTTGAAGGGTCCAAACGAGGGAATAAGGCCGCTGAGGCCGTAATGCTCCCTTTCCTTCCATACGAGCGCGAAGGTCCGGGGCGAGACTTCCGGCAGAAAGGAGCCGAGCGAGAGGTGGATGCGGAGCGGCGCTACCACCAGCGCGGCGGATGCCAGTCGTTCGGCGAGCGATGGGAGAGAGTCGAGAAGAAGAGAGCCGCCCAGGCTGACCCCGACCGCGTGGACAGGCCGATCCCCTGCCAGCTCTTCGCAGGTGGAAACTGCCTGCTCGATCGCATCACGTACCAGCGGCACCTCAAGCCGGGAATCTCCGCCCCTTCCATGACCCGGAAGATCGAATGTGTAGATCAGCGTGCCGCTGCTCAGGAGCTCCTTGAAGAGGCCGACCCAGCCGAAGAGCGCATCATTGCCCGCACCGTGCAGCGCCACAACCGCCCGGACCGGGGTGGATGACGGACGGAGGCAGTGCCAGCGAGCCGCCCCGCCAGCCCCGCTCGACGCCCCACCCCCTTCGATCCATCCCATCCCCTGCCTCTCGACCCACATCCGGAAGGAGCGCTCGAAGGGGAGCTCCCGTGCAGACTTCACCGCGACTCGCCGATCGACGCGGTAGCCTCTGCCTCGTCAGGCTCGTCGGGTGTCAGATGCTCATGGGGAAGAGGGTCAAGATCGCGCGATACCATGCCCGTGATCAATCGAGAACCGGTCTGCCAGGTGAGGTAGGCCCAGCCCCACTGGAATACCACCGCGATGCGGTTGCGGAAGCCGATCAGGAAGAGAAGATGAACGAAGATCCATGCGAGCCAGGCGATCAGTCCCGTGAGGTGCAGCCCGCCGATTTCAGCGATGGCATCGCCCCTTCCGATGGTCGACATCGTTCCCTTGTCGCGATACCGGAAAGGGCGGCGCTGCTCCCCCTTGATCGAGCGGCGGATGTTTCGACCGGTGGCGATCCCCTGCTGGATCGCCACCGGAGCAAGGCCGGGAAGAGGCTTGCCGTCCGCACCAGCCGCATGCGCAAGGTCCCCCAGAACGAAGATTTCGGGATTGCCGGGCAGGCTCAGGTCCGGGCCGACATGAGCGCGGCCCATCCGGTCGACCTCGCCGCCCAGCGCCGCGCCAAGGGGGGAAGCGGCGACACCGGCTGCCCACACGACGTTGCGCGTCGGGATCCTCTCCTCGCCGATGTAGACCGCATCATGATCGATATTCGTCACGATGCTGCCAGTACGAACCTCGACGCCCCGCTCGCGCAGCGCTTCCTCCGCCTTCGCCGAAAGGTGCGGGGCGAAAGCAGGAAGGATCCGATCGCCACCTTCGATGAGGATGATCCTCGCTTTGGAAGGATCGATTCTTCGGAAATCGCGGTTCAGCGAGTACTTCGAGACTTCGGCCATGGCGCCGGCCATCTCCACCCCTGTCGAGCCGCCACCGATCACCACGGTGGTGAGCGCCTCGGCCCCGAGCGTCTCATCCCGCTCCCGCTCGGCAACCTCGAACGCCAAGAGGAAGCGGCGTCGGATCTCCGTCGCGTCGTCGATGCTCTTGAGGCCGGGCGCCTCAACGGCCCATTCCGGGTGGCCGAAGTACTGATCCACCGCGCCGGTAGCCACCACGAGGTAATCGTACGATATCGTGGACCCGTCGCTGAGGGTGATGAACCGGCCCGGCCTATCGACCGAGATGACTTCGCCCATGACGACTTCGGTATTCCGCTGCCGCCTCAGGATGCTGCGGATCGGGGATGCGATCTCCCCGGGGGAGAGCGCAGCAGTTGCCACCTGATACAGGAGCGGCTGGAAGAGATGGTAATTCCTTCGGTCGACGAGGGTGACCCGAACGGGGGCCTGCGCGAGTTCCCGGGCGGTGTTCAGCCCGGCGAATCCCCCTCCGATGATCACGACGTGCGGTTGGCTCACCATGCCGATCCTTTCCGACCTGCGGGAGACGGTTTCTCAGACGGTGAAAGCTTCCTGCAAGAAAAAGCGCCCTCGGCTCCAGAGGGAGGCGAGGGCGCCGAAGGCCGGGCATGGATCGCCTCAGACCGGGACGGGCAGAAGACTTCGGAAGGAGTTCCTCGCCCTGTTCAAGCGGCTCTTCACCGTCCCGACCGGAATGCCGATCGCTTCAGCGATCTCTTCATAGGAGAGGTCCTCAACCTCGCGCATGACGAAGGGGATCCGGTGGTGCTCGTCCATCTGTTCGATGGCGATATCGATCGCGACCCGCAGCTCCGAACGATAGGTCTCCTGCTCGGGGTCCGCACCCCCCGCCTGGAACTCGACGGGCCGGGAAACGCCGCCGGCGGGAGTCGTCTCGGGGCGGAGTTCGGAGAACACCGTCTCGCGGCGCCGCGAGCGATTCCGGAACTCGTTCTTGAGGAGGTTGTTCGCGATCGTATGGATCCAGGTGGAGAACTTCCGGCCGGGATCGTAGCTGTCGCGCGCGCGATGGATACGAAGGAAGGTGTCCTGCGTGAGGTCCTCGACCCGCTCTTCATCATTCAGCCGCTTCCGCAGGAAGCCCTGAATCCTCGGCTCGTAGCGACGCATGAGGAGCTGGAACCCCTCTTCATCGCCATTCGTGTAGAGCTGGAAGAGCTGCTCGTCGGTCAAATCGACATTCGGAATTCTTGCGGCGTCGTGGCGGAAAGCCGAAGACCGTCGGGTTGGGCCGCCCGATGAGGAACGCGGTTGGCAGCGAGCCGAGGAGTTCTTCATGGATCCGAATCTAATGATGATCCGAAAATTTGTCGAGTCTCCTGAATCGAAGGCCGGGGATTTCTGCTATCGACCGTTAACGACCCGCCTGCCGATCCCGGATCACCATGTAGAGCAGCGCAGCCAGCAGCAGGTGCACATAAAAGGTGAAGAAGCGCCAGGCTGCGGTCGTAAGAGGAAGGATCGCCGCAGGGATGAAGGGTGAGTAGACGACGAAGAAGGCGGCCTCGGCACCCCCGGCGCCCCCGGGAGTCGGGACGAAGGCGGCGAGCGTGAAGACGACCCACTGAAGAATCCCGAACAGCACGGGATGAACAGGGGCGCCAAGAAAGGCGACGAGGGCGGACACGATGGAGTAGCGGGCCGCCCACTGCACACTCGTCAACGACATGCTCAGCGCGAAGCGGGCTTTTCCATTCGAGCGGATCAGCCGGAATACCTCGCGTGCATCGATCCAGCTGCCACGAAGGCGTCGCTTGGTCCGCCCGGCCAGACGCAGCCCCTTCCGCTGCGTCCTCCGACCGAACCGACCGCCGAGCACCCATCGCAGCGCGAGCCAGCTGAACAGCGCGATGCCGCCCGCGACGAGGAAGAGTGCCGGGGCGCTCTCCCGAAGCTGCCCGGCCGCCTCCGCAAAGACCGGATTGCCCCACGATGCGGTCAGGTAGATGCCGATCGGAATTGCAATGAGGAAGAAGAGACCATCCTCGATCGGGGTCAGAGTCGCTAGGGAAACCGCGGCGCCGGGGCTCACCCCCTTCTGAACCAGCATCCCCCACTTGAAGAAACCTCCTCCCACCGCGGTCGGGCTTACCGCCGATCCCAGATCGGTCGCGAGAGTGATACGGAAGGCATCGCGGAAGCTCACGCCGTGACCCAGAAACCGGGTCCAGATCAGCAACCGGAGGGCATTTGCGAACCAGGGTACCACCCCGAGGAGGAGGGCGAGTACCAGATACCCACGCGGTAGATCGGCGAGGGACGCCAGCAGCGACCGGTCCGTCCGCCAGAGCGAGAAAAGAACGTTCCCGAAGACGCCGATCGGGATGACGATCATCGCCGACCGGAAGAGCTTGTCGAAACCGCGGGGCGGGGTTGCCGGCGTGCGGCTCGGGGGGGAGGTGCGTGTGGCCGGATGGGTGCGGTCCACGCCGGTTGTCGGCTCCATCAGCCTTGCGCTCTGCCCCGTGATTCTTCGATCACCCGGGCGTAGCTGTCGATCAGGCCCCCATTGATCTCTTCCCACTTCCGGGAGGAAGCCGAGCTACGGCCATCTTCGCCCATCCGTCCCCTCATCTCCGCATCCCTCAGCAGTCGCTCGAGGTAATCGGCGATGTCTCCTATATCGTTAGCCTTCGCGACATAGCCATTCGATCCATGGCGGATGAGATCCTGTGGGCCGCCACGATCGACGACGACCGCCGGGGTTCCCGACGCGAGCGCCTCGAGCACGACGTTGCCCAGGGTCTCGGTCGTCGACGGAAAGACGAAAACGTCAGACGATGCGTACCAGCGAGCCAACTCCGCCCCACTCTGCTGTCCCGCGAAGATGGCGTCGGGAAGCGCCCGCTCGAGCGTCGGTCGGAGCGGTCCATCTCCCACCAGCGCAAACCGATAGCGAATGCCGCGCTTCTTCAGCTCCCGATCGAGCGGGATGAGGTCGTGCAGATCCTTCTCCTTCACGAGACGGCTGACCAGAAGAAGAACCGGCTCGTCCTCCGCCACCCCGTGCCGCTCGAGAAGGAAGGATCGATCACGATGATGGGGTGAAAAGCCCGCCAGGTCGATACCTCGTGACCAGAGCTCCAAATTTCGCATGCCCTGCTCACCAAGCTCCCGGATGATGCTCTCCGAGGGCACGTAGATCCGGGCGCACCGCTCGTAGAAGCGCCGCAGCAGCGACCATCCCTGCGCTTCGAACCGACCGATCCCGTAGAAGCGGAAGTAGGAAACGAAATGCGTATGAAAGCTCGCGACGACCGGAACACCCATTCCGAGCGCGAGCGTCTGTGCACGGTAGGCGAGCGGGGTCGGACTCACGACGTGAATCAGATCCGGACGGAATTCCTCGAGCGCTCGCCGATACGGTGCGATCCGCGGAACACTCACCCGATAATCCGGATAGGGTGGGAAGTGGATGTACTTCGTCTCCCTCACCCGCGAGTGCCATGAGACCTCGGGCCCCGGCACAAAGGGTGAAAAGACGAGAAAGTCGACCTCCCGCCTCTCGAGGGTGCCGAAGAGACGGGCAAGCGTGCGGGAAACGCCGTCGACGAGCGGGTAAAGGCTTTCGGTGAAGTAGGCGACTCTCAAGGCGCCCCCCGCGATGCGGAGCGGCAGGAAGAGCTGATCCGGCCCCCGGAGCCAACCACTACTCCACCCTCGACGCCTCCTCGCGGACTACCCGGTGCAGCGCCGAATGACCCGCCCGTCGTCGGCGCCAGCTTCGAAACGCCAGAATCCCGAAGAAGACGAGAGCCATGAGCGACCACTTCCACCAGGGAGCAGTCACCTCTCCCTCCCCGGCCGGCCGCACGTAGAAGACGATCGCCAGCACAATGAGGCCCAGCACCATGGCGACCTCCACCAGCAGCAGCCGGTCCGTCCGCCGTACGGTTGTAACCATAAGCCCCCGGGTTGAAGTGCGGGTGCCCTATGTGGCAGAAATCGGACCCGAGCACGCAACTACAAGTCACAGCGGAACCTGCATCGTAAACGTATGTATTATGGAAACCGGTTCCGAGGCTCGATAAAGCCGACGTTACCCCCACCATTGACTCCATGAGTCCTCTCCGAGTGGGCACGGATGAGAGCCCGGGAGCGGCCCTGATTTTCCTTCCCTGAGCGGTTACAGCGAGCGGTCATAGAGGCGGTACCGACGATACGGGCGGCCATCGATCCGTTCGAGAGCGCGCACCATCTCATGGTTGTCCTCCAGGATCCATGACGCTTCACCATGCGTGTAACCCGCGTCCGCCGCTGCCTGCCATGTCCTCGCGTAGAAGCCGACGCCCAATCCGGAATGCTGATATTTCGGCCTGAAGCCGAGCGTCAGAAAGCGCATGCCGCGGATCTTCCGCTTGTGCCACAGCAGCTTGAAGATCCCCAACGGAAAGAGGCGCCCGTCCGGGATGTGGCGGATCGCCTCGTTGAGGTCGGGCAGCGCCAGGCCGAATCCGACCGCTTCGCCCTCCGCTTCTGCAACGAGGCACAGGTTCGGGTCGACGAAAGGCCTGAACTCCTTCGCCAGATGCTCGAACTCCTCGTTCGTCATCGGGACGAAGCCCCAATTCTTCGACCACGCCGCGTTGTAGACCTCCTTGATCGCATCGACGTCCTGCCGGAAGCGCTTGAGACTGAGCGGTCGGATCGTCACGCCCTCGCGCTTCAGGATCCTGTCGAGTAGTTCGACGCCCCGTCGCGGCGTCCTGGACGGGTCGTCCCAGTAGAAGGCGAGCAGATCCTTCACCTTCGTGAAGCCTGCCCTCTCGTGAAGCTCCCCGTAATATGCCGGGTTGTGCCCCATCATGAGTGTGGGCCGTGAGTCGAACCCTTCAACGAGGATGCCGGGTGAAGCGACCTCCTCGTTCGTGGAGAGGTTCACCGGCCCGCGCATGACCGTCATCCCGCGGTCGCGCAGCCACGCTGCGGCAGCGTCGAAAAGTGCCGCAGACGTTGCCTCGTTGCGCTCACACTCGAAGAGGCCGAAGAAGCCGATCCGGTCCTCGTGGAACTCGTTGTGGAGATGGTTGACGATCGCCGCGATCCGCCCCACGACCCGCCCTCGACGCTCTGCTATGAAGTAGGCGACCTCGGCATGCCGATGGAAGGGGTGCTTCGCCCGGTTCAATGCCGAGCTGATGCTCATGCGAAGCGGGGGGATCCAGTTCGGATCCCCCTGGTTCATCGTCCAGGCGACATCGATGAAGCCTTTCAGCGACTGACCGTCGGGGATCTCCCGGATGGTCACATCGAGCTGTCTCTGTTCAACGATCGCGGGCATCGCAGGGTTCGGGGGCAGGTGCCAAGAAAACGCCCCGCCCTTCGGGTCGGAGGGCAGGGCATCGGATTCGTGCGGCTTGCCGGAAGCTGTCGGTCAGGGCGCACCGAGACGTGCGCGCACCCGTGTGAACGCCTCGAGGACCTGATCGAGCTGCTCACGCGTGTGAGTCGCCATCACAGATGTCCGAAGACGGCACGAGCTTTCGGGTACTGCCGGCGGAAGAACCGGATTCGTGAAGACACCCTCATCGAAGAGTGCGCGCCAGAATTCGAAGGTCCGGTCCATGTTGCCGGTGACAACCGGGATGATCGGAGTCTCGGACGTGACGGTGTCGAAGCCGAGGTGCTGCAGGCCGCTCCGGAGATAGTCCGCGTTCGCCCAGAGCTCGAGACGCCTTTCCGGCTCACGCTCCAGCACGTCGATGCAGGCGAGCACCGTCGCGACCGCCGATGGCGGCATGCTGGCGCTGAAGATCAGCGCGCGCGCGTGGTGCTTCAGGTAGTGGATCGCCTGCTCGGGTCCCGCCGCCACGCCGCCGATCGACGCGAAGGACTTCGAGAAGGTACCCATCACCAGATCGACCTCGCCCTCCATGTTGAAGTGCTGCGAGGTTCCCCCGCCGAGGTGGCCGAGGACACCGAGTGAGTGGGCGTCATCGACCAGCACCCGTGCGCCGAACTCGCGCGCCAGGCTCACGATTGCGGGGAGGTCGACGATGTCGCCCTCCATCGAGAAGATGCCATCCGTCGCGATCAGGATCCCGCCGCCGACATCCCAATGCCGCTCGAGCAGGCGCCTGAGCATCGTGAAGTCGCCGTGCGAGTAGCGAACCATCGTCCCGCCTGAAAGCTGCGAGGCGTCGACGAGGCTGGCGTGGTTGAGACGATCCTGCAGAACGATGGAGTTGCGACCGACGAGCGTCGCGACGATCCCGAGGTTGGTCTGGTATCCTGTGCTGAAGACGAGCGCGCTCTCCTGCCCCATCAGCCGCGCGAGGCGGATCTCGAGCTCCTCGTGCATGTCGAGGGTGCCATTCAGAAAACGGCTACCCGTGCATCCTGTCCCGTACCGATGGAGGGCGGCCTGCGCCTTCTCGAGAACGTAGGGATGGTGCGTGAGCCCCAGATAATTGTTGGAGCCCACCATGATCTTCCGTTCGCCCCGGATCACCACCTCCGTATCGAACGACTGTTCGATCGGCTGGAAATACGGATAGACGCCCTGGGAGATCGCGTCCCGGGCGGTCGTAAAACGGAAACATTTATCAAAAATATCAACAGGCCTCTGCACCTGTTGTTTAGCCTGCGCTGTTCCCATCAAATCCATCCTTGGCGGATATACCAGCGAATCGTTTCGTCGATTCCCTGCTCGAGCGGCGTCACGGACGCGACCGGAAGAAGCGCCTCCGAGCCCGACAGGTCACAAACCCACCCGGATGCGAGCATTTCCTCAGCCTTTTCGCGGTTGAATGGGACCGCCCTGCCGAGAACCCGTCCCACCTGTTCGGTGAGCGTAGCTGCGAACCGCACCAGCGGCTGCGGCAGCGGGATCCAGACCGGGCTCTTTCCGAAGCCTTCCGCGATCGTCCCTACGACATCTCTCCAGCGATGGATTCGCGGGTCCGCCACCGAGACCGTTCCCTGCCCGCGCTCCGCCGCTCGCGCCAGAGCTTCCGCCAGATCCTTCACATAGATCAGGTGAAGCTTTCGATCTTCACCGCCCGGGACAGGCGCGAGTCCCGAACGAACCAGCCGGAAATAGGGGAGCAGCGCTCTGTCACCCGGTCCGAAGACGGCCGGCGACCGGATAATCAGCACCTCGACGCCGGACCCTTCCGCTTCCCGGACAATGCGTTCGCCTTCGAGCTTGGTCCTTCCGTAGCTCGTCAGCGGCGTCTCGGCCTCGTCGCGCGCGCGGGGCCGGAATCCGTCCCAGGGGCCTGCCGCGGCATACGAGCTCAGGTATATCAGCCGCGACGGACGGCGCGTTGCGTGCCGAATACCCTCCAGAAGCGCGGCCGTGCCATCGGAATTCGTGATGGCGTATTCCCGGTCGTTCTTCGCGGCCGTCAGCGCGGCGAGATGATAGACGACATCGACGCCTTCGATACCCCTGCGGATCGCCTCGGTGTCACCCAGGTCGCCCCGTACGAGCTCGACAGGCAGCGTCGACAGATGCGATACGTCGCTCGTCGCGCGGACCAGCGCCCGTACTGAGATTCCCGCCGCAACCAGCCTGTCGACGACGTGCCGACCGACAAAGCCGGTCGCTCCGGTGACGAACGCGCTTCTAGCCATGAATGGCTACGAAGATGTCGTCCGATGTGCGCAAAAGCAACGGGGTTGGGAAGATGCAGGGTCCGGGGAAGCCAGGCCGCGGGATGCGCCGCGACGGTTCAGCCGCGAAGCTTCCTGCCGCCTTCGAAAAAGCGACGAAGCGCCTGACGATCCCCTTCTTCGAGGCTCCCTCTCAATTCGGAGAGGCCGCGCTCGAGCGCTTCGATGGCCCGGGCGAGGTTCTCGGCGTTCGCGAGGGAGATGGCGGCCCACATTTCGGAGGAGCTCTCGGCGAGCCTCGTCATATCGCGGCCGCCGGGGCCGAGGTCGCCGGCTGTGTAGCCGTGGTCCATCACCGCCGTCGCCAGCGCGGTCGCGACCACCTGGGGAAGGTGACTGACCATCGCCATCATTCGGTCGTGTTCGACTGCGTTGCTGCGAACGGGGTTCCCTCCAACGCTGCGCCAGAGTGAGGCGATCGTTTCGTATCCGGCGGCGTCCGACGACGGGTCCGGGCAGACGAAGACGGTTGCGCCCTCATAAAGATGCGTGCGCGCCGCGTTCCACCCCGAACGATGGTCGCCCGCCAGCGGGTGGGAACCGATGAAGCGCGACCCCAGGCCGGCATCCGCCGCGGCGCGGGCGATATTCTCCTTGGTGCTTCCCACATCGGTGATGAGCGCTGCCGGGTGACTCCGGAGCGCGACGATGGGCAGCGCTGCAGCGGCCGCATCGACCGGTGTCGCGACAACGACGATGCGGGCGGCCTCCAGACCGGTGAGATCCTCCGGAAGGGGAGCCCCGATGATGCCGCCGTGCAGCGCCGCCTCGACGATGGCCGCCTGCCGATCGAAACCGAGCACCCGCACCCCGCGCTCCGCGAGGTCGCGCGCAAGCGACCCGCCCATCAGCCCGAGGCCGAGGATGGCCACGGGGCCCTCCACCATGTTCATGCGCAGTCGGCGCAGAGGCTCACTTCTGCTCCAGCTGCGTTCTGCGGGAGAGGCCGATAAGGTGCCAGAAGATGTAGCGGACGTCCTCGTCGTCGAGCCCGGCCTCCCGCGCGAGCGCCCCCGCACGGCGAACCACTGCCG
>CAYRLB010000056.1:0-16898 GCA_964424945.1 uncultured Gemmatimonas sp.
AAGACGGGGGCGTGGCACCTGATGGGGATCATCGAGGAGATCCTCACCTTCTCACGTGCGGAGGCGGGGCGCGAGGAGCTCCACCTCGAAGAGATCCCCCCTGCCATGGTCGCGGAGGAGGCGCTCTCCCTGGTCCGGCCGCAGGCGCTCGCAAAGGGGCTCGAGCTTCTCACGGTCATCGACGATCTCCCGGATGCGATCCACACAGACCGCGGCAAGCTCCGTCAGATCCTCGTCAACCTTCTCGGGAATGCCGTGAAGTTCACAGACGGTGGCGGGGTTGAGCTGAAGGCATTCCGCGACGCCGATTCCGTCTGCTTCGCGATCCGTGATACGGGGCCCGGCATCCCCGCGGAAGAGGTGGAGCGCATCTTCGAGCCCTTCACTCAGGTCGATTACTCGCTTACGCGGGTGAAGGGAGGCACCGGGCTGGGGCTCGCGGTCAGTCGCCGGCTCGCGACTCTTCTCGGCGGTACGCTCGCAGTGGAGAGCACGCTCGGAAAGGGGAGTCTCTTCACCATCACGGTGCCGCTCGCCTGGCCGGAAGAGCCGGCTTTCACCCTCGATCTGGGCATCCGACCGGGCGACGACTGAGCCTCTCCTCCCGGCTCTCTCCGCCCGGCCCGCGCGATCACCGATCGGCCACGATCACCAGGGTATCCAGCGAGTAGAGCTGGAGCCGACCATCGACCACGTCGAAGCGGCTGACCTCTTCCAGAAGCGAGAAGAAGCGGACTTCCTGCTGGTTCAGTGCGTCGTCGCCGCATGCCATCCGCGTCGCGGCCGGCGGCGAAATCCTGATCCCCTCACCGGTGATCTCGTACTCGGCTCGGAAGCTGTTGCAAGTGCCATTTCCGGTCAGCGCACCTTCGCTCCCGAACGTCATCGTCGGGGCGGTGGCTTCCGTATCCGTGCCCTGAATCTGGGTGACGCGCCACTCCTCGCCGGTCAGCATGATCGCGGTATCTCCTCCGCATCCATCAAAGCTCCGCCCCAGCACGGTCACCCTGACGGTATGGGGGAAGGGGCGCCCGCTCATCGTGTCGTTACATCCCGCGCGCGTGATCTCCGCGACGAAGGGCTGACCCTGAGACACCGTCTCGAAGCGCCAGCCATCCGCCGTTTCCGACGGAGCAGGCGTCACCGCGCGGGCAGTGAGATCGTCGCCGATGTCACTGAAGATCATCGCCGAGTCGGTAAGCTCCAGATTCCAGAAAGGTTCGTTGCCTCCTGCGCGGTACCCGTCCCAGTCATTCCCGGGGGCGGCGGGAGGAGCCGTCACCACCACCGGTGCCTGGACCGTGAGGCTGCCCGGATCATCCGGCGGGCCGCACCCAGCGACAAGGAGCCCTCCGGCGATGACGAAAGTGTGGAGACGGTTCATCTGATGTCCTCGTTCAGGGTCGGTTGAGGAGAGTCAGCGAGCGACGTGCCGCTGGGCGGGAACTGCGCGGTGCATCGCCGAACCAAAGGGAAGGGGATCCCGCCTTCCGCGGAACCCCCTTCGCACTCCTGCCCGATGCCGAAAGCGTCCGTCCGCGGATCAGCTCGCGCCGTTCCGCAGCTTCGAAGCGGTAGCGCACTCCTGCATCACGGTGAAGTACGCCTGGACCCGATCCCCGCCGACGATGAAGGGGTGGTCCTCACCCGGCGCCCGCGGCGCGAGCAGCAGGCGAGCCTTGGTGTAGGCACCGTCATACTCGCTGTGGTTCGAGAGGATGACGGTCGCGCCGGCCGCTTCCGCGGCGGCAGCGATGCGGCGCTGCGAGTCGATGTACTGGTCCCAGCGCGATCCATCCGTCCCGAAGTTACCCGTCAGGGTGCCACCTGAATACGCGACCATCACCGTCTCCCCTTCGTTCTTCACCGGGAAGACGTACGAGAGGGTCCCCGGCGAGTGCCCCGGTGTGGACACGATGTCGATCGTTACATCTCCGAGGGTCAGCTTAAGCCCCTCCGGCCCGACCGAGATGTCCTTCGTCGGAACACCGCCAGCCGCCGTAGCGGGCCGCGCGAGCGTCGTCTCCCAGTCGCCCTCGCCCATCACGACCTTGGCGCCGAAGCGGCTCTGCAGCTCGGCAGCTCCCTGGTCATGATCCCCATGGCCATGGCTGATGATGACATACTCGATGTCGTTCGGGTCGAGCCCGAGCGTCGTCAGGCCATCGATGATCTCCGGCTGGGTCGCCCAGGCGAAATTCGTGTCGATGATGATGATGCCCTCGCTCGTCGTCAGCGCCCAGGAGGAATGCTGACGCGTTCCGAGCCAGTAGAGATTGTCGAACACCTGGTAGGGGGGCGCATACCAGTTGTTGCGATCGGGCGTCGCGCCCGGGCCGCCGCCGCCCATTCGGGGCGGTGCACCTGCGCCCGGAGCACCCGCAGCAGGGCGAGGCGTGTTGGGGATGCAGAGATTGATGAAGGTGTTCCTGAAATCCTGGCCTGCCGCAGCGCGTGCGTTGGCGACATGGATGTCGATCTGGCTTGGTTGCGCCTGCGCGCTGAGCGGCGCGGTAGCCAGCATGGCAGAGATGGAGCCGAGCAGGACGGGGAAACGCTTCATGGCTGTTCTCCACTGCGGTTTTGAAAGGTGACCGGACGCCAGAGGCGTTGGGGGTCGGATGGCCTGCGTTGCACTGCCATGGGCGACGGTGCGAAGGGGTCGATCACCGGAGCGACTAAGGCTCCGGCGGGCGAAGATGCTGCCGATCAGGATAGTTAACGTATGACGCGCCCGGATCTACGCAACGGGAATGCGACATCGGGGTTTGTGGCTGACCTTTTCGCGACTCGCGCGTGAATCTGATCGCGGTGGACCTCAGTGGACTGCGTTTTGGCCGCGTTCGCGGGAGGCGATCTCCCCCCGAGGCGCGGGCGCACAATCTCACGACGTCGGTAGGAAGGTCCCTTCCACCTGATCCGACTCGCGCTCGAGAGACCTGATCAGCTCAGCTCCAGCATCTTCCTTCCATACCGACGCCCGAGCTCCCGGTAGCCCGCCGGGGTGAAGTGAAGCCGATCGCCCCGCGCCTCGCAGCCCCGCGATGAGATCACATGCGCCGTCGGGATCGTCTCCGGCAGGGTCGCGATGATCTCGTTCATGCTCGCCGTCGCACCCTGCTGCTCCGCGTGGACGGTTTCCCCGGCAAGCAGCGGCACATCTGCGGCGGTAAGGTTCAGGTCCCGCAGCAGATCGCCATAGATCTTCGCGACCTTCGCGGGCCATCCGGCATCGTCGGTGTTCGACTCCCCCTGATGCAGCAGGATTCCCCGGATGACGCCCTGCTCCTGCGCGAGCCGTCCCATATCCACGAGGCGTTGGTAGGGACTCCCGCCATACTGATCGATGATGCTCTTCATCCATCCGGCCGCGTCCGCGGCATAGGCTTCCCGCGTCGTTTCGTCGAACAGCTCGATCCGGCAACCTGCGACCGAGACATTCACAACGCCGACCCGGTGCGTCGCGGGGAGCGCTTCGACGAGGGTGCGGCCGAAGTAGTCCGCCGGACAGAGCCCCGTCGAAGATCGGCAGAGGGGGACGACCGCATCGTACCATTCGCCCTGGCGCCGGCCGAGTTCGGGGAAATCCACCGCCGCGAGCATCCGGAAGCGAGGATCGACGCCCGCTCGGTCCTGCTCCTCGATCCCCGGGAAACCCTCCATGTTGGATTGCCCGAACGCCAGATAGATGTGGAAGTTCGGATCGGGCGCAGCGAGGTTCTCCAGGCCGAAAGCTCTGGAAACAGGAGAGAGGAGCGTGGCGGCGGCCGACGCGGCCGCTCCCAGGACGAAGTCACGACGATGGATGGAGTGCGGCATCGGAAGGGCCTCCGGAAGGTGAGGTGACGGGTGACGGAAAGGAAGATAGCATCCGGTCGCACCTCCGCGCGATGCGGAAAAAGAACGCGGCCCGAGCAGAGTGCCCGGGCCGCGCCCATTCATCTCGGAATGCGAATCAGAAGGAGAAGCTCGTTGAAAGCCAGAGCCGTCGACCCTCCTGGTGGTTGTTGAAGACGTTCGTATATGCGATCCCCGTCGGGTTCTGCTCCGTCGGCGCTACCTCGTACGCGGCGTAACGCAGGAAGTCGGTATTGAGCAGGTTGTAGACGGTCAGGCTCAGCGAAACATTCTCGGTCAGAGAATACGAACCGCCCAGATGGAAGAGGGCGTAAGCCTTGTAGTCGCCGAGCGCGTCATAGGCGGCGTTCGTTGCGACGCTCGTCCGGCGGGCGCGCTCGCTACGGTACTCTCCGCGAAGCCATCCGCTCAGCCTGTCCGTCGGGTCCGCCATCAGCGAGGCATTCACCATGTGCTTTGGCGTGTTCGTAAGCGGCATCCCGGCGTTCGTCCCGCTCTTCTGCTCACTCTCGGTGAAGGTGTAGTTCCCGCCGATCGTCAGCATCGAGGCGATCGGGAGCTGTCCGCCGAACTCGATGCCGCGGGTCACCGCCTCATCGACGTTGACGCTCTGGCTGAACGTCTCCTGGGTCGGGAAGCTGCCATAGTTGAGGCAACCGGGGAGGTCCGGCGCACCGGCGAAGGTGCAGTTCGGCCGCGGCGTTCCCGAGGTGATCTTGTCGGTGAACTCGTTGTTGAACAGCGTCACATTCGCGCTCAACCCCGACGGACGGGCGAAGTAGATGCCGAACTCCGTGCTGGTGCTCGTCTCCGGCTTCAGCGTCGGTGTCCCGATGATCGCCGTCCGTCCCTGACCCGTGAAGCCGATGATGCCGTCGACAAGCTGCTCTAGACGAGGGGTCTTGTAGCCGCGGCTCACGCCACCCTTGAAAGTCCAGGCGTCGGTCGCGTTCCAGACGAGATACGCGCGGGGGCTCACATGTCCGCCGAAGGTGCTGTGGTCGTCCCGGCGAACCCCGACGGTCAGGCCGACCGAGGGTACGAAGCGCCACTCATCTTCGGCGAAGAGCGACCACTGTGTGAACTCGAAGGGCTGGAGCGCAATGCCATCGACCATCTCGGCACTCCAGATCTGACCGCCGACGGTCACAATGTGGTTGCCGAGGGCGCCTATGAACTTCGTATCGAAGATGTCGTTCGTCGCCTCGAGGGTACGGGGCGCTCCCGGGGTCTTGTTCGGCGCACCGCTACCCGGAGGGCCGCCCGGGGTGCCGGTCGGGAGGGTCCGTCCGATCGTCTCGGTGGTGTTGCGCATCAGATTCGATGCGACCTGCCCGAACCCGAACGTCCAGGTGTGCGCCAGCGAGGCCTGGTCGCGATGGAACCGCTGCTTCGGTGAATAGCCGTTGAAGGTCGGCGGGGTGCCGTCGGGGTTATCGAGCGTGCCAAGCTGGCCCTCGGAGTTGTCATACGCCTGGCGCGATCGATCCAGGTCGAGCCAGAACTCGTGACTCGACGAGGGGCGCAGAGTGACCCGCCCGCCGATGGTGCGGAGATCCGACTGGACCGGGCTCGGCCCACGTCGGCTGATCGTGGTACTCTCCCCGAACTCGCCGGTCGGGTCAAGGTCGGACGGCTCCCGGTGACTGGCGCTTCCCCTCAGATCGAGTGACAGCCACTCCTCGACCAGCGGCCCGCTCAGAACACCACTGCCGGAGAAGGTGTTCCCGAAGCCGGAACGCTGCTGCATCGTCGCGTCCGTCATGAACGAACCCCGCCAACGCGGCGCGCCCTTCTTCGTGATGATGTTGATGACTCCGCCCATCGCGTCCGAGCCGTACAGCGTCGCCATCGGCCCGCGGATGATCTCCACCCGCTCGATCGCCGACGTCGGCGGCAGGAAGCCCGTCGACGTCTCGCCGAAGCCGTTCGGTGTGACGCTGCCGGCTGTGTTCTGGCGGCGGCCATCGATCAGGACGAGCGTGTAGTCGCTCGGCATCCCGCGCAGGCTGATGCTGGGTCCGCCCGTCTTGCCGACCCCGTCACCGATGTCGATCCCCTCGATGTTCGCGAGAAGCTCGGCGAGATTGTTGTTCCGCTGCCGGCCGATCGCCTCCGCTTCGATGACCGTGATGCTCGCGGGCGCGTCGATCCGGCGCTGCTCGAACCCCGAGGCGGACACGACGAGCTCGGGTAGCTCCACCGGTTCGGTCGGTCCGGTCTGGGCACGGAGGGGTACGACAACGAGAGGTAAGGCAAGAAGAGCAAGGATCGGGATCGCTCGCGATCCGGCAGAATCAGAATCGGGGAACATTGGGGCATTCGATGCGAATGAAATTCGTTCTCAACGGACGGGCCCGATAGTACAGGTCGGCGTTCCGGGCGTCAAGAGCCCGTTGCTGCCGCGCCTTCCTATCCTGAACGCGGCAGCGGGTCAGGTGCCGGGACTCCGGGAACCTGACCGCGCCGGATCACCCGCCCCCTGCCGGAATGTAGCGGAGCGCCACGCCTCCGTATCCGAACTCCTCCCGACCGACGAGCTTCAGGTCCAGGTGCTTCGGGAGGCCCGCGAAGAGGGTGCGGCCATGCCCGACGATCCGCGGATGGACGATGAATTCGTACTCGTCGATCAGCCCCAGGTCCGCCAGCGCCATCGGGAGCTGCACCCCTCCGACGTACAGCCCGTTACCCGGCTCGGCCTTCAGCTTCCGGACGGCTTCCTCGAGGTCTCCGCGCACCAGCTCCGCATTCCAGTCGAGATCGTTCAGCGTGCTGGAGACGACGTACTTCTTCGCGCGGTTGATCGTCTCGGCGAAGCCATCCTTCCAGGCCGGCCGCGTTCCGGGAGGCGGCGTATGCTTCCATCCCTCCTCCATCAGTTGGTAGGTCACCCTGCCGAAAAGCAGGGCGTCGGCGCGGGAGAGGATCCCGGCGGCATGGCGATGCATCTCTTCGGTCGGCGAGACCGATCGATGATCGCAGCAGCCGTCCAATGTGACGTTGATGGAATAGCGGAGAGGTCGCATCTGCTCGGGATTGGTGGCGATGTCGTTCAGCTCTGGCTGTAATCGATGAAACCCTTGTTGATGGAGACGATTTTCCGCTGCAGCCGGTAGACCCCGCCACCTTCCCGCGTGCCGCTGCCGTCGGTGTTCCCCTCGATGGTCGTCACCAACCCGCCCCCGATGCTCTCGATGAAGCCGGTGTGACCAGCGCCGCCTCCGTAATCCATGATGAAGACCATCCCAGGAGTGAGCAGGCTCGGATCGGCGACCGCTTGATGCTTCAGGAGCCGGCGGGCGCCCTGCCCTTTTGCGCGGTTCCAGTGGTCGAGGCAGCCCGCGGTTCGCACCATCGGATTCGGGCGGCCGGCCGCCTTCGCCGCCTCATCGAAGCACCAGTAGACGAAGGCGCAGCACCATGCATAGCCCGGCCCCAGTCCCACACGCTTGAGATACTGCGAGACTTCCGGACCGCGGTTCGAGTTCTTCGGCTCCTCCCGGACCTTCCGGCGCTCCTGTTCCGCTGCTACCGCGAGGACCTTCGCGATGAAGGGACCGGGGGCGGACGTCGCCTTCGGGACAGCGCCCTCGCCGAAGAGCACGCTCCAGGTGATCGAGCCGACCAGGCCGTCGGGCTTCAGAGGATGCCCCGTCTGGTCGACGTTCCGCATCTGAAACAGCTTCACGACCTGTGTCGTCTGCGGTCCGAAGTTGGGATTGGTGGGGTCGAGCCAGAGTGGATCGTCGGTTTTGTGACTCAGCGCCTCATTCAGCCGCTTCTTCAGCGCTTTCACGACACCGGCATCTCCCTCGCCGGCCTTCACGACATGGCCTGGATAGTTCATGGGGCGATCTCCGGAGCGGGGCGGACAGGATGATCAGGATGGGACGAGCCGGACCCGCGGCCATCGGGGGATCGTCCCTGATGCTGAACAGTTTCAGCGGTGGCTCGCTCTTCACAATGTGTCGGGATGGGCAGCGGGACAAGCTGTTGATTCGCGGCGGCGCGCGCGTGGCCCGGACGGTGCCGGGGGAATCTCCAAGCAGAGAGCGGGGTGCGGAGACACTCCCGGAGTTCCGCCAGGGAACCGAACCAGGGGCCGCCTCACTGTCCGGGATCGTCAGGGAGTAAAACAAACCCGACTCCATGGTTAGGAAGGCAGATAGACGGGCGAAAGGATATGAGCACAACCGATAGCGGCCACCGGCACATCTTCATTGACACCCGCTTATTCACAGAACAACCTTTGGATCGCTTCCTCCGAACCGAACTCCCTTCATCCCTCATCCACCATCGACAGCGTGCAACGGGAGCTCCTCCGGGTTGTTGTCCACCCACCCTGCGATCTCCGGGGACGACCTGCTTGTCGATGGCAGCGAAGCCGCGCCCGTGGCCCGCCGTCGCGGTCGATCGTCCGAGAAGTGCGTTCCTCCATCTTCCGAAGGAAGTCTCCTTGCGAACCCCTCCAATCACGAGGCAAATGCAAAAGCGAATTCTCCTGGGTGCCCTGCTTCCCCTCGCGCTGGCTGCCTGTGACTCATCGACTGTGATGATGCCGCACTCCGATCAGCCGGATTTCGCGCGCGGCGGCCCGCCCGGGCTCGTCGCGAAGGGCGCTCAACCCGTTCTGCTCGGCAGTGGCTTCAGCTTTACCGAGGGCCCCGCCACCGATCATTGGGGCAACGTCTTCTTCACCGATCAGCCGAACGACAGGATCCACCGGTGGGACTGGAAGACCGGCGCGATCACTCAGTTCCTGACGCCGACCGGCCGGGCCAACGGCATGGCGTTCCACAAGAACAGGAATCTGATCGCCGCCGCAGACATGCATGGCGAGCTGTGGAGCATCGACCAGAACGGGAATGCCACGGTCATCGTCGACAGCTACGAGGGGAATCTTCTCAACGGTCCGAACGATGTGTGGATCGACCCGAAGGGCGGCATCTACTTCACCGATCCGCTCTTCGTGCGCGACTACTGGGACGCGGATGATCCGCGGCGGGCGGGTTCGCAGCAGGGGGGTGGGTATGTCTACTATCTCAGCCCCGACCATCAGACGCTGACGCGGGTGTCGGGCGCCGACGTCATCGCCGAGTTCCCGCCGCCGAGCCCCGTCTGGCCGAACGGCATCGTGGGGACGCCGGACGGGAAACATCTGTACGTCGGCTACTTCCTGCCGCAGCGCATCTATCGTTATGACATCGCGCCGGACGGCAGCCTATCGAACCGGATTCTGTTCGCCAGCCGTGGCACCGATGGAATGGCGCTCGACCAGAAGGGGAACCTCTACACGACCTCACGTGTGCCGGGCGTCGTCGTATTCAACCCCCAGGGCGAGACGATCGACACGATCCTGACGGGTGGGACCGAGGCGTCATCGAACGTGACCTTCGCCGGGCCGAACCGTAAGAAGCTGATCATCACGGCTGGCACGAGGGTGTATGGTCTGGATATGCACGTGCGAGGCGGTGCGGACGACTAGAACTGATGCGTAGAGCGGGTGAGTAGTCCAGGCGGCCGCGGTGGATGCGCGGCCGCCTGTCATCGTCTGCCCGGCGAATGCCGGCGCCCCGGGGCCGGTTCCCCGCGGATTGGCGGCCCGCCGTGGCCCGAGCGGCTAGTTGATCACATTCCGCAGCGGAACCCCTTCTGCCAGTCGGCGGCACGCCTCTGCCGCCTTCGTCCGCATATCGACGAACCCCTCCTCCGAATAGAAGGCGGCGTGCGGGTTGATGATCACCCGGTGATGCGCCGGATGCGACGGATCGCGCCATGCCCGCACCAGCGGATCATCGACCGGAGGCTCGCGCTCGAGGACGTCGATCGCCGCGCCCGCGAGCCGGCCGCTCTCGATCGCCTTGGGGATCGCGGTCGTGTCCACGACCGCGCCGCGCGCGGTATTCACCAGATATGCGCCGTGCGGCATCCGCGCGATGGCGGCCCCGTCGATCAGGTGACGTGTTTCCTCGGTGAGCGGGCAGTGTAGGCTCACGACATCCGACGTCTCCAGCAGCTCTTCGAGACTTTCGCCTCGGCGGATGCCGAGCGCTTTGTCGTAGCCGTCCTGCTTGTACGGATCGTAGAAGACAACGTCGAGCCCGAGCGCCTTCGCGCGCAGCGCCGTCGCCGTCCCGATGCGCCCCAGCCCCACGATCCCGCAACGCCGACCGCGGACCCGGAAGAGAGGTTTCGCCTGCTCCGGACTCCAGTCGCCATCCGTCTGCCGAAGACGCGAATTCAGGAACGATATGCCGCGCATCAGCGACAGCATCATCCCGATGGCGGAGTCTGCGACCTCCTCCGACCCGTAATCGGGGACATTCGCGACCGGGATCCCGCGGAGCCGCGCATACCCGTGATCCACATTGTCGACCCCGACGCCCGCGCGGACGATGAGCCGACAGTGGGTGAGGCGGTCGATCGTAGCAGGACCGAGCTTCACGCAGTGGTAGACGATGAGCGCGTCGGCATCCTCGATCCTGCCGACGAGATCCGCTTCCGTGTGCGCATCGAGGGTAGAGACATCGGCGAGGTCGCCCAGGATGCGACGCTCGGGCTCCAGGCCGTCGGTGAGGAAGTCGGTGATTACGACTTTGAGGCGGTCAGACAAGGCTCAGCGCTGGTGCAGGGATGAACGAGTCGGCGGAGACCAGGAAATCAACGCGGGGTCGCCTCCATTCGCCAGAGCAGCGGCATGAATCGACAGATGAGAGGCATATGCTGATGGCGCATCACCCTGTGATCGAGAAGGGCGGGGGAGGAAGCGCCGCGCTGATCCCCGGATGAGAGGAAGCAGCGAAAAGCATCGCGTTTGCGGCGCGGCTGCATCCAGGTCGCAGCCATCGCACAGAGTGTGAGACGCCCCGCCGCGGCGTTCCGTACGCCTTCAGATCTTTACGGCCATCTCTGGCCTGGTCCCTGCACAGGAAGAAAGCCTGATCTTCAACTTCTGCAAAGGGATCCGTGGACTTCGTGGAGATAGCCTCTGCATTGGCTGTGGAGGGAATCGTCGCTTTAGCCGCGGTGCTGCTGCAAGCGCTAATAAAAAAACGCTCTCAATATACAAAAAAGCTATTCTTTTATCCCCACCACCCCTTGTGGATACCCGAAGATGACCGGAAGGCGAGTCGAGCGGCCTTGACATAGAGCCGCGAACGTCAGACCATTCCGACCACGCTCCATCCTTCTGAGGCAACGACCCGTTTCACCTGACGAAGTCCCGCGCCCCCTCCGCTCCGGTCTCCATCTGCATCCCGGTCCGGAACGACAGATCATCCGCCCTAATGTGTGGAGGTTTCCTTGCTATGAGACGCTTCCCCCGGCTCCCTCTCGCTCTCCTGTTCTCACTTCTTATCCCGACCGTTCAGCGGGCTAACGCGCAGCAGAACCTGAAAGACGTCTACCAGGATGCCTTCCTGATCGGCGCCGCGATCGCACCCCCGGTCTTCAATGAGACCGATGCCGCGGCCACCTCCATCGTGAAGACGCACTTCAACTCCATCACCGCCGAGAACGTCCTCAAGCCGCAGCCTCTCAACCCGCAGCGCGGCGTCTACAACTGGGAGCCCGCCGACCGTTTCATGGAGTGGGGCGAGGCGAACGGGATGGCCATCATCGGCCACACGCTCGTCTGGCACAATCAGACGCCGCAGTGGTTCTTCTTCGATGAGAATGAGGTGCAGAACACCCGCGAGGAGCAGATCGAGCGGCTGCGGGAGCACATTTTCGCCGTGATGGGGCGCTACAAGGGGCGGATTCACGGGTGGGACGTCATCAACGAGCTCCTCACCGAAGATGGCGAGATCCGATCGAGCTACTGGAGCGACATCATCGGTGCGGATGATCTCGTGAAGCTCGCGTTCCGCTTCGCCTCCGAGGCCGATCCCGATGCGGAGCTATACTACAATGAGTACAACGCATGGCGGCCTTCGAAGCGCGACGGGATCATGCGTCTCGTCCGGATGCTGCAGGATGAGGGGATTCGGATCGATGGGGTCGGGCTGCAGGGGCACTGGGGGCTGTACTACCCGAAGTCGGAGTACATCCTCGCCGCGGTCGACTCCTTCGCCTCACTGGGAATGAAGGTGGTCATCACCGAACTCGATGTTGATGTCCTCCCCGTGTCGAGCTATGGCCAGCTCGTTGCGGGCGCCATGAACAATCCTCAGTTCCAGTACGAGGAGTTCGAGGCGTTCCTGGATCCGTACAAGGATAGTCTGCCGACGGATATCGAGCGGCAGCTGACCGAGCGCTACGCGCATCTTTTCTCGCTCTTCTATTCGCGGCGTGACAAGATCGATCGGGTGACGCTGTGGGGCGTGCATGACGGGGCGAGCTGGAAGAACAACAGTCCGGTGCGGGGGCGGACGAATTATCCGCTGCTGTTCGATCGGGAACGTCAGGGGAAGCCGGCGCTGGATGCGGTGCTGGCGGTTCCGGAGGGGTGACCAGGGGGCGACTGGCGAGGGCGGCAGGGGCGCCGATCCATCGAGAGGGTCGGCGCCCCTGCTTCCTTTCCGTGGCGTGTGGTGGCCGGCCTGTGCAGGTGACGGCTTCGCTGCCTTGCTGCCTGCTCAGTAGACCAGCGTCATATCGTCGATGATGAAGCTCGCCCCCAGCGTCGGCTGGGTGAAGGAGACGGTGGAAAGGCAGTTCACGGACATAATGTTGATATCCGGCTGAATCAGAGTCTTCGAGCCACGGGATACGATGAACGTTTCCTGCCCGACCTCCGCCCCAGTTGCATCGCGATAGCGGAGCGTCACCGGAAGGTTGTCGGTGCTGAGTGCCGACATGTAGAAGCTCTTCAGAATGAACGGTTCGTTCTTCGCGATTACTGACACCGACCCGGGCTGAGCGCCGAAGCTCGGGTAGATTGCATTTGGAGTGGAGGTCATTCCCGCCTGCCAGCCTCTACCGGGCTCCTGGCCCTCGTCCTGTGAGCGCATGACGTCATCCCTTGCCCACCAGTCTCCCCATATGAAGCCCCGGTAGCCGTCCTGCAGGCGCGTTCCGCTCCCGGCCGCGGGCACCCCCGGCAGAGGTGACTGAATATCATCGAAGTTGATGAACACCGTCCTTGCCTCCGGTCCGCTGCACGAAGGAATGCCATCCCTGATATAGCCAGTCGCCATGCGTAGATTCGGATCGACTCCTCCGTCGCTTGCCCGGAGCAGAATGACTTCCAGAGTCTCCTCCTCCTCGGTCTCGTCGTCCCGCAGCGTCTCCAGCCGGATCTCCATGGTCGACTGACCCGCGGAAAAGGAGATCGAGCCCCCATTCGGATCGTCGTAGTCCTCGCCGAAAGTTGCCTCTCCAGCGAAATCGTACATGACCGTGGATTCCTTCGAGAGGTCCACGCTACGGGTGATCGTGAAAACCAGGTCCGTGCCCTCGAGGACGCGCTCAGGGTCGTTGACCTCGATGGCGTAGATGGCGTTCCCATTGTCCACTGGGCTTTCCTCGCAACC
This sequence comes from uncultured Gemmatimonas sp., assembly GCA_964424945.1. Taxonomy (GTDB): domain Bacteria; phylum Gemmatimonadota; class Gemmatimonadetes; order Longimicrobiales; family Longimicrobiaceae; genus WHSP01. The sequence continues at coordinate 13,332 of CAYRLB010000056.1, forward strand.
CTGCAGCGCCAGGAACGTCACCGCCGCGAGAAGCCGGGGACCCCGACCGGTCGATAGGTTGCCGGAAATTCGACCGGGGATCGGAGATTCAGAACGCGCAAAGTCCATGGAACCGAGAAGCTTCATTGCGTGCTACCTCAGCAGGTCGTGAATACCAAGCGTGACATCGCACCGCTGAGCCGTCGGCCGCGGAGGAGGCCCGATCGAAGGGATGTCGACGGGGTTGGGTCAGGCGGGAAAACATGCTATTTCGAGAGGATGATTCGACCCGTCGAAGCAATACATAATCCACATAACCAATGACCGCAACATGTTGGCGCATCCTTAAGTTCCGCTCTTTTCAGGTCTATTGACTCGAATTATTCCCCCGTGTATCGTCTGCTTGACGTCTCCACCGGCGTCAGGTACTCCGCAGTCGCTCCACATCCGTCGCTCCGACTTTCCGTCCTACGTTCCGCGCCTGAGAGGTCTACCGGAGGGCACCAGCCCTCGCCTCACCCACCCGAGCGGAGGAATCTCGATGAGGTATCCCGCACTCAAACCCGCGCTGTTCGCCCTGCTCGTCCTGACTACCGGCTGCGAGAATTCTGCCGGCTGGGATCCGAGGATCGTCACGATCGAGGGGCGGATCGTGCATGACGGCAAGCCAGTCTACGTTCGGGAGGGAGGCATCGAGATGGAGCTGGATTTCGTGCATCCGGATACGATTGCGAGGGTCCCGGTGCATGTCGATCAGAACGGGAAGTTCGTCGTGTCGGCTCCGCGCGGGGAGTACAGGCTGACATCGGCGCCGGGCCAGGCACCATGGGACGCGGTCAGGGATACGCTGACTTTCTCCGCTTCCAGGTCGACCGTGGTCCAATACAGGGTGACGCCGTACTACAAGGTTACCGCCGTCGCCGTCGGGTATGCCCCCGGAGTTCTGACTGCCGCGGAGGGTTCGATTCAGGCGCTGTTCAGCATCGAAGCGCTCGATCCCTCCAGAGAGCTGGAGCACGCGGCGCTCTATGTGAACACCTCGCGCCGGGTCGATCAGGATTCGTCCGTCGCCAGCGCCCTGCGGACGCCGGCACAGCTTGGCGGAAGCAGCGGGGACCGAAACATCAGCGTCAATCTCCCCGCCGACATCCGGGCCGTGCCGAGAGCCAGCGTCTACGCGCGGCTCGGACTGAAGATCGTCGGCATCCCCGAGATGATCTATTCGCAGGTCGTCGAGGTGGAGATCCCGCCTGTAGCTCCGCCGACGGTCACCTTCGAACGGCTTGACCCGCGCTTCGATGCGCTTGTCCCTCTGAACGCCGTCGTCGATACCCTCGGCGATGGAATTCAGTGGGCCGAAGGTCCTGCATGGAACCGGAATGACAACTCGATCCTCTTCTCGGATGTCGTCGGCAACGTCATCATGCGTTGGAAGGAGGGTGAAGGGCTCTCGCGCTACCTCGAGCCGAGCGGATGGCTCGGGCCGGAGCCGTTCACCGGTCGCGAGCCGGGCAGCAACGGGCTCATCTTCGACAGCCAGCAACGGTTGATCATGGCGCAGCATGGAGAGCGCAGGATCGCGCGGCGCGAGCATGATGGGAGCTTCACCGTGCTCGCCTCGCACTACAATGGGATGCGGCTCAACAGCCCGAACGACCTCGCCTACGGCCCGAATGGCGACCTCTACTTCACCGATCCTCCCTACGGCCTCCCGGGCACCTTCAACTCGACCGAAAGGGAGCTGCCTCACTACGGAGTCTACCGGCTGACCCCGGATGGGACCGTTCACCTCATTTCGGCGGAGTTCAGTGCGCCGAACGGGATCGGGGTCTCGCCCGACGGGAAGACGCTCTTCGTGTCGAACACCTCCGGCGCGGATCGGGGCTGGTGGACTTTGCCTCTCGCCGCCGATGGCACGGCAGGGCCTCGCAGCCGCTTCCGCATGCAGTCGGAGACCGGCCCCGGCGGGTCGGACGGGCTCAAATTCGATCGGGATGGCAACCTCTGGGCGACCGGCCCGGGGGGTGTCCACGTGATCTCGCCCGAGGGCACGCTCCTGGGTCGGATCATCACTGGCGTCCCGACGGGGAACATCGCCTGGGGAGATGATATGAGCGTGCTGTATATTACGGCGAATACGAGGCTGCTGCGGGTGCGGACCAATGCCGAGGGGTTCCCGGGGTTCCAGCACGAGTAGCGGCTCTGGCGGGCGGCAGTTGACGGGCGAGCCCACCCCCCGGCGAGGGGGTGGGCTCGATGTCCGGTTGGAGGGGAGGCAGCGGGGTTCCTGGCCTCCTCCAGAGTCTGTTTCCGCGCCTCGATCGGGGCGCGGACCATCTCCAGAATTGCCTGAAGATAGGTGAAGAGCATGCCGCCAGCATTTCCTGCGAGCTCCCGGTCTGGACGAACTGTCTGCCTACTCCTCATCCTCCTGCCTGGCTGTGAGAGAGGGCACAGTAGCCAGGGGTCGAACAACATTGATTACCCCGTTTGGAGCCTCTCTCCCGAGCCTGTTTTTATCCTGGGTGATGATGAACTGCGTGACGAGGGGCATTTCGGAGGGGTCAATGGAGCTCTTCTCCTGGAAGCCGGAACCGTGGCCGTGGCGGATGGCGCTGCCCGCCAGATCAAAGTGTACGATTCATTAGGTAGGCACCTGAGGTCTCTCGGCGGACGAGGTTTAGGCCCTGGCGAATTTTCTGTGATCTCTTCGATCGGGACAGGTCCAGCAGGAAGTCTCTGCGGATGGGATCGGATTGCATCGAGGGTTTCGTGTTTTGATCCGGCTGGTGATCTGAGCTTTGTGACGGAACTCGAGCTGTTTGGCGAGAGAATCCGATTCCTGGGGGCGCTGTCGGATGGGTCGTCGCTGTTCGAGCTCCGTCCGGACACGAGGGGAATGGTGAACGATCCGGTGGGGCACAGACGGGATCCCGTTTCGTACCGTCGGTACGACCGGGCTGGGGAGTTGGTCGGCACGCTGGCTACGGCGGCTGGTACAGAGGCCTATCTGATGAATGATGGCCGCAGCTGGGCCGATCACAACGTCGTCTTCGGCCGCTACACGGTAGCCGACCTACGGGGATCTTCGCTGGCGCTCGGGACGAACGATTCGATCTCTGTTCGAATCATTGCGGAGGACGGGAGGGAACGACTCCGCTTTGATCGTCCCGGAGCCGAACACGCGGTCACGGAAGCGATGGTGGAGGCAGTTCGGACGCCTCAACTCCTTGCTGCCGACTCTCTGCTACAGGATCTCCTTGAAGCCGCCTACATGTCGGAAACCGAAACCAGAGCTGTTCACCAAAGTCTGCGTGGCCAGATTGCCCTGATACCTCACCGCGCGACTCTGCCCGCGTTCATTGGACTGCAACTCGACGACTCTGAAGAAGTCTGGCTTAGAGAAAGCGGCCCGGAAAGTAGTGCCGAGGTCTGGGTTGTACGAGATCGATCCGGTGATGTGGTGGGGCGCGTGGAACTTCATGGTGGCGACTCGCTGATCGACATCGGTAGCGGACGAGTGCTGGTGGAACGGACTGATGAGCTCGATCGGGTGTTACTTGCAGTTTATGACGTGGTCCGGGGCGA
>CAYRLB010000057.1:0-16629 GCA_964424945.1 uncultured Gemmatimonas sp.
ACTCCCCCACCGCCCTCCCCGTCGTCCGTTCACCCAGCGTCTGCAGCCGCTCCGTCTCGTAGCCGTACTTACGGTTCAGGTAGAAGTCCGCCAGCTTCGCCCCGATCGGTGCGGCAACGCCCGACCCGGATTCCCCGAACTCCACCACCACCGCGAAGGCAATCTCCGGGGGCTCGTCGGGCGCGCCCGCGAAACCGGCGAACCACGCATGCGGACGCCCCCGATCCTCCGAGTTCTGCGAAGTTCCCGTCTTGCCATAGAGCTTCCAGCGGCGCAGCGACGACATGTATGCCGTGCCGCCCGGCTCCAGAACCCGCGCCAGCCCCTCCCTGACGATCGCAAGCGTCTCAGGACGGATGCCGAGATCCGTTTCGAGCGTGCGGCGGCTGCCATCAGCGACGATCCGCGGGGACGTTGCACGGCCGTTACCCGCGAGTGCGCTGAAGAATTGCGCCATCCGCAACGGCGTCTGTGAGTTCGGCCCCTGCCCGATCGACAGGTTCATCACCTCACCGGAAGACGCAGCCCGCCCGAACCAGTTCCGGTACCATTCGCTGTCCGATGGAAAGACGCCCGCCCGTTCCCCCGGCAGGTCGACCCCCGTTCGCCGCGAGAAGCCGAGCCTCGTTCCCTCCTTCGCCAACTGGTTCAGCCCGAGCCAGATCCCCAGCTGATAGAAATAGACATTGCACGACGTCCCGATCGCACCCGCGAGATCTACCGATCCGTGCCCATTCCTGTTCCAGCACCCCCAGTAGCGGCCCGCGTAGTTCATCCCGCCGCTGCACCCCTGCGGCATCCGGGTATCTTCGTCGATTACCTCCGTCTCGAGCCCGATGATGGCGGTGGCCAGCTTCCAGGTGGACCCCGGCGCATAGATCCCCGCCAGCGCCCGGTTCAACAATGGCCGGCGAGGATTGCTGTTCAGCTCCGCCCACAGCGCGCGATCGGCACCTCCGTTGAGCTCGTTCGGGTCGTACGTCGGGTGGGAGTAGAGTGCGAGCACCTCCCCTGTCCCGGGCTCCAGCGCGACGACCGCCCCGTCATACTCCTTCGGGAAGATCTCGTGGATGAAGCGCTGCAGCTCGAGGTCGATCGAGAGCTGGATCGACCGGCCGGGGAGGGGAGGCCTCATTTCGCGCGGGGCGATCGTTCCCACGATCCGACCATATGCATCGACTTCGACATACCGCTCGCCGGGAGTGCCTCCCAGAACGCCTTCATACTCCCGCTCCAGCCCTCCCTTCCCGACCATCTGGCCGCGCCGGTAACCCCGCCAGCCTATCGTGTCGGCGAGTTCGTCGGCACTGATCTCCGCGACATGCCCGACAAGATGCGCGACCGCTTCACCTATCGGGAACTGCCGGCGGGGCTCTTCCTCGAGAAGAAAGTCGGGCAGCTCCGTCCGGTTCTCTTCCAGCCAGGCGAGCTGTTCGAAGGAGAGGGAGGGCGAAATGAGAAGTGGCGTCTCAGGCTCTTCACGGAGCCGGGCGAGCATTCCGTCGAGCTCTGCATCGTCGAACCCGAGGCCCGGCTGCAGGAGAAGAAGCCCATCGCGGGCGGCGTCGGGAGCGACCGGCTGAAGATAAAGAGCGTGGCTGACCGACGTTCCTGCGATCAGCTCGCCATTCCGGTCCACCATCGACCCTCGCGGGGCCGGAAGCGGAATGACGCGCATGCGGTTTTCGTCCGCCCGCAAGAGATAGTCGTCGTTGCGGAAGATCTGAGTGCGGAAGAAGGCGGCGCCAAGAATGGCGACCACCGCGGCTACCAGCAGCGACGCGCGGCCCGCTCGCAGCCGCCGCAACTCGTTCCGGAAGGGATGGTCTGGACCCAAGCGACCACTATGGCGGCGGGGACCCTCGACGTCGAGGAAGGAATGAACAGGGTCAATTTACCGGGGCAGGAGCGATGGATCCAGCACCGCGGAACCCCGGCCGCTTGCGCCACCGGTTCAACCATCTATTTTGTTTGAGCAGCACCTACCCCGAAGTTGAGCCGGGACGGTATGATCCGGTCTTCCGAGGCAGTACCCGCCCATCAGATGGGCACGTTATTTGACCGTTCCATTTGAAAACTCGCACCACCTGCGGCGCTCGCACCGCTCCCGCACCGCAACTTGCCCCTTTTCATAGCAATCGCGTGACACGTTCATGACTGCACCGGCCCGCCGGCGCGGCCCCGAGCAGAGCCGTGAACCCGTAGCATCCGTGCGCGGTGTTCTCGAGATCCTCTCCGGCGGAAGCGGCTTCCTGCGCTCATCCTCGAAAGGCTTCCAGTCCTCCCCCGATGATGTCTTCGTCCCCCAGAACCTGATCCGCAGATTCCGGCTCAGGACGGGTGACATCATCGAAGGACAGGCAGGCAACCCTCCCGGCCGCGGGAAGAGTCCGCCTCTCGTGCGGGTCGATCTCGTCAGTGGTATCGACCCCGAAGAGGCCCCCCGCAGACCGGATTTCTCCACCCTTCCAGCCGCGCATCCCGACCAGAAGCTGGTGCTCGAGGGTGCCTCCCCACCCGGCCGGTCGTCGTCGGACTACACGAACCGGATCGTGGACCTCATTGTCCCGCTCGGCAAGGGGCAGCGAACGCTCATCGTCGCACCCGCTCGCGCAGGAAAGACGATGCTGCTGCAGTCCCTCATCCACGGGGTCGCGACCAACTATCCGGACGCGCTCCTCCTCGTGCTTCTCGTCGATGAGCGCCCCGAGGAGGTCACGGAGATGCAGATGATCGGGCACGGTGAGGTCATCGCCTCCTCCTTCGACTTCCCGGCCGACCGACACGTCGCGATCGCCGAGATGACGCTTGAGATGGCGAGGCGCCAGGTAGAAGGGGGCAGGGATGTGGTCCTCGTCCTCGACTCGCTCACGCGGCTCGCACGCGCCTACAACACGGCTGAGCGGGGTACCGGTCGCACTCTCTCCGGCGGGATCGACAGCGGCGCACTCGAGAAGCCGAAGCGCTTCTTCGGTTCAGCCCGCCGCGTTCCCGAAAAGTCGGGGGGCGGAAGCCTCACCATCATCGCTACAGCGCTCACCGAAACCGGAAGCCGTGGCGACGAGGTGATCTTCGAGGAGTTCAAGGGCACGGGCAACGCTGAAATCGTCCTGGACCGCGAGATCGCGGAGCGGCGAATCTTCCCGGCGATCAACGTCGAGCGCAGCGCCACCCGCCGGGAGGAGCTGCTCTTCACGCCCGAAGACATGGATAAGGTTCATAAACTTCGCCGGGTTCTGCATTCCATGGCCCCGGTCGAACAGGCGCAGCTCCTTCAGCGCCACATGTCCGAGACGAAGTCGAACCAGGAACTGCTGGCGAAGATCCGCTGACGGGAGCAGTCCGGAAAATAGAAGGGGGAGGATGACACTTTCGTCATTCTCCCCCTTTTTCGCATGTACCGCCGCTGTTGCCGCTCAGACCCCTCGCGTGGCCATGAAGTCGTCCAGGGTGCGCAGAAGATGAGCGCTGTCCACCGGCTTCGTCAGATACATGGCGCAGCCGGCTTCGGCACATTCGAGCCGGTCGGAGTCGAGGGCACGGCCTGTCAGCGCGATGATGGAGATACCCTCTGTACGCGGGTCCTTTTTCAGCTCCCGGGCAACATCGAGCCCCTTCATGTCAGGAAGGCCGAGGTCCAGCAGAACGATGTCGGGGATCGAGGACTTCGCGGAATCGAGTGCCTCCCTCCCGGTTCCCGCTTCGATCACATCGTAGCCGCTATCGCGTAACAGCAGCCCGAAGGCGTGGCGGACGGCCTCGCTGTCTTCCACGAGGAGGATGCTTCCGCGGAACTCGGATTTCGAGCTCAACTCTGCCCGGTGCGGTGCGTCTCCTCGGAGGGGAGGGTGAAGAAGAAGCGACTTCCTCTTCCGAGTTCGCTGTCGACACCGATTTCCCCGCCATGTAGCTGGATGAAGTTCCTGGCGATCGCCAGACCCAGACCTGTGCCATGGTGGCTGCGCGCCCGCGAGCTGTCGACCTGTGCGAACTCCCTGAAGATCATCTCATGGTGCTGCGGATCTATTCCGATCCCATTGTCTTCAACGGAGATACGCAGCCAGCGATCATCCCCCTCCGCTCGCTTGGCCTCCAGCCGGATCGTCCCGCCCACCGGCGTGAACTCGATCGCGTTGCCCATCAGATTGGTGAGCACGTGCAGGACCTTGTCGCGGTCGGCGTTGACGCGCGGAAGGTCCGAGGCGGCCAGGCGCTTGAGCTCGATCCCCTTCTTGCGGATCAGGGACGCGCTCATGTCCACCACCGTGTCGAAAAGGCCGTCGATATCAAAGGAGTTCGGCCGGAGCTCTATCGCGTTCGCATTCGTCCGGGCATAGATGAGGATCTCCTCGATCATCGTGAGGAGTTGCCGGCTCGACCCGATGACCGACTGCACCGCCTCCCGCTGTCGGTCGTTGAGGTCACCGAGGAGCCCGTCCCGAAGGACCTCGCCATAGGTGACGATTGCCGTCAGCGGCGTTCGCAACTCATGCGAGACATTCGCGAGGAATTGCGACTTGGCGACGTCCAGATTCCGAAGCTCGCGAACGGTGAACTCGAGCTCTTCGATCAGCCGAGCACGCTCGTCCTCTTCGGGGGGGTGGGCGGCGGCAAATGATGGCGCATCTTCCATATGGTGCGAAGCGCCATCTGCCATCTCGATGTCGACGCAGAGCCCTTCCGCCTCGAGGACCTCACGAAGGCGCCTTATATCGTCGGTGCCGCCGTTGAGCCTGAGGTGAAGATCGATCATTTCGCGTCGGTCTGTGCTTGGATGGAAGGCTCAATCTAGATTTCTGCAGTGGCCCCGGCAAGCTTGTCCTCTTCCCCCACCTCCTCTTCGAGGATCTGACGCCGCAACAGCTTCGCGTATGCGCCCCCGCTCTTCAGCAGCTCCTCATGGGTTCCTCCTTCGACGATTCTCCCCTCGTCCAGCACGACGATCCGGGAGGCGTCCATCACGGCGCTGACGCGGTGGCTGACCAGTACACTCGTACGCCCCTCCATCACCCGTTTCAAACCATGAAGGATCTCCCGCTCGGTATGCGTGTCGACCGCGGAGAGGGAGTCGTCGAGGATCAGAATCTCGGGGTCCCGGGCGATCGCCCTCGCCAGCGTCGCCCGTTGCTTCTGCCCGCCCGAGAGGTTGACGCCCCGTTCACCAAGTCGGGTATCGAGCCCTTCCGGGAGGTCGCTGATGGTGAGCGCGAGCTGCGCCACATCCACCGCCCCCGCGATCCGCTTCTCCGTGCGCCCGCGGTCCATCCCCTCCTCGATCCCGACCGACAGGTTCTCCCTGATTGTCTGCGAGAAGAGGAAAGCCTCCTGCGGAACGATCCCGATCGCTGAACGGAGCTGTTCGAGTCCCATCTCCTGGATCGGGACGCCATCCAGAAGAATCGTCCCCTCCGTCGGGTCATGAAGACGGACCATGAGGTGCACGAGGGTCGACTTCCCCGAACCGGTCGGCCCGACGAGTGCGAGCGATTCGCCGGCAGGTACCCGGAAGGAGATATTCTCCAGAACGAGCCGCTCCGAATCAGGATATCGGAAGGAGACATTCCTGAACTCGATCTCTCCACGGATCGAAGGAAGAGTGACGATGTTCTCGCTCTCGCGGATGGTCGGCTCCGTCCGAAGAATCTCGTTGATGCGCTGCATCGAAGCGGCGCCACGCTGGAAGAGGCTCACGACCCAGCCGAGCGCGATCATCGGCCAGGCCAGCATCCCCAGATAGAGCGTGAATGCGACAAAATCTCCGAGGGTGATTCCCCCCGTCATCGCTTCGCGTCCGCCGACCAGGATTGCCGCAGTGAGACCAAGGCCGCTGAAGAGACTGAGCAGGGGGTGGAACATCCCCGATGCCCTCGCGAGACCGACGTTCCGCGCGAGATAGTCGGCGGAATGCTCCTCGAAGCGGGCGATCTGCCGCTCCTCCTGGCCGTACGCCTTCACGATCCGCACGCCGGCGAGGTTCTCGTGCACCATCGTGGACATTTCGCCGAAGCGCTCCTGAATCGACTGGAAGCGATCGTGGATGATGCGACTGAACCAGATCGTGGTCGGAGGAAGGGCGACCATCGGGATCATCGCGATGAACGTGAGCCACGGGTCGATCCAGATCATCAGCACGAGCGTCAGGATCGTGATCGTGACGGTGTTCACGAGGTACATGTAGGCGGGCCCCGCGACCATCCGCACGGCTGCGATGTCGTTCGTCGCGCGGCTCATGATCTCGCCCGTGCGGGTCCGCCCGTAGAAGGACGCGTCGAGATGCAGGAGGTGATCGAAGAAGCGGTTCCGGAGATCGAACTCGACCCAGCGGCTTACACCATTCAGCAGCTCCCGCATCAGGTAGCGGGCGCCTCCGCCGAGAAGGGCGGCGCCCAGAATCAGCGCGGCGTAACGGAGGACGATGGCCCGATCGGCTCCGGGAAGGGACAGGTCGTCGATCGCCTCCCGGATCAGATAGGGGGTGGCCAGCGAGAAGACATTCGCGAGCACCACCAGAAGGAGACCGAGGAGGATCTTTCCGGTATACTTGCGAAGATACGGGGCGAGAGTCAGTAGTTCTTTCATCTATGGCATCTCGATTGCCCCTCTGGCAGCGTCGAAGAACGGCTCCGGAACCGGTTAAGGTATGCCGTGCGGAACCCGGAATTCAAGCCACCACGCGCTCTTTCTGAGGCTCAAATGAAGATTTTCAATCGGACGGCAGGGCTTCTCATGATGCTCTCGATGTCCACTTTTCTGGTCGGTTGCGGCAGCGATCAGGACACCTCGGATCGGGCCGCGCTTGAAAGGGAGTCGCTGGAACGCGAGTTGGAGCTCGCGCTGCAGCCCGATTCCTCCATGACCCTGCCGCTGACCGATCTTCCGCTGGAGGTAGAGGAGGAGCCGACCGCTCCGCCGCTCTCTGCACCGGCTCCCGCGCCGCGCCCCACGCCTGCTCCGGCGCCCCCGGCCCAGCCAGCGCCTCCGCGCCCGAGCACGCCGGCCCCGGCTCCTGCACCGACCCCGGCGCCGGCCCGTCCGCGGGTGGTCAGCTACCCCGTCGCCGCGGGTACGACCTTCGGCGTGCGGCTGAACGAGCAGCTCACGACCCGGAACAACCCCGAGGGTTCGAGCTTCAATGCGACCCTGACGGAGTCGATTCTGGCGCCGAACGGGTCGGTGCTCATCCCTGCCGGGGCGACGGTGCGGGGGACGGTTACCTCTTCGCGCGAATCGAGCCGTTCGGGGCAGGAGGCGTATCTGTCGATCGCCTTCACCTCGATCCACTCGGAGGGACGGACGTATTCGATCGCAGGATCCGCGTCGAACACCCCGGTCCGCCTGGTGACGCGTGACAGCCGCGCCGAACAGGCTGCCAAGGTGGGGGGTGGAGCGGCCGTCGGTGCCATCATCGGCCGGGTGCTCGGCCGCGATACGAAGGCGACCATCGCGGGTGCTGCGGTCGGCGCCGCAGCCGGTACGGCGGTCGCCATCGGGACGGCGGAGGTGGACGCCGTGGTCGACGCAGGGTCGAATGTGACGGTACGGCTCGACCGTTCGATTACGGTGGAGCGCGAGGAGAGCTGACAGGAGATCGTCGACGTCCCGGGCCGCGCCGGCCGGGGAGTCACGCTTCGCCGTCAGGCAGTCGAAGGCCGCCTTCCCTCACGGGAGGCGGCCTTTTTTCCGCTCGATAAACCGGGGGCGGTTCTTGATGGCGAACAGCTTCAACGGACTGTCCATCCATCTTCCAGAGAATAAACGGCAGGTTCCACGTAGAGCACCCACAAAGGTCATCACGAAGTGTGCTGACTATCGGGCGCACTCATCGCGTTTCGCCGCCGTCGTGCGGCGACTACCTTCGACAGCATGATTTCCCGGATTCTGGCGGCGAGCCGCGTCGACCCCTTCCTCCTGACGATCCTCACAACGGTGGCGATCGCGGCGCTGCTGCCGGCCGATGGCGCGGCGCTCACCGCCTTCAACTCGGCGGCGAAGATCGCGATCGGGCTGCTCTTCTTCCTCTACGGGGCGCGGCTGTCAGGCACCGAGATCCTCCACGGCGTCCGGAACTGGCGCCTACAGGTCTTCATCCTCGTGACGACCTTCGTGGTTTTCCCGGTGCTCGGCCTGGCGTTCAGCGCCTTCGTCCCGGCGCTGCTCGGCGAGCCGCTCTACCTCGGTCTCCTCTACCTCTGTGTGCTGCCGTCGACGGTACAGTCGGCCATCGCCCTCGTCTCCATTGCCCGTGGCAACATCCCCGCGGCGGTCGTCGCAGCGAGTGCCTCGAGCCTGCTCGGCGTCTTCATCACGCCGCTGCTCGTCTGGCTGCTGATCCGCACGCAGGGGGGCGGTCTCAACGGCGGCGCGGTCATGGAGATCTTCGCAATGCTCCTCCTGCCCTTTACCGCCGGTCAGGTGCTGCGAAGGTGGATCGGCGGCTGGATCAACGAGCACGGCACGCTGCTCAAGGTCGTGGACCGTGGCGCGATCCTCCTCGTTGTCTATGTCGCCTTCAGCAGGGGGATGAACGAGGGCATCTGGTCCAGCCTCTCCCTCGGCCGGCTCTTTGTGCTCGCCCTGATCTGCCTCATCCTCCTCGGGATCGTGCTCGCCCTGACGTGGACGATCTCGCGGCGAACCGGCTTCTCCCGGGAGGACAGCGTGGCGATCCTCTTCTGCGGGTCGACGAAGTCGCTCGCCACCGGACTCCCCATGGCGACCGTCCTCTTCGCCGACCAGCCGGTGGGGCTCATCGTGCTGCCGCTCATGCTCTACCACCAGCTTCAGCTCATTGTCGGAGCGATGGTCGCGACGCGTCTGGACAAGCGCCCGGCCAGGCCGGCGGGAGTGGGTGCCTGACTTCAGGCGTTGAGTGTCGACGCTCACATCGCACAGGTCGCGAGCGCCGAGAATAGAAATGCCGATGGCCTATTCGCCGCTCGCCGAGCCCCCGTTCCGCGGGTCCGCCGCCCCGCGCCGCACCCCGTCGACCACTTCGATCGTCTGGGTGTCTCCGCTGTGTCCCCCGCGCTCCCTGACGTCGTGCCCCAGTGCCCGCAGTTCATCGACAACCGGCGACCTCATCCCTGACGCCTCGAACTGCAGAACGTCGGGGAGATGCTGATGATGGAGGCGGGGCGCCGCGGTGGCGTCGGCCGCGCTCATCCCGAAATCGACGATATTGGAGATAATCTGCGCGACCGTCGTGATGATCGTCGGTCCGCCAGGCGATCCGGTCACCATGCGCACCCCGCCATCCCCATCCAGCAGGATGGTGGGCGTCATCGCCGAAAGCATCCGCTTCCCCGGCTCGATGGCGTTCGCCTCGCCCTGCACGAGCCCGAACTGGTTCGGGGTCCCGGGCTTCGCCGCGAAGTCGTCCATCTCATTGTTCAGCAGGAAACCCGCGCCCTCGACCGTTACCAGATTCCCGAAGAGGGAGTTGATCGTGGTGGTGACGGCGACCGCGTTGCCATCCCTGTCGATGACCGAGAAGTGCGTCGTCTGGTCGCCCTCACGGCCCAGGGCGACGCCTTCCGCGTGGCCCAGGCCCGGCGTGACCTCTACCGAGGGCGTCGCGCGCGCGCCGATCGATGCACGCCGCTCCGCCGCATACTCCTCCGAGATCATCCGCGCGACCGGCTGGGGCACGAAGTCCGGATCGGCGAGATACGCATTGCGATCGGCGAAAGCGCGCTTCACCGCTTCGGCCCAGAGGTGGATGTGCCGCGCCGAGTGGAAGCCTGCCTCCTGCAGATCGTACCCCTCGAGAATATTGAGAAGCTCGCCGATGGTCGCTCCCCCGGAGGATGGGGGGGGGACGGTGAGGATCGTGTAGCCCCTGTAACCGAACTCGATCGGCGCACGCCAGACCGCCTGATACGCGGCAAGGTCCTCGCGCGAGATCAGCCCGCCGCCGCGCTGCATCTCCGCCTCGATGAGTTCCGCAGTGCGGCCCCCGTAGAAGCCATCGAGGCCCTCCCCGGCGATCCGCCTCAACGTCGCGGCGAGGTCGGGCTGGGAGAAGCTTTCGCCGACCGACGGCGGGCTTCCGCCCGGAAGAAAGGCCGCTGCGGTTGCCGGATATCGCGTGAGTCGCGGGGCGTACGCGGAGAGTGAGCGGGCGAGCCGTGGGTGAACGACCAGTCCGTCGGCAAGACGGATCGCGGGCTCCACGAGCGCCGGCCATGGCATCGAGCCATACCGCTGGTGCGCGGCCCACATTCCCGCGACCGATCCCGGAACGCCCGCCGCAAGATGGCCGACCACGGAGCGGTCCGTCAGCTCGCCATCCGCATCGAGGAACATGTCGCGGGTCGCAGCGAGTGGAGCCTTCTCGCGGAAGTCGAGGGCGGCACTCTCCCCGCCGGCGGTGCGCACGACCATGAACCCCCCGCCGCCGATGTTCCCCGCCTCGGGATTGACGACCGCCAGGGCGAAGTGGGTGGCGATCGCCGCATCAATGGCGTTTCCGCCGGCGCGCAGAATCTCCAGCCCGACCGATGTGGCGACAGGGTCAGTCGAGGCGACCATACCCCCGGTCGATGTCGCCTCCTCCACCGACCCCGAAGGAAAGGCCCAACCCGCCGGCGCGTCGAAACCGCCCGCCCTCACCGCGCCGGGCAGCTTTTCGCCGGCGAGGCCGGCGCAGCCCCCTGCGATGACGACGATCCAGGCGATCAGGAGGCCCCTCCGGGCGCTTCTGTCGATCATCTCGAAAGCTCCTCAGGAAGATGCACGAAGGGATGACCGCCGTCGGCTGCCTGTTCGGCATTGTCGGGGTAGATTAGCTTGCCCCGCGCCCTCACCCGGCGCTCGACCCCGGCTCCAGTACACCAACGTACCCGGAAACTCCGGTCGCCAGCAACGGATAGAATGCATTCCGAATCGCCGATCGACCCCCGGCTGACCGAGCAGCGAAACCCCCTGAGTGCGGAAATCGACCGGCTCAGCCCGCTGGAGATCGTCGACCTGATCAATTCGGAGGATGCCCGAATCGCACCCGCCGTGCATGAACAGCGGGTTGCCATCGCGACCGCCCTCGAGTTTGCCGAGGAGGCCCTCCGTTCAGGGGGTCGTCTCGTCTACGTCGGGGCGGGGACATCCGGGCGGCTCGGGGTGCTCGATGCAGCGGAAATGCCTCCCACGTTCGGCACCGATCCGCGGATGGTGCAGGGTGTCATCGCCGGTGGAGAGGCGGCGCTCACCCGCGCGCAGGAAGGTGCCGAGGACCGGCCGGAGCGTGGTGCAGGCGAGATGGACCGGCTACTGATCGGAGAGCGGGATTTCGTGCTCGGTATCGCCGCCTCGGGCAGCACGCCCTATGTGCATGGCGCGCTGCGCCGGGCTCGGGAACGGGGCGCGAAAACGGGCTTCCTCCTCTGCACACCCCCGGAGGCGGAACACCTCCAAAGCTACGACGTCGTGATCGCCCCTCTCGTAGGGCCGGAAGTCGTCACCGGGTCTACCCGGATGAAGGCGGGAACGGCGACGAAGCTGGTGCTGAACACGATAAGTACCGGCGCCATGATCCGGATCGGGAAGGTGTTCGGGAATCTCATGGTGGACCTGCGCGCGACGAACCTGAAGCTGCAGGACCGAAGCGAGCGCATCCTTATGGAGATGCTCGAACTCGAACGCGAATCGGCGCGGCGCCTGCTCGAGATGGCGGGCGGTAGCGTCAAGACGGCCATCGCGATGTACTGGACCGGGGCCAGCCCCGATGAAGCCGTCCTGCGGCTGCAGGAGGCGGGCGGCCGACTGAGTGCGCTCCTGGAGACAGATGACGGCGATGATTGAGGATATGAATATCGAAGAACTGCGGAACCATCCGGAGCTCCCCGAATCGGAGTTCGAGTGGGAGGATCTGCTGCTGCGCCTGGAAGTGATGTCGCGGGCGCTGCGCGTGGAGATGGAGAACGCAATCCCGGAGAAGGCTCAGCCGATCCTCCTGGAGCTAGCGGATCGTGAAGCGGTCGCCCAGAGGCTCCTGGAGGAGGTCGCCGGGGTGGGGCAGGATCCGCAGGAAGGGTCCGGTACGGGCGGATCGCAGGGCGGTAGGGCTGCCCATGCGGAAGCAGGAGTGCCCCCCCTATCTGCCGTTGATGAAACGGGTTATACATCCTCGGCCGAGGCGTCTGGAAGCGCTCTGGTGGATCATTTCGTGCGTCTCCGCAGCCGCAACTTCGCGATGCTGCAGCGCCGGGGTATCGAGGTCTGGAAGTGGAGGATCCCGTCAGGTCCGGCGGCAGGGGTGACGGTGTTCCAGCTTCTATCGCTTGTCGTCAGAGGGGACGTGGAGATTCTCGGCAGGCTGAGGCAGGTTCGCACATCGCAGGTCGAGCCGTGCTGATCGTCGGGTTGATGACGGGAACCTCCCTCGACGGGATCGATGCGGCACTGGTCGATATCCGGGGCGGAAGCCTCGAGGACCTCGAATGGCGTCTCGTTCAGTCACGGACGCAGCCATACCCGCCCGAGCGCAGAGAGGAGATACACGCTGCGATCCTCGGCGGCAGCGCCGCATCGATCTGCGTTCTTCACGCGAAGATGGGGGAGTGGCTCTCCGAAGCG
Source organism: uncultured Gemmatimonas sp. (assembly GCA_964424945.1). Lineage (GTDB taxonomy): Bacteria > Gemmatimonadota > Gemmatimonadetes > Longimicrobiales > Longimicrobiaceae > WHSP01. The sequence continues at coordinate 12,571 of CAYRLB010000057.1, forward strand.
GTCGAAGGGGTCTGCCTCGCCGCCGGCGTTCGCATGGAGGATGTGCAGCTCGTCGGATCCCACGGCCAGACGATCTGGCATGTGCCCCCATCCGAGGGGGAACGGGGAGCGACGCTGCAGATCGGCTGCCCGGCGACGATCGCGGAGCGCACTGGTATCGATGTCGTTTCGGACTTCCGGAGCCGGGATGTCGCCGCGGGTGGGCAGGGCGCGCCGCTCGTACCCTGGGTCGACCAGGTGCTCTTTGCGGAACCGGATCGCGTTCGGGCTCTTCAGAACATCGGCGGCATCGGGAATGTCACGAGAGTGCCGCGACGGGGAAGCACCGAGCCGCTTATCGCCTTCGATACCGGCCCGGGCAACGCGCTTATCGATGCGATCGTATCGCTTGCGACGAACGGCCGGCTCGAATACGACCGCGACGGGGCGCTCGCTGCGCAGGGAAGGGTGGATGAAGAGCTTCTCTCGCAACTTCTCGCGCATCCCTTCTTCGCCCTGGCGCCGCCCCGCTCGACGGGACGTGAAGCATTCGGTCGGCCGATGGTGGAGCGCCTTGTGGAAGTTGTCCGCCCGGAGGGCGATCGTGAGTGGCTCGATCTGGTGGCGACGCTGACGGAGCTCACAGCGAGATCGATCGCCTCCTCGTATGAGCGCTGGCTCATCCCGCAGGGCGTCGATGAGGTCGTGGTGACAGGCGGGGGCGCTTTCAATGCTACTCTGATGGCGCGTCTTGCATCGCTTCTGGAACCGCTCCCGGTACTGGATTGTAGGAATCTGGGTATAGGACCGTCGGAGAAGGAGGCACTGGCCTTCGCGGTGCTGGCGTGGGCGCACGTCCACCGGATTCCGTCGAACGTCCCCAGCGCGACGGGGGCTGCCGGGCCACGGATCCTGGGATCCTTCACGCCCGGTTGCAGGGGGAAGGTACCGGAGGTGTAGCGATGAAGAGCATCTTTCAACGGGCACGCCGGCTTCTGCAGCGAGACATTCCGATTCTCGTCGCGGCCACGGTCGTGGGTGGCTGTGCTTCGACCGGCCGTGCCGATTCGGGGGGCGGCGCCCGGCTTTCCTCCGAGGTCCGGTCGATCCTCGCTGCCGACTGGCGTTCCGAAAATTACCAGCAGGAGCGGGATCGTATTCTGAGGATGGGGTCCGAGGTGGATTCGATCCTGGTGGCGGTTGCAGGAAGCCGCCGCGCTCCGCTCGAATCGCGTTCGGAAGCGCTCCTGCTCCTCGCCGAACGTCAGTCTCCCGAAGCCCTTCCCGCGCTCCGGTCCGCTCTTCAGGATCAGTCGAATGAACGTCTCCGGTCGGCTTCGGTGCTCGCCCTCGATCGGTTGGCGCCTGTATCGGAGCAGGCGCTCGAGCTGATTCGTCTCGCAGCGGAGGACCGGTCCCGCACGGTGCGGCTGACGGCACTCCAGAGCCTCGATATCTCCGAGGTCGGTACGATCCGCCGTGTCCTCAATCGCGAAGACGATCCGGAGGTCCGCCAGGTCGCGCTTCAGCTCGTCACCCTCGCCGAGTCGCGGGGGGCGCCCCTTGTTCCGGACCCCCGCGGCGCGCTCCGGACGGCGAGCGGTGAGTCCGAGCCGCAGATCGTCTTCCGTCCGGTCCGTCGGGAAGCAGACATTCCCGTAGCCTACGGGGATCTTCGCATCGAACTCCCCAACTCCGACATTCCGCTCGGCTCGATGGTCGAAGTCGTAGCGAATGTGGTTCCGGCATTCTTCTCGACCGACCGCGCCGCCGTGGTTGCAGAGATCGACGGCGAGATCGCGGTGGTGAACGTTGCCACCGGTGCGATCCGGCGGATCGGCCAGGGCTCCGCGCCGCGGCCGATCCCCTTCAGCAACCAGTTTGTCTTCCTGCGTCAGCGGCCGGATGGGCAGCACTCGACGGCCGAGGGGATGGCGATCCTCTATGACGTCTTCCTGGCGACGTTCAGCGGCGGGGACGCCCATCAGATCGGTAGCTTGCGGGCGGTGAGCCGCTCCGATGTCAATGGCGGTGAATCCCCGGTCGAATGGATGGTGGTCGCCGAAGCCGGCGATGGCTTCGCCCTCAGCGGCGCGGGGATCGAAACCTTTCCTCTTCCCACCACTGTCTGGGGTTCGGCAAGAAATCCTTAGTGCCCGGTCCGGTTTGTCCGGCCGCCCCGGATCGGACGAGCCCCGGCCGCCACCTTCCCGACGCCGACCTAACGGCGGTTACCAGATCCTTCCATTCTGAAAGTTCCCTTTCGGAGCAGCGCCGGGTCCGATCCCGCTCGACTGCTCGTACAGGCGGTGCGCGCGAGCGCAGTCGGCGACTTCGGGCATGCCTTGCCGGCTGTTCGCGACGCACTGGAGCGCGGGGTCGGTGGCTTCATTCTTTTCGGGGGAAGGCGCGAGTCGGTGCTGGATCTGACCTCGATGATCCGGGAGGTCGCGCGCTATCCGATTCTGATCGGGAGCGATCTGGAACGGGGCGCCGGGCAGCAGTTCCCCGGTGCGACTGTCCTCCCTCCGCCGGCCGCGCTCGGCGCACTCGACAATCCCGAGGCGACCCGTGCGTGCGGGCGTGCGACCGCGGAGGAGGCGCGGGCGTTGGGCATCAACTGGGTTCTCGCCCCCGTCGCCGACCTCGATATGGAAGCCGCGAACCCTATCATCTCGACCAGGTCGTTCGGTGCCGATCCCGAGCGGGTCGCCCGTCATGCCGCTGCCTGGGTTGCCGGCTGCGGAGAGTCGGGTGTGATCGCGTGCGTCAAACACTTTCCCGGGCATGGCCGCACGAAGGGCGATTCTCATCTGGAGCGCCCTGTCGTCTTCGCCACCGAGAAGGAGCTTCGAGAGAACGATATCCTCCCCTTCGCTGCGGCGTTCGAAGCAGGTGCGGGCTCCGTGATGACCGCCCACGTCGCCTATCCCGCGCTCGACAGGAGCGGCGAGGTCGCCACGCTTTCGCCGCCGGTCATCGAGGGGCTGCTTCGATCGACGATGCAGTTCAACGGGATCGTCGCCAGCGATGCGATCGGGATGGCGGGTCTCTCCGGGTCGATCGGCGAGGGTGAAGCTGCAATTCGTGCGCTTCTCGCCGGCTGCGATGTGCTGCTCTATCCGGAAGACCCCGCCGCTGTCCTTGCGGCCCTGGAGGGAGCGATGGCGACCGGGCGGGTGAGTCCGGGGAGGGTGGCAGCCTCGATCGCGAGGATCGAGCGGGTTCTCTCCGCGAGTGGATCCCCGGGCTCGAAGGCGGCGGATTCAGCGTCCACGGCGCGCATCCCTCTGCCGTGGCCATCGTCCGAACGTCAGGAGTGGGCGGATTGTCTCGCGTTCCGGTCGATTACACTCCTCTGCGGGGAGGACCCGCGCCCCGTCGATCCATCGGCGGAGCTCTTCCAGTTGGACGATGATCTCGGCGGCCCCTATCCGACGCCATCGAGAGAGGTTTTCGCGGCGTCGCTCCGAACGGGACGGAGCTTGTCTCCCAATCCGCACGCGCCGCCCATTGTCGCGATCTACTCCGATCCGCGAGCCTGGAAGGGGCGGGCGGGTCTGTCCGATGCGCTCCTCGAACGCCTCGCGGAGATCCGTGCGCAGTCGCCGGAAGCCATGCTCGTCCTTTTTGGCCATCCGCGGCTGGCGGAGCGGCTCGATTTTCCCCGGATTGTGTGCGCATGGGGTGGCGACGAGGTGATGCAGCGAGCCGCTGCACGATGGCTGGTCCACCCGCCGGCGTGACACCATGCCCGATCGAGGGGGTCCGGTCCCGTCGGCAGGTGAAGCTCATCGAAAAGGTGAGTTGTGAAGCGGGAATTCGGCGGTTGTGCATGGTTCCGAACTTGCGTTCGACAGCGCCCGCGGTCGGCCCCTGAGCGGAGCCGGGAGTCGCCCTCGGCTACCGCACTCCACGGCGCGCGGCAGGTGACGGTTTTCGAGGCGGCCCTTTCGACCGGAACAGCAGGCGTGAAAGCCTACCGACAGGAGTGAGAATGGAATCAACGTCCAGTGCGATCGTCCGGGTCTTCACCCAGCGGAAGATGGCGGCGATCCTCCTGCTGGGCTTTTCCTCCGG
>CAYRLB010000058.1:0-16616 GCA_964424945.1 uncultured Gemmatimonas sp.
GGGAGATGGTGCAGGAGAGCTTCGCGAAATTCGCCTACTTCACCGATCACGAGACGACCGTCTCCAATACGGCGATCTATTTCGCGCCTGGCGATCAGCTCTTCGGGCCGGTGCACTCGAACGATCTAATTCGGATCATGAATGCGGCCAATGGTCCCATCTTCCATGGTACCGTTACGACGCACCGCTATGTGGAGAACGCGAACCGCGGTCAGTTCCGGCAGGGACGGCAGGAGGGCGTCGGGCGGATCAACCTTCCGAGTGTGGCGCAGCTTTCGAAGCTTCTCGTACATGCGCAGTCGGGACAGACGGCCTTCACGAGTTCGACGGTCGGGGCGCTGGGGGAGGCGACTTCCCGGATCGAGTTCGTGGCGATCGACATCGACGGTGACGGCTCGACGACCGGCGAGAACGAGGGATTCCTCAAATATTATCGCGCGCCCTCGACGTCCTCTGGGGCGCGGTGGGTGGTCGCGTCACGGACGAGCCCGGTCACAGCCTCACCCAACTGTGGTCATCGTCATGTCGTCGCCCGTCCGGGCACCGACGATCAGTACTTCTACACGGCTGCTCAGCACGAAGACAGCAGTGTCCGTGACTCCGAGAACAAGCCGCTGGAGAAGGTAACGGCCGAAGCGGTCCTCAGGAGCAGCACCATTCATCAGCGGGCTCGCTGCTATCTCGGCGGCTCTGATTCGCTGAACACGGCGTGGCCGAAGGTGTCGCTCGTCGGGCCGCCCGGGAGCACCTTCATCGCGAATGACGGGCGTGGTTCCTGGCAGAAGTGGGGGGGAGTGTGGGCGGCGCCAATGCCACCTGCGATCGCGGCGCGCGCCGACCGCGAGTACCTGATTCCGCTGGGCCGCGACTTCAATCCGAACTTCAAGGGTGTGATCCATGTGACGGGCCACGTCGCGATCAGCGGCGTGCTGCGTGGACGGGTAACGCTTGCGAGCACGGGGGACATCGTCATCGCGGACGATGTCCAGTACGCCACCGACCCTGCATCGGAGGCGTGCGACGACATTCTGGGGCTTTTCGCCGGCGGCGATATCGTGGTTTCCGACAACACGATCAATTCGCCGATGGACGCGGCCACCGGGAGCAGTGTCGACTATCGGACCTTCGATACGACTCGCGATGAGATCATCCATGGGGTGTTGCTCACGCTGGGGAGCTTCACGGTGGCGAACTACGATAGCGGCGCGACTTCCACCGAGCCGTGCGCAGGTGTTTCGGTCGGGCGGGGGTGTCTGTTCGTGACTGGCGGGATCATCCAGGATCGGCGGGGGCCTGTCGGGCAGTCGAGCGGGAGCAGCGGGATAACGGGGTATCTGAAGCGCTACTCGTACGACCAGTGCGCGGCTTCCAATCCCCCGCCCTACTACCCGACGACGGGGTATTTCAGCCGGGGACGGCTGTATGAAGTGAACCCCTCCGCATTCGACATTGCCGAGTATTTCGGGCGGATTACGGCGGGATGATCGGGATGATGGCTGGCCTCGAAGCAGCCCGTTCGTCGGTGGCCGTTCCTGGTGCGGACAATGATCAGGATCAAGGATGACCATCCGTTCGGATGCCGCCGGCAGGTGAGGCAGGACGCCCGGCCACGCTCGGTCGCATGGACATCATCACTCAAGGGGGTCGGTCATGTCGACTGACGTGCTTCCGGCCGACGGCGTCATCTGCGGCCGAGCGGCGGGAGAAGCGGTGCCAGCGGGGAGCGGGGCGAGCTCCGACTTCCGCTCGGGCGGGAATCCCTGCTGAGCACGATCATCATCAAGCGATTGCTGGTCGAAGTCGAAACCTGCCGATGCATCTGACACGCAGGGGAAAAAACGGGAATCCGGCTCGATGCCCGATTCCCGTTTTCTTTCGACAGCTCCTGCGGTTTTCAGCTACCGGATGTCACGATGTGATTTGTGAATCGGGGGCGGCCGCAATCGCTGCCGTTTCGCCGAGCGCATCGAAGACCCGCAGAGCGAGCGGAACGCGGCCGAAGGGTGCGCTCACCTGCACACCCTGGATGTTCGGGCGCGCCCTCGACAACATCTCCTGTGCGATGAGGATCCCCTCCTCGATGCCTGCCTCCTTGCCGTGGGCACTCGCGACCCGCATCCGCTCCACGACCGAATCCGGCACGACGACACCCGGCACCTCATTCGCGAGGAACTCCGCGTTTCGGGCACTCACCAGCGGCCAGATCCCCGCGATGATCGGGATGCGGATACCCTCCTTCTCGATCCGCTCGATGAAGCGGAAGAGCTGCTCGACATCAAAAACCGGTTGCGTGATCGCGTACTCCGCCCCGGCCTCGACCTTCCAGTAGAAGCGCCGCAGTTCGTGCTCGAAGTCCGCCGCTCCCGGGTTCACTCCGACCCCAACGACAAAGCTCGTCGGCTTCCCGATCGAGCTTCCGCCCGGATCGAGGCCCCGGTTGAGCTGCGCGACAAGGTTGGTGAGCCCGATCGCATCGATGTCGAAAACCGCCGTCGCGTCGGGGTAGGGCCCCATCTTCGGGGGGTCGCCCGTAATCAGCAGCAGATTTCGGAGCCCCAGCGCCTGTGCGCCGAGCAGATCCGACAGCATGCCGAGAAGATTCCGATCCCGGCAGCAGTAGTGGATGATCGGCTCGATCCCCGCCTGCTGCTGGATCAGCAGCGACGTAGCCAGGACCCCCATCCGGCTCTGGGCGCGCGGACCATCGGGAACATTGACCCCGTCGATCCCGGCTTCCTTCAGGAGGTGCACCCCTTCGAGCATCTTCTCCGGCTCGACACCGCGCGGCGGAACGATCTCCACCGTCGTAACGAATTTGCCCTCCGCCAGCTTGCGCCCCCAGTCGGACCGCTCCGCCAGCGGCACCGGTGTTACCGCCAGATCCGAATGTTCGACATGGGAGGAAGGAACGGTGACGGTTCCCGGCACGAGCGCCCGCACAGCGCCGACCATCTCCCTGACGTGCTCCGGCGTCGTTCCGCAGCAGCCGCCCACGAAGCGCACCCCTCGTCGGATCATGCGCGCCGCGTACTTCGCCATGTACTCCGGGGACGCCATGTACATCGTGCGACCGTCTACCTCGCGCGGGAGCCCGGCGTTCGGCTGGGTCGAGATCGGACGGTCGGTTACGGCGGTAAGCAGCGGCACCGCTTCGACCATCGCGTGCGGACCGACGCTGCAGTTCATCCCGATGACGTCGACCCCCAGTTCATCGAGCATCTCTGCAAAGATACCGGCTTCCGTACCCAGGGGCGTCCGGCCATCCTCCCGGATCACCATCTGTGCAACCACAGGCAGGTCGGTGAGTGTCCGGGCGGCCTTCACCGCCTGCCGGATCTCGCTGGGATCGCTGAACGTTTCGAGAACGATCAGGTCGACCCCGCCATCGAGAAGCGCTTCGATCTGCTCTCGGAAGAGCTCGAACGCCTCGTCGAGGGAGGTGGGACCGTAAGGCTCGATCCGCAAACCGAGCGGTCCGACCGCACCCGCGACACAGACGCCCGAACCAGCCGCCGAGCGCGCGATCTGAGCAGCCCGCGCGTTGATGTCGTGAAGCTCGTTCTCCAGCCCGTAGCGGCCGAGTTTGATGCGGTTCGCACCATAGGTATTCGTTTCCAGAACTTCCGCGCCGGCCCGCACATAGTCGCGATGAAGCTCCCGGACCATGTCGGGGTCGCGGAGATTCAGCTCGTCATAGCACCGGTTGATGTAGACGCCGCGCGAGTAGAGCATCGTGCCCATCGCGCCGTCGAATACATGCGGCCGCCCATCTTCGATCAACTGCCGGAAGTCCATAGGATTTCAGCCTCACTCTTCAGTCTTCCACTCCCGCGGGTGCGGGCCGACCACCATCGCCGCCGACCATCGTGTCACCCGCTTACCTCCGCACGGTACACTGGATGACGCGCTCCAACCCCCTCCCCCGTCCGCCTCAGCCGACCGAGAAGTACTTCGCCGCCGGGTGATGGACGATGATCGCCGCCGTCGATTGCTCGGGGTCGAGCTGCCAGGCGCTTGTGAGCTTCACCCCGATCGCCTCCTCGACGTTCAGAAGCCGGAAGACGATTTCATGATGTTCGAGGTCCGGGCAGGCAGGGTAGCCCCACGAGTAGCGCAAGCCCCGGGGCGCCTCGATCTGAAGCTCGCTCTGCACCCGTCGGTTCACCCATTCGGCCGCCCCTTCGGCGGTCTGCACACTGAAGCCGTGCAGGAAGTACCCCTCGCTGTAGTCGCCGCTCTTGTTGCGCTTCGCAATGAACTCCTCGGCCCGGTCACCGCTCGTCACAACCTGGATCGACACGACGTCGAGCGGACGACCATCCTCGAGCGGGCGGAAGTAATCCGCGAGGCTCAGGAACTCGCGATCTTCCTGTCGGGGGAAGGCGAAGCGTTCGATCTCACGTGTCCGGTCGGCCGGATCGAAGACGACCACATCGTCTCCGTCCCGCCCCGCCGGAAAGTAGCCATATACTGCCCGCGGCCGGAGCCATCCCTGGGTCCGCGCCTCCATCGTGTACCGCTTGAGCCGAGGTTCGAACTCGGTCGTCCGCACGCGATCCCACTCCTCGCCCTTCAGATTCTTCGCGCCCCACTGCATCCGGTAGAGCGTGTTCAGGTCGATGCATTCGACCACCTCGTCTACTGGAAGATCGAGAATCTTCACTCCCCAGAAGGGCGGCGTGGGGATATCCGCGTCGGGGATGTTCGCATCGAGGCGCGAGCCGGGCCGGAGCGCCTCGGCCTTCGCCTTCGCCTCCGCATAACGGCGCGACCGTTCGATCATCTCGACATTATGCGCGCTGACGAAGTCGTCACGCTGCGGCGAAACGATCTTATCCATTACAGCGAGGCCTTCGAAGGCGTCCTTGCAGTAGAACATCCCCGGCCCGTACACCTCTTCCCTCTCCGCATCGATCATCGCCGCCGAGCGAACGAAGCTCGGGTTGATCGCCGCGCCTCCCACCAGCAGCGGGAACTTCAGATCCCGCCGGGTGAGCTCCTGCGCGCAGAGAGGCATCTGCTTGGATGTAGAGACGAGAAGCGCCGACAACCCCACAGCGTCCGCTCCGACCTCCTCGGCCTTCTCGATAATCGTGTTGACGGGCACCTGCTTGCCCAGATCGAACACGGTGTAGCCGTTATTGGTGAGGATCGTGTTGACGAGGTTCTTGCCGATGTCGTGGACATCGCCATAAACCGTCGCAAGCACGACCTTCCCCTTCGTCTGACCCTCACTCTTCTCGAGGTAGGTTTCCAGCCGGGCAACCGCACGCTTCATCACTTCGGCGCTCTGGAGTACGAAGGGAAGGATGAGCTCACCCGCACCGAACTTGTCGCCGACCTCCTTCATCGCCGGAAGCAGGACATCATTGAGCACCGGCACGGCCCCATTCCGCTCGACCGCCCGGTCGATCAGCGCTTCGATGTTCTCCTTCTTCCGATGAAGGATCTTCCAGTGGAGCGCCGGCTCCGGATCCATCCCATCCGTCGGGTCGACCGCCGCATTCTGCTCGACAGACACCCCTTCATAACGCGCGATGAAGGCGGCCAGCGGATCGTGGTCCGGCGTGCGTCGGTCGAAGATCAGGTCGTCCGCGAGCTGCCGCTCCTCGGGCGAGATCTCCGCGTAAGGCACGACGTGCGCAGGATTGATGATCGCCGTGTCGAGCCCGGCCTCCACGCAGTGATAGAGGAAGACGGAGTTGAGAACGCCGCGTGAATGCGTCTTGAGACCGAACGACACATTCGATACGCCGAGCGTAGTGAGCACCCCGGGAAGCTCCCGCTTGATCGCCCGGATGCCCTCGATCGTTTCGACCGCGGAATTCCGGAACTCCTCGTCGCCGGTCGCGAGCGTGAAGGTCAGCGCGTCGAAGATGAGCGCTTCTGAAGCGAGCCCGTACTCTTCCGTGGCGATCTTGTGAATCTTGCGGGCGACCTCGAGCTTCGTTTCGGCAGTCTTCGCCATCCCGCCGAGGTCCTTGTCGATCGTCAGCGCGATCACCGCCGCGCCGTGCGCCGCCACGTGCGGAAGAACGTCGTCGATGCGCTGCCGTCCATTCTCGAGGTTGATCGAGTTGACGACTGCCCGGCCGGGCGATGTCTTCAGCGCCGTCTCGATCACATCCGCCTCGGTCGAGTCGATGCAGAGCGGGGTCTCGACCGCCTGAGACAGCAGCTTGACCACTGCCCTCATCTGGTCGGCCTCATCCTGGCGCTCTGTCAGCGCGACGCAGACGTCGAGAACGTGTGCACCTCCCTCCACCTGCTCGCGGGCGACATCCACGACGCCATCGTAGTCGTCCTCCAGGAGATGGCGCTTCATCTTCCGTGAGCCCTGGGCGTTCACCCGCTCCCCGATCATCGTCGGACGGGGCTCCTGCACGAGATCGAACGCTCTGATGCCGGAAGAAAGGCGCGGGACGCTCTGGACCTTCCGCTCCTTCGGCCGCTCGCCGCCGACCCGCTCCACCAGCAGCCGGATGTGCTCCGGGGTTGTTCCGCAGCACCCGCCGACCACCGCCACGCCGAACTCCCTGACGAACTCCTCCATCTGATCGGCGAAGGGTTCCGGGAGAAGCGGATAGACCGCCTGGCCACCCTCGTTGTGAGGGATCCCGGCATTCGGAATGATGGAGATCGGGAGACGCGACGATTCTCCCAGCAACTGCACGGGCTGCCGCATGTGCTCGGGACCTGTCGAGCAGTTCAGCCCGATGACGTCGACGTTGAGCGCCTCGAGGGTCACCAGCGCCGCATTGATGTCCGTGCCGAGCAGCATCCGGCCGGAAACGTCGAGGGTGACCTGAACCTGAAGGGCAACCGGGCGGCCCGCCCCGGCGATCGCCTCACGACAACCGAAGATCGCGGCCTTCACCTCGAGGATGTCCTGGGACGTCTCGATGAGCAGCACATCCACACCACCCTCGACGAGCGCAGCGGCCTGCTCCGCGAAGACCGGTACGAGCTGGTCGAAGGTGATATTCCCGAGCGTCGGGTCGGAGGCGGAGGGAAGAAAGCCCGAAGGGCCGATCGAGCCGGCCACGAACCGAGGACGTTCCGGGGTGGAGAAACGGTCTGCCGCGCGACGCGCGACCTTCACTGCCGCGATATTGACCTCGCGAACCTGATCGGCAAGCCCGTATTCGCCCAGCGTGATGCGGTTCGAACGGAAGGTGTCCGTCTCAAGAACGTCGCAACCCGCCTCCAGGAAGCTCGAGTGGATCTCTTCGATGACATCCGGACGGGTCACGACGAGATAGTCGTTGCACCCTTCCAGCTTCTCGCCCCCGAAATCCTCGGCGGTGAGGTCGTATGTCTGAATGGAAGTGCCCATCGCCCCGTCAAATACGAGGACTCGGTCGCGAAGGGCTGTAAGATAGGGAGCTTCGGGGAGTGCGGCGTTCGTGGACATTTTCAGCTTAACAAGAAAAAGGCCCCGCTCATGGAAGTGCGGGGCCTGCCACCGTCAGGTGCTATTGTCCCGACACTTTAGCATTTTTTTAGGTGGTTGCAAGCGGTCCACAAATTTCTCCACCGCGTGTCATCACACGCAGAGTCCAATGTATCGCAACGCTCAGGAAGTGCAACCCCGCCCGCGCCGGAGCGTGCAGGGGAATCCGATAGCGCTTCCGGGCAGCTACGACATCAGCGCCTCGATCTCCTGACGCTGTACCGGAACACCGCGGGTCAGCAGTTCCGGGCCTCCTTCCCCGACCAGCACGTCGTCCTCGATGCGGATCCCGATTCCGCGAAGCCCGTCGTGAACGCCTTCCGCGCCGGCCGCGATGTACAGGCCCGGCTCGATGGTGAGCACCATCCCCGGCTGGAGAAGAATTGACTCGCCATCTTCCATGTACGGCCCTGCATCATGAACGTCGAGGCCGAGCCAGTGCGAGCTCTGATGCATGTAGAAGCGCCGGTAGCTGCCCTCGGCAATTGCTTCTTCGGCGCTCGCGCCCTCCAGAATTCCGAGGTCGAGCATTCCCTGAACGAGGACCTGGACACACGCGTCGTGCACCGCCTTCACACGGCTACCGGGCCGCGCTGCGGCGATGCCCGCTTCCTCGGCGGCGAGCACGATGTCGTACAGATCGGCCTGCGCAGCGCTGAAGCGGCCATTCGCCGGAAAGGTCCGGGTGATGTCCGAACAGTACATCCCCCATTCCGCGCCTGCGTCGATGAGGATCAGATCACCATCCTCGATCGTCCGATTGTTCCCTACGTAATGGAGCGTCGTGGCATTGGTTCCCGACCCTACGATGGTGGGGAAGGAGGGCCCCTCTCCGCCGCTCAGCCGGAAGGTCGCTTCAAGCGCGGCCTGAATCTCCCACTCGCCTGCTCCGGGCCGCGACGCTTTCATCGCCACTCGGTGCCCCATGGCCGCGATATCCGCAGCGATCCTCAACCTCCGGACCTCCTCGGCATCCTTGATGAGCCGCATCGGGCCCACACTCGCCTCCAGATCGACGACGGTGGTCGGGCCGATCCCCGAACGGGCCCTCGCGCGCCGGCCGCTGAGCACCGCCTCATGGACGAGACGGTCGAGCTGCCCGTCGGCTCCGAGAGGATAGTGGATGGACGATGCGCCCTTCAGAAGCTCCGGCAGACGCGTCTGCAGCTCCCCGATCGGGTAGGCAGCGTCGGCGCCGAACCCCTCCCGCGCACCTTCCACCCCGATCCGCGACCCGGTCCACACCTCGCGATCGGGGTCGCGCTCCCGGACGAAGAGGGTGAGCCTCCCTGCCCCACCCTCCCGATGCACGACGGCAACCGCCCGCGGCTCGGGGAAACCGGTCAGATAGAAGAAGTCGCTGCTCTGGCGGAAGCGGATCTCCGTATCTCGCGACTTCAGAAGTTCGGGCCCCGCCGGAATGACCGCTACCCCGTCACCGATACGATCCAGAAGCCTCTCGCGGCGGCGCGCGCAGATGTCGAGCGGGAAGTCGGGGGCAGGCCCGAAAGCGACGCGCCCGTCCGCCCCCGGACCATAAATGAATTCGTGGATATTCATTGCGGCGTCTGCGTCCGAATCGCGTCCAGCTGACGGCGGTGGTGCTCGATATGGACCGCGCTGAGCCGCAGAAGCTGGAAAGGTGTTACGCGCCCGAAATAGGGATGGGAGAGGGATCTCACGTCGACCCTGGAAGGATCGAGAGCAGCCTCTTCGAACCTTCCGGCAGCGTTGCGGAGCCGCTCGATTGCGGCTTCCGGGCTCCCCGGTACGGATTCAGGCCGCGTCTCGCGAGGCGCGCTGCTCTTCGGGAGCGTCCGATGAAAGAGGATGTGCGGAAGAAGAAACCACCGAAGGAACGACGCACCGACCGGCCCGACGCGCGGCGCCATACCCGGCCCGCCGGCCAGCTCCCGGTAGACCGCATCGCACCCGAGAATCAGATGCTCCGTGACCTCCGCGGGCGACCACCCGCCATCCTGGCGGGGTGTCGACCAGAGGGGAAAGGGTACGGCCAGCGCGCTGTGGGAGTACCCATCGAGCGCCTTGCGATGCTCCTCGCGGGCCTTCTGGAGGCGTCGGGTGCTCACCATCAGCGAGTTCGCACCCGACCACTCAGTTGGTCGGCGTCAGACTGCCCGGACTCTCCGACTCGAAATCCGGATCTCCGAGCAGCACCGGGACATCGACGGCATCCGCGCTCGCCCTCGAGGGGACGAACCCGTCCACCATTACCGCCCCGAAAAGCAGGAAGAGGTAGAGCAGCGAGTTCCGGTAGAGCGCCCACGCCGGCGCTGTGAAGTTCGCAGCCCGCGCGACACGCACGACCCCTACGAGAAGCCAGATGCCGAGCAGCGCCGCCGAGACGCCGTAGATCCAGCCCAGCTCGCCGAGGGCGGCCGGGATCACCGTCAGGGGGAGGAGCATCCCCGTGTACAGCAGCATCTGCCGGAGCGTCTGCTTCTCACCCCACACGTTCGGCGCCATGGGAACGCCGACCTTCCCGTAATCCTTCTGCTTCACCAGAGCGAGCGCCCAGAAGTGCGGCGGCGTCCAGAAGAAGACGATCAGGAAGAGATAGAACGCCGTGAGGCTCAGCCCGCCCGTTGCGGCAGCCCACCCCACCAGCGGCGGGAAGGCGCCAGCGGCACCGCCGATCACGATGTTCTGCGGCGAGGTGCGCTTCAGCCACTGCGTGTAGATGAAGACGTAGTACAGGAGCCCTGCGAGGGCGAGCACGGCGCTCAGCAGGTTGACCTGGAAGGCGAAAAGCGCAAAAGATGCAACCGCGAGACTGATCCCGAAGGTCAGCGCGTGTGCAGGACTCATCCGACCGCTCGGGATCGGCCGCAGACGCGTACGGCCCATCAGGCTGTCGATGTCCCGGTCGATGAACATATTGATGGTGTTGGCACCGCCGGCCATGAGGTAGCCGCCGATCATCGTCCAGAGCACCAGGTTGCCTGCGGGCCAGCCCCCGGCCGCGAGCACCATCGGGGCGAGCGTCGTCACGAGGAGCAGGGAGATGATGCGCGGCTTTGTGAGCGTCACATAGTCGCGCAGCCGCTGCGACCAGAACCCGCGGCCGCCCTGACTCGCTTCGAGCCCGGCCCGCTCCGTTCCGGTCGTGCGCCCCGTTCCGGCCGCACCCGCCTGTTCCGCCAATACCCCCGACATACCGTTACAGCCATCCATCAAACGTGGGATCGACGGGTGTTCGACACCCGCTATGACGCGGTCGAATATAACTTTTCAGGGAAGAGGGGGACAGGGCGACAATGCGAGGCGAACGACCGGGCTCTCCCGACGCTGGAAGAATGAGCTGTGAACTTCCCGCTACCCGCGGCGTAAAGTCTGGAGATGGGGGAATCCGCCTGCGGATGGCCGCCGCCCACTCGATTCCCTACTTTAGGCCACCCAGCAACCAGCGCAGTGGAGAGAGCAGATGACGAATCCGGGTATCGAGAATCTTGTGATCATCGGTTCGGGGCCTGCCGCCTGGACCGCGGCGATATATGCAGCCCGTGCGAACCTCGATCCCGTCGTATACGAGGGCGAGCCGAGCCGGGAGATGATCCCCGGCGGCCAGCTGATGTACACGACGGAGATCGAGAATTTCCCCGGCTTCCCCGAACCCATAAGCGGCATCGACCTGATGGCCCGCATGCGAGAGCAGGCGGTTCACTTCGGGACGCGCGTCGTGACCGAGAATGTGGCGTCGGTGGATCTTTCGTCACGCCCCTTCCGCATCCGCCCGAACTGGAGCGACGAGATCCAGGCGCAGGCGCTCATCGTCGCGACAGGCGCGCGCGCGAACTGGCTGGGCCTCCACAACGAGGAACGCCTCGCCCAGACGGGTGGCGGGGTGTCAGCCTGCGCGGTCTGCGACGGGGCGCTCCCCGCCTTCCGTAATCAGGTGGTCGCGGTAGTCGGCGGTGGCGATTCCGCCATGGAGGAGGCGACCTACCTGACGAAGTATGCCGCCAAGGTCATCATGATCCACAGACGGGACGCCTTCCGCGCATCCAAGATCATGGCGGACCGTGCGCTTTCCAACCCGAAGATCGAGGTGGTCTGGAACTCGGAGGTCATCGATGTCCTCGGGGAGGACAGCATCACGGGTCTGCGCCTTCGCGATACGGTGACGGGGGAGGAGCGGGAGATGGCGGTCGGCGGTCTCTTCGTGGCGATCGGCCATACACCGAACACCGCCTTCCTCGATGGACAGCTCGAGACAACACCGCACGGCTACATCGTCACCCGGTGCGCCTGGAGGACGGAGGCGAGCGTTGAGGGCGTTTTCGCGGCCGGTGACGTTATCGATGACTTCTACCGGCAGGCGATCACGTCGGCGGGAACGGGGTGCATGGCGGCTCTGGAAGCCGAGCGATGGCTTGCGCACCACGGCGTCGGCGAATCCCCAGTCCTGGAGACGGCCGAGAGCTCCGTTGGCACCGCAGATGGCCAGGAGGAGCTCGTCCAGGAGGCTCGATAGCTTTTCCTCCAGATCGACAGTACCGGGCGCCGGCCTCTCGGCGCCCGTTTTCCTGTCTGCTCCTTCTCTTCCCCTTCTACTCCCCCTTCTACTCCCCCGACGAACCCTCCCTATCGGCCGAACAGACGGTCGAGCCCGCGGAGCCCACGTCTCGCCCAACCTTCCAGTCCTGAGGGCGCATGCAGCCGGCAGTATTCCCGGGGCTCGGTGCCCGGAATGAACCACTCGACCGTCACATGCTCCTCCGGGCAGCCGGGCTCGGCGACCTGTCCCGTTTCGCGATCGATCGCAACAGAAACGAGGTCGAGGGGTGGGATCCAGTAGGGTGGCGGCGCGTGGCGCTCGTAGTAGCTCGCCATCACCCTGCCCCACACCGGAGCGGCGACGCTGCCACCACCAGCCGACCCGGAGATACGCTGCCGCTGATCGAAGCCGACCCATGCGGCGGCGGTGACGTCGGCGGTATAACCGACGAACCAGGCGTCAGCCGCGTCATTGGTCGTACCCGTCTTTCCAGCGGCGGGGATGTGCGCCGGCAGATGGTTGCGAACCCGCGAGCCTGTTCCCGCGTCCACGACTTCCTGCATCAGACTCGTCGTGAGATATGCGACCCCCGGCGAGAGAACGGGCGTACGCCGCAGTTCGGCCTCCCAGAGCAGCCGACCATTCGCATCCTCCACTCGCTGAATCAGCCTCGGCGCAACGGAAACGCCATTATTCGCGAATGCGGTGAAGGCACCTGCCAGCTCGATCGGGATAACTTCGGCGGCGCCAAGCAGCGTCGAAGGATAGGCCTCGATAGGCGTCGTCAGCCCCATGTTCCGCGCGGTACGGACGACATTACTCACCCCGACCTGCTCGCCCAGCGCCACCGTGGCGCGGTTGGAGGACAGCCGCATCGCGTCCCGCATGTCGACGGGCGTTTCGTCGGATACGTGGTCGGCAGGCAGGTACCCCCCTTCATAGTCGGCGGCTCCGGGGCCCAGAAGCTGGGTACTCACCGGCAGCCCGGCGCTGATCGCCGTCGCGAAGACGAAGGGCTTGAAGGCGGACCCGGCCTGACGTCTCGCCTGGGTGACGCGATCAAACTGGCTGATCCCGAAATCGCGGCCGCCGACCAGCGCGAGCACATCGCCGTTGCGATTGTCGATCGCCACGAAGAGGCCCTGGAGACAGTTGCCCGGTTCTTCGACCTTGTCACCCGAACAATCGGGTCCCCGGAAGCGGCCGAACTCGCCCCGCTCGACAGCCCGGATCTGATCGACAACGGCGGCATTCGCGCTACGCTGCAGACGCCTGTCCAGCCCGGTATAAACACGCAGGCCGGCAGTTTCGGCGCCCTCACCGAAGCGCTCCTGCAGTTCGCGTCGAATGGCCGCGATGAAGTAGGGCGCCTCACCCCGCGCCTCGATCGGTGCCGCAAGGACGATCGGTGCGGCCGCCCCCTCCTCAACCTCCGCGGACGTTATGAGTCCCGCGTCGCCCATCAGGCCGAGTACCAGGTTGCGGCGGCGAACAGCCGCCACCTCGTTCCGGCGCGGATTGTAGCTGTTGGGGGCCTTCGGGAGGGCGGCGAGCATCGCGGCTTCAGCGTGGTTCAACTGAAGGGTCGACTTACCGAAATATCCCTGTGCGGCCGCTTCCACCCCGTAATATCCCTCACCCAGATAGATCTGGTTGAGATACATCTCCAGAATCTCGCGCTTGCTGAACTCCTGCTCCATCTGACGGGCGAGGGATACCTCCCAGACCTTTCGCCGGATGGTTTTCGCGCGGCTCAGGTGCTCCGGAAAGACATTCCGGGCGAGCTGCATGGTGATGGTGCTGAAGCCCTGCTCGTAGCTCAGCGTCTGGATATCACGGATGGCGGCGCCGACCACGCGCCGGTAGTCGATGCCCGCATGCTCGAAGAACCGCCTGTCCTCGACGGCGAGGAAGGCTCCGGCAACATGCGCGGGGATGCGATCGAGCGGGATGACGATGCGGCGCTCAGGCGCGAGATGGGTGAGCAGCTCTCCCTCCCCGTCGAAGACGCGGCTCGCCTGCGGGGGTGTGTAGCTCCGCAACGCCGCGACATCCGGGCAGTCGGTGCCGGAACAGCGTGGCCAGGCCCATAGGGCGAACGCCGCCACCGCAACGATGCCCAGCGTCAGAATCGTACGGAAAGCCGCGCCGATCCATGACCGGGACCGTCCGCGACCCGAAGCCTTCCTGCGACTCGATCCTTTCGACTTGCTTGCCATCGTCTCGGTTCCGGTGAGGAAGCTGAACGAACCGAGCGGTAGTACCGGCAGGAAGGATGGGGGGTTCCTTCGGCGGAAAGCAGCGAAATGCCCGTCCTACCGGAGTATCCGTCCTCCATCCACCACGATTGTCTCTCCTGTCACGAAGTCGCTGCGCACGAGATAGAGCAGTGTCTCGACGACATCATCCGGCGAGCCGATGCGTCCGAGCGGAGCTCGTCGGGCGAGATCGTGGAGTTGGGTCGGGGAGGTGTCTTCCGGGGGCAGGACGGTCCCAGGGGCGATGGCTGCGACCCGCACTTCGGGAGCAAGGGCCTTCGCGGAAACACGCGTCAGATGCAGCAGCCCCGCCTTCGACAGTGAGTGGGCAGCATACCCGGTCCATGCCTGAAGCCCGGCGAGATCGCCAAGATTGACAATGACCCCCGAGCCGCGGCGCTTCATCTCCCTGCCGAGGATCTGCGACAGGAAGAAGGGGGCGCGCAGATTGATCGCCTGCGTACGCTCCCAGAGATCCTCATCGACTTCGAGGAAGTTTTCAGGCGGGAAGATGGAAGCATTGTTGACGAGGATATCGATGGGGCCGAAGGGGCGGCCTCCCTCGTGTGCCACCATCCGGACGCCCTGCATCGAGCTGAGGTCGCCCTGCAGCGTGTCGGCCTGTCCGCCCTCTGAACGGATCTGATCGACGAGCTCCGCAGCCTCTGCCGAAGAGAAGTGGTGATGGACGACCACCTTTGCACCCGCGCGGGCGAGCGCAAGCGAAATGGCGCGGCCGACACGGACCGCGCCACCCGTCACCAGCGCCGACTTACCGGCGGGATCCATCGCCGCCTGATCGGAATGCGTCGTTCTTACGCATCGCCGCCCTCCTCGTCCTGTGCGAAGATCTTCAGGTTGGTCGAGTGGCCCGGTGCCACGCGTGCCTTCGGGTTGACGAAGTGAACGGCATTGTTGACCGCGATCGCCGCCTCGCCGTACCCGGTCGCGATGAGCTCGAGCTTCCCCGGATACTTGACCACATCTCCAGCCGCGTAAACACCCGGAAGGTTCGTCTCCATCAGAGACGAAACCTTGATGGTGTTCTTGTCGAGCTCCAACCCCCAGTTGGCGATGGGGCCGAGGTCCGGCTTGAAGCCGAGGAGCGCGATCAGTGCGTCGATGCCGAGCTCCTTCGTCTCCTTCGTCTCATTGTTGATGAGCGTCGCTGTGCAGACGCACCCGCCATCCGCCGCAACGCCCTCGACCTCGTACGGCGTGAGGATCGTCAGCTTGCCCTCGGCCGCGAGACGATTCATCTCGTCGACGCTCGCACGATGCGCGCGGAACTGATCCCGCCGGTGGATCAGCGTGATCTCCCTCGCGATGCCCTGCAGACCGAGCGCCCAATCCACCGCGGAGTCGCCGCCACCCACGATCAGAACACGCCGGTCGCGGAAGTCTTCCGGCTGCCGGACGTGCGTGTGGAGCCCCGAGCCAGCGCCGTACAGCTCGTCCCAGCCCGGGCACTCGAGCACTCGCGGGTTGAGCGCGCCCTTCCCCGCCGTGATGACGACCGTCTTCGTCAGATACTCGCCAGTCCGCGTTTCGACCGCGATCACGTCGCCGCGACGCGTCAGGGCGGTGACCTCGGACTCCAGGATGACCTCGGGGCCGAACTGCGTCCCCTGCTCGATCATGTTGTTGGCGAGGTCCTTCGCAAGAATCTTCGGCAGACCACCCACATCGAAGACGTACTTCTCGGGATAGAGCGCCATCAACTGACCGCCGAGCTGGGGAAGCGCATCGATGATTCGACAGCTTACACCGCGCAGCCCCGCGTAGAATGCCGCGAAAAGGCCGACGGGTCCGCCGCCGATGATCGTTACGTCCCTGATGTCGCTCTGGCCGTCACTCACTGGGATACCCTCACCCTCAAAGAAGTTGGTTGTGGAAAGCTGCCGAACGTACACATGCGCAGGGGTACGGGCAAGTAATCGGAAACGGAGCGGGCGGCGCGCTCGTCAACATTGCAGAGTGCAATGCATCGTGCAGGATCTGTGTGAAATCGCTCCGCCCATGGGGCGCGGCGACCTGCCAACCTGTTGCTACGGAAGCACTTCTGCAGTCACCGGCGAGAGGAATACCGATTGCCTTGGACGGGGCATCATCGCCTGCGGGCATAACCCGGCCGGTACGCCGCCCATCCATCGGAGAAAGCACATGCAGAAGATCCGCAACAGCAAGGGCTTCACGCTCATCGAGCTTATGATCGTGGTCGTCATCATCGGCATTCTTGCCGCGATCGCGATCCCCCGCTTCACGGCCGTTTCGACGCAGGCAAAGCAGGCCGAGGCCGAGCCGATCCTCCGGCAGATCTGTACGCTCGCCGAGGCGGACATCCTGCGCGGAACGACGCCGGGCAACATCGACGCGGTGACGGGCT
>CAYRLB010000059.1:0-16603 GCA_964424945.1 uncultured Gemmatimonas sp.
CTGCCTTCCAGGCGCGGCGGACCGCGGGAAGGTCGATGGGCCCTACTGCTCCACCCGAGCGACCGCCCGCCGGCGTCTCCGCGGAAGGCGTCCCTCCGGCGCTGGAGCGTGCGTCGATCGGCATGCTGACCGATGCAGCCGGGTTCTCGCCCGGCGCGGGGCTCGCCGCTGCAGGAGGATCATTCCAGTCTGCTGGTGACCCACGCTGCGCTGGGGGAGGCATGGGCTCAGTGGCGACAGCCCCGACGCCGACTTCTGTGGCACCCGGCGCGGCAGCGTCGCCCACGGGTGTGTTCCCGACGCCCCGGGCTGAAGCCGAGGGCTCACCGAAGTGCACGGGGTTCCCGGCGCTGGCCCGGGTCGCGCTCCCTGCGCGATCCGACACAGCGCCGACAGCCGACGCTTCTTTGAGCCCTCCGTCAGACCGATCCCCGCCCGCGGGGCTACGCGAATCTCGAGCGACGGACGTGTCCTGCTCCGCACCGACGCCGGAAGCGTTCGGCGAAGCGGGGCCCTGACCGGAAGCAGGGCCCTCGCCCGTTGCGGGCTCCCTGCCGGAGGGGTCCGCGGGTGGTGGAGCGGCGCGTTCGGCCGCGCCCTCCGCCGCCTCAGGCGGGCGATCCGGGCGCGCTGTCCCGGCGTCTGACGAAAGGGACGACTCCGACCGGGACGATCCGGGCTCCGCCGGGCCCCGCGCTGCACCCCCCGCCTCGCCACCGCTCTGCGCGGTTCCCCTTCCGGTCTCCCCGCTTCCGCCCCTTTCCCCTGGACGGGACGGGGAGGCGGACCTACCCTGCGCGGCCGCTACGCGGGAGAGTGCGTCCTCAGCGCCGCCCATCGCCGCGAGAACATCCTCGAGCTGAACGGTACGGTCCAGGAAGGCGAACTTCATCAGCAGAAGCTCGATGAGGATCTGCTGCTGCCCACTCTTTCTGAATCGTCCGTCCGTATCGAGCTCGGCGACCTGGGCGAGCATCCGCAGCAGGTCGCCGACGGCGAAGGCTTCGGCCGCTGCTTCGTAACGATCCTGGAGGTCGGGGCGAATTTCTGCGGAATCTCTGGACAGCTTCAGCATCAGCAGCGCACGCAGGAAGTCCGCGAGGCCCCGATAGAACTCCGCCAGGTCGTATCCGTCGCCCATGAGCCTGGCGACGAAGGGGAAGACGGCCTCTTCCCGCCGGTCGGCGATGATCCCGGCGAGTTCGAGATAGAGCTCGTCCTCTACGAGGCCCAGCACCCGGTGCACGTCGGTAGCCGTGGGTGACCCCTCGGTGAAGGAGAGCACCTGGTCCAGAAGGGAGAGCGCGTCCCGCATCCCGCCGTCGGCCTTCTGGGCGATGGGCAGCAGGACGTCGTCGCTGGTGCTGATCCCCTCCTCTCCAGCGACATGCTTCATTCGCCGGATGAGGTCCGCCGTCCCGATCCGGTGGAAATCGAAGCGCTGACAGCGCGAGAGGATGGGGGGCGCCGCCTGCTGAATCTTCTGCGGCTCCGTCGTCGCGAAGACGAAGATGACGCGCGGGGGAGGCTCTTCGAGGACCTTCAGAAGGGCGTTCCACGCCTCACGGGTGAGCATGTGCGCCTCATCGATGATGTAGATCTTGAAGCGGTCATGCTCCGATGGTGCGTACATCGCACGTTCGCGGAGGTCCCGGGCATCGTCGACGCCGCGGTTCGAGGCGGCGTCGATCTCCACGACGTCGAGCGCGGTTCTGCCCGACCAGATCCTCTCGCAAGACTCGCAGACGCCGCACGGCTCGCCCTCCGCCGAGCGGTCGGGGCAGTTGAGCGCCATCGCGAGAACCCGCGCGAGCGTCGTCTTGCCGACGCCACGTGGTCCGCAGAACAGGTAGGCGTGAGCGACCCGGCCACGCTGAACGGCGGTTCGCAGCGTCGCAGACACATGCTCCTGAGTTGCCACCTCCGAAAACCGACGGGGGCGGTAGGCGCGGGCGAGAGCCGTACGAGACATCTCAACAGTAGGGCGAAGGATGATTGAGGAAGCTGAAATATAACCCCTGCCACCGCGCGGGCACAGTTGGGTGCGCAGGCGCCCGCATGGTCAGCCCCAGGCGTTCTCGAGATACTCGACGGTTGCGATCTGCCCCGGGCGGGTCAGAACGGCAGCCGCATCGAACCGATAGGCGTACCCCTCCGCGCCATGTAAGCGTACCCACCCCTCGGCAGCCTCCCGGATCGCTTCCCGCTTTCGCCTTCCGATCGTCTCGAAGGGGTGCCCGTACGCGATGCTGCGGCGGGTGCGGACCTCGACGAACGCAACGACCCCGTCGCGCAGGGCAACGAGGTCGATCTCCTTCCTTCCACTCCGGAAGTTTCTGTGAAGCACAGTCCATCCCCGCGACTCGAGGTACGTCGCGACCATCTGCTCTCCCCGGTTTCCGGTGCGGGTGCTGCTCAGGAGGTCCTCCCCGTTGATGGCGTTTATCCACTCGAAGGATAGGGATGACGGGCGGCTCGAACCAGTTCAGGAATGGTCGAAAGTTGCCGCTCCGGTCACGGCCCGGGAAGTTCAGTTCGCAGCGGCGGGATCGGCGTCCGACCAGGCGCCCAGCAGTTCGACACTTACGATCGATGAGATGCCCGGTTCTTCCATCGTCACACCGTAGACCCAGTCAGCAGCCTCCATCGTCCGGGGGTTGTGAGTGATGACGACGAACTGGGTCTCGTGCTTGAAGTCGTTGAGGAGGTTGATGAACCGCCCGACATTCGCCTCATCGAGCGGCGCATCGATCTCGTCGAGGACGCAGAAGGGCGATGGTTTGACGAGATAGAGTGCGAAGAGGAGCGCGAGCGCAGTCAGCGTGCGCTCGCCACCCGAAAGAAGGTGAATCCGCTGCGTCTTCTTCCCGACCGGCGACGCCTGTATCTCGACTGCGGATTCGAGGGGATCGGAGGGGTTGGTGAGCCACAGATCGCACTGTCCTCCTTCGAAGAGCGACTGGAAGGTGCGATGAAAGTTCATTCGAACCGTTTCGAATGCGCTGTGGAAGACCTCGCGGGCAGTCTTGTTGATCTCGCGGATCGCGGCGCCGAGATTGTCGCGCGACTCCACGAGGTCCTTCCGCTGACCGAGAAGAAAGGCGAGGCGCCGGTCCTCCTCGGCGTGTTCCTCCACCGCAAGCATGTTCACCGGCCCCAGATTGTCGAGCTGACCTGCCACCTCGCGGAGTTCGCGCTTCCAGCCTTCCGGATCGCCCTCCGTCAGAGGCGTCACCTCCTCGACGAGAGCGCCCCAGGGGCGGCCCCACTCGACCTCGACCCGATCGCGGAGGCGCTCGAGGCGCGACCTGCCTTCGGAAAGCTGCAGATCGAGACGGTGCCGCTCCTCCCTCGTTTCTCCCTCCCGACGGCGCGCCACCCGCGTCCGCTCCCCGAGCTCAGCGAGATCGGAATCGAGTTCGGCGAGCTTCGCATCGATCAGGGCGAGCGTGCCGGCCGCTTCGTCCCGCTCCCTGAAGAGCTGCTCGATGCGCTCGGCGCCACCCTCCCGCTGATGGTGCGCCTCTTCGAGCGTATCCCGGATGCTCTGCGCTTCCCGCTCGGCTTCCGCCAACCGGCGCTCCGCACCTTCGCGGCTGTTCTTCGCCGCCATCTGGCGGCGCTGGGCCTCGCGCAGATCGGCTTCGGCTCGCGCGAGCCGCACCCTGAGTTCGGACTCCTCATCGCGGGCCGTGTCCCAGCCCGACTCGAGCTCCTGCAGCGTGCGCCGCGCCAGCTCCTCGGCAGCCCCTGCCGCCTCCACCTCCGACGACAGCTCCTTCAGCCTCGCTTCGAGCCCAACCAGATCCGCAGCCGAATCGCGAGCTGCACTCTCGAGAGCCTCCATCTCCTGATCGAAGCTGTCCCGCTCGGCCTGGAGTCGCCCGCGCCGATCCCTGTGAGCCGCGGCATCGAGCTCCACGCCCTTGAGCTGCGCCTCCATCAGCCGGCGCATCTCCGTGGTCTGATGGACCTCGTATTCGGCGTCGGCGAGGGCTTCGCGCATCGCGTCGCGCTCGGCCAGACGGGCGTCCCGAACGCGGCTTAGCTCCCGCAGTTCGTGGTGCATCTTCCTGAGCGTCGCGCGTCGACTGAGCAGCCCCTGCTCGCCCGCATCAGCCGTCAGTCTCACGACGCCCCGAGCATCGACGACATCGCCATCGGCCCCGGCGCGATGACTTCCGGGGGCGATCACCGATAGCGGATCGCCGACGACCTCCAGCTCGGAGAGGAGGGAACGCACCCAGCGAGCACCCGCCGGATCATTCGCTCCGCTCCCATCCACATTAAGCGCGTCGGCGGGCAGAAGAAGGAGGGAACCGCCCTCCTTCCATTCGCTCCTGAACCATTCGCGGATCGACCGTGCCGTTGCCAGATCGGCGATAACGAGAGCCTGAAGAAGCGGCCCCAGGAAGGCCTCAACCGCGCGCGTCCGCACAGGATCGCTTTCGGTGAGATAGTCGGCGAGTGGCCCCTCGACGCCGGGGAAGCGGTCGCGGCTCTTCATGATTGCGGCGATCGCGGGAGCGAACCCCTCATAGCTCCGCTCGACGTCCTCCCTCGCGTCGATCTGTGCGGCGAGCGTGGAGAGACGGTCTTCGACGGATCTTGCCTCTTCCCTCGCCCGTTGCTCCCGGTTTCGGAGTACCACCACCTCTTCCGTGGCACGTTGCAGCCGCTCCTGGACCGCCGCCAGCTGGTCCCGGAACTCGTCTGCCTGGGAGGCCCAGAGATCGGTCTGGTCGGTCAACTGCTCGAGCTGCGCCTTGAGTCCTTCGAGCCGGGCCTCGATCTCGGTTCGGCGCTGCACTGCATCCCGTCGCCGGCGGTCGGCGGCGGCGCGCTCCCCCTCGGCTGCTGCGATCTCACGCGCGAGCTCACGCGCACGCGTACCCGAACGGTCGGCAGCGGCGCGTGCCTCGTTCACCTGGCTGCGGATCTCCGCATTCGCGGCTCCCCGGCTCTCAACCAGCTCCCTGGCGCGCTCGACTTCCCCGGATGCGAGCTCGGCCGCCGCCTGTGCGCCTTCGCCTTCGCGGGTCAGCGACTCGATCCGGCCGCGAAGCTGTGATCGCTCCTCCACGAGTCGCTGCAGCCGCGCCTCAGCGTTCGACCTTCGCTCGTTCGCGAGAAGCGCCTCCCTCTCAAGCGCGTCGAGCTGGTCGCGAATTGCTTCCAGGCGCCCGGCCTGCTCGGTTCTTCTTCTGCCGAGTTCCGTCGCCTCGATCCGCCGACTCTCATTTGTGGCATCCGCAGTGGCCCGTTCGGCGGCGGCGCTTCGCTCCTCCACCTCCAGCTCCTGCCGCCGCCCCTCGATCCGGGCGAGTTCCAGCTCCAGCCCTCCGATCTCCTGGCTGGCGATCGCAACGTCGAGATCCTTCCGCCGCGTCAGGAGTTCGCGATGCCGTTCAGCCCGCCGCCGCTGCCTGCTAAGCGACTTCACCTTCGATTGCACCTCGGAGATCAGATCGTCCAGCCTCGTGAGATCGGCTTCCGCGGCCTCCAACCGGCGCATCGCAGCCTGGCGGCTTTCCTTGTATCTCCCGACGCCCGCGGCCTCCTCGAAGAGGGTCCGACGCTCCTCCGCCCGGTCACTGAGAAGCGTCTCGATCATCGGCGCCTCGATGACGGCATAGGCGTTCGCGCCAAGCCCTGCATCCCGCAGCAGATTATGAACGTCGCGGAGGCGGGAGGGGGTCCGGTTCAGCGAATACTCGCTTCCGCCCTCCCTGAAAACCTTCCGGGAAATTTCGAGCTCGGTCTGCGGGATCGGGAGGCGGCCACTCTGATTGTCG
This sequence comes from uncultured Gemmatimonas sp., assembly GCA_964424945.1. Classification (GTDB taxonomy): domain Bacteria; phylum Gemmatimonadota; class Gemmatimonadetes; order Longimicrobiales; family Longimicrobiaceae; genus WHSP01. Next base: position 5,796 of record CAYRLB010000059.1, read on the forward strand.
AATCGGAGGGATACCTCCGCGAAGTTCAGAGGTCGTCGGCGGGAGGTCCCCTGGAAGATGACCTCCTCCATCTTCGAGCCGCGCATCGCACTCGGCCGCTGCTCCCCAAGCACCCAGCGGATGGCGTCGGCCAGATTCGACTTCCCGCAGCCGTTCGAGCCTACGATTGCGGTTACACCTTCACGGAATTCGAGCGTGGTGCGGTCGGGGAAGGACTTGAAACCCTGGAGCTGAAGCGCCTGGAGCCTCATTCAGCGGCCGCGCCAGGCAGCGGAGGTCTGCGGGAGCTGAGTCGGACCGTCAGGGGTGGGTCGAAGCCGGCGGCAGTGAGGATGTCACGCATGCCCTCGGCGCTCACGCTGTCCCGGAACGCGCCGCCGTACAGCTGCCACCGCCGCGAACCATCGGAATACGGGATGACGGTCGCGTAGGCGGGGATGGAGCGAACCCGGAGGGAATCGAGGTGCTCGACCGCCTCGGCCGCCGAGACATGCTCGCCGAGATCGAAAGCGTAGGGCGTCAGCTCGATGAAGCTCCAGCTTCCCGGGCTGTCTGCCTCGACGACGATTCCTTCGCCCACCAGATCCCGTCGAAGCACTTCGGCGGATATCGAATCGGCCGATGTTCCTGCGAACACCCGGTAGTAGAGAACACCCTGCTGTACTTCTGCGGAGGTGTAGAAGGGCACCGAGGGGAGCCGGAGCTGATTGGCGGCGACCTCTTCCTGGGCCGCGGCGAAAGTGCTGAACGCCCGGACGGGCACCGAATAGGGGACAGGCCCGGAAATAGCCGCCGGGGGAGCCGGGGGAGCGACCGCAGCCGCCGCCTCAGCCGACGCACCGGGAATGAGATCCGGCTTCAGCGAGAAGAGCAGATAGGCGACTGTCGCCAGGACGACCGCGACCAGCAGGATCCAGAGAACGGGTGATCCGGCAGAGCGTCGTGCAGGGTCGCGCACCGGTGGCGGCGGAAGCTCCAGCTCCGACTCCGGCAGGCGAATCACCCCGGGCGCGGAGGTGGGCAAATCGGGACCTTCGAGCGGGGCCGGTGGCCATATCGTCGCTCCAGCCTCCTCCTCCTCCGGTTCCAGCTCGAGCATCGGGTCGACCAACGAGATCCCTTCCCCCCGAACCCGAAAGCCGAGGCGCTTCGCGTGCTCGATCTCCTCTCTGTCTGCCGTATCGAGCAGAACGAGTTCCGATGACCACTCCGACAGCGCCGCAAGCGCGCCTTCCTCGGAGGGTGCGAAGACAGCCAGGGTGGCGTCACTCTCGCGGAAGCCCGCTACGAGCTTCTTCCAGCGGCTGTTCGAGTAGACTTCCTCCGGATCGGAGGGGTAGGTGCCCGCCGGAATGAAGAGGAAGGCTGAATCGAGAACGGGTCTGGCGATCCGGGAGAGAGAGGCTCCATACAGGAAGATGTCCACCATCCCCTCGAGGTTCTCCACCCCGAGCAGTTCATGGAGGATCGGACTCTCCAGGTGAAAATCCGCAAGCACCATACGCCGGCCCGCGTCCGCCCATTCGGAGCAAAGCTCGATGGCGGCCTCGGCCGTAAGACGGTTGTTACGGCTGGCCATGAGAACGACGACACTTCCAAGCGAGGAAATATCGCCGGGATCGGCCCGCTCAGGGGAAGGATCGGCCATCATCGGGGAAAGGTACCGGGGTGTGCAACAACGTACGGCTGACTGCAGATGAGGAGCAAGCCGAAACCGCCGGAGCGCCGGACAGGCTGCCGCCGGGCAGCACGGGCTCCGACGGGCGCTGCTACGCCGAGGTGAACTCGGTCACTGGCGCATCTCCCCACAGCCGCTCGAGCTGATAAAACTCGCGGGCCGCAGGATGGAAGACGTGGACGACGAAGTCGACATAGTCAATGAGCACCCAGCGCCCACCACGCATTCCCTCCAGGCCGAACGGACGGTGGCCTTCCTTGCGAAGCTCCTCCACGAGATGGTCAGCGACGGCCGATACATGCGTGTCGGAGCGACCCGTAGCGATCAGGAAGAAGTCCGAGGCGCCACCAACGGCTCGCAGATCGAGCAGAGTCACATCCTCCGCCTTGCGATCCAGCAGGAGGTCTATCGCCCGCAGGACTTCTGCCGGGAGATCATTGTTCGACGGGCTGAGCTGAGTTTCGGACATCCGGAATTCAGGCGGGAAATGCGACAGAGCTACGCTCGACGATCATTCAGGCCGAGCGAGCAAGAGGAGGACCAGCCTCAGAAAAGCGGGGCGCCGACAGCGTCATCGGCACCCCCCTGATTCCTACTCCTCCTTGATGACCCAAACCTTCACCTCGGGCCGAACCTCGGCATGAAGCCGGACGGGCACCGAGAATACGCCGAGCGCCTTCAGCGGCTCATCGAGCATGATCTGCTTTCGGTCGACCGTAATCCCCTGCTCAGCGAGCTTCTCGGCGATGTCGGCAGCGGTAATCGACCCGAAGAGCTTGCCCTCTTCGCCGGCGCGGGCCGTGAAGGTGACCGAAGTCCCCTCGAGGACGCCTGCACTCGCGCGAGCTGCGGTGAGCTCCTCTTCGGCCTTCTTCTGAATGACGGCGTGCTCGCGCTCGATCCGCTTGAGATTCGCGTTCGTGGCCTCGTACGCGAAGCCCTGAGGAATCAGATAGTTACGGGCATATCCGTTTCTGACGTTCACCACGTCTCCCGGATGGCCGAGATTCTCCAGACGCTGCTTCAGGATGACTTGCATGGGTAGACCTGGGTATCCGTTTCGAATGTATCTTTGTCCTGCTTCGAATCCATCTGTCGCCAACCGAACCGATCTTTCCGTCTTTCCAGCGAGTACGATGTGACCTGTGGCGTACGATCAGGCCGCCAGGGCCGCGCGCCCCCGCACATCCAGCCAGGTATCCCCCACTCCCATCACGAGCGCCCCGGTCACCGCGAAGGGCGACAGGAAGATGAAAGCGAGCAACCCAAAGATGACCGTCGGCACCGCCGGGGCGCCCCTCGCCATGAAGACGAAGACCGCCAGTCCCCGCATCGCGTAGAGCGCTCCCATGAACACGAGTGCATTCGCCGCGACCCTGACCCCTGCTGGCCCGGTCGGAAGAATCAGCAGCAGCAGTCCGCCGATCAGCAGCCAGATCAGGTTGTCATTGAACCTGAAGTCGCGGAGCCGCCCAAGCCGGAAGGCGGGGGCGTCCGAACGACCGACCCGCCTCACCCACCAGGAGCAGAGCGCGAGAGCCGCTAGCGTCTGCAGCGCGAGAAGCGCGGGAAAAACATCCCCCTGCATCGCCGCGATTCGTTCCGTCGCCTCCGCCACATCACCGAGCCAGGCCGCATTCGGCATCGTGCTCTGCATATCTGCCAGCGCAGCCGCCGAAGCCGCCTCGAAATGCCCCCGAACGAGGGCATCGAGCGATGCGATCGCGCCCGAGATGGAGAGCCCCACAAAGCCCGTCGCCATCGCCACGAAGATCGCCGTGAGAGCGCGAGTCGTTACACCCCACGCGGGCTTCGCGAGCGTCAGCCCCAGAAAGATGGAGCCCGTCATCAGCGCCCAGCCACGGCTCACTGTTGCCAATGGACCGACGGACAGTAGGGCAAACGCCGAAAGGAGCACCCCGACTGCAATCCAGCGTGCCGGCCGCTCCGTTGGGAGCGCAAACACCAGCAGTGCGAGCGGAAGTAGGACGAGCGCGATGCCGTCGAAAACAGAGAAGAGGAGCACCGCGAGCGTCAGGGCGAACGCAGTGCTCCACTTTCCCCGGCCGACCTCACCGCCGGCCTCCTCCACTTAACTGTCGAATCCGGCGATGTACGGGAGCAGGGCCAGGTAGCGCGCGCGCTTGATCGCCGTGCCGACCTGCCGCTGGTGCCGTGCGCACATCCCGCTGATTCGCCGCGGAAGGATCTTGCCGCGCTCGGTGATGAAGCGCGTCAGGCGGCGCTCATCCTTGTAATCAACATTCCGAAGCCCGGACTCACAAACCGGACATGCCTTACGATGCCTCGCCATCTTACGCCTCCTCGTCGGAATCGTCGTCGTCACCACGATCCTCGACGATCGGTGCCGGCGAAGTCGAGAGATTATCCTCGTTTACCACGATCATGTACCGGAGCAGGCTCTCGTCGAGCTTCAGCAGACGCTCGAACTCGGGCAGCTTCTCCGCGTCGGACTGGAAGTGCGTCACGACGTAGTACCCGTTCTCATGCTTCTGAAGCGGATACGCCAGCGGACGACGACCCCAGTGATCGACAGCGGTGACTTCACCGCCCGCTTCGCCCCCGATCAAACCGTGGAAGCGATCCAGCTTTTCATTCACCGCCGACTCCTCCAACGCGGAGTCGAAGATGTATACTGCCTCGTAATCTCTCACACCGTTTCTTCCTGTGGACTGTGGCCCCGCGGTAGATCCGCCGAGCAGGAAAAGAGAAAGCCCCGCACATGGCGGAGCCGGTCAATATAATGCGCAAAATGCATGTAGGCTAGAGGAGGCATCGGCCCGGACCACTAAGGCTGATACCTCCTCGATCTTCTATTTCTGCAGAATGCCTCTCTGATCAGGGGCGGTGGCCGGCTGCGGGCGGCCCGGCACGTCCTCTTTCAGGGCGACCGGTCTCCGCCACCACCCTCGGGCTCCACTACAGGCTTGATCTTCGGCTCCACCCGTTCGTCGGGGCTCGTCTCGCGGAAGCGAGTTGCGTTCTCTTCGAGCGTCCGGCCAATGCCTGGAGCATGCTGGTCCGGATCGGAGGGCGGCGGAGTCGGTGGCGGCGCTGGTTTGTTCACTGAGTACCTCCTGGATGATTGGATTTCATCCAGCCCCCTACCGCACGACGGGTACCAGACGGTCTTCTCAGGAAGCTGTATCTCGCGGGTGACCGGACCCCATCAGCCGGCGTCTTCAGACGAATGCCGGGACCCCGACTCCGGAAGCGATTGGCTCGCTATCGGGTAGAGCTGCGCGAGGAATTCGCGCTCCTCACGTGCCTTCCCCAACTCCTCCCGCACGGCGGCAAGAGATGCCTCGATCCGCTGCAGCGCTTCGGCTCCACTGCCTGCCTCAGCGGCAACCTTCTGGCGCGTCAGGGCGTCGAGATACGCGCCGAGCTGCCTGACGAGCGGACGAAGAATCGCTGTTGCTCCAGCCGTCACGATAAAGGTGATGGCAACGATGCCGACCATCGTAGTCGGAAGCATGAACACCTCGTATGTAAATGGTCACCAACCTGCTGACTGGATCCTACGGGCCGCAGCCGCAGAAAGGTTCACCCCGACCGAAGTCACTTACACATTGAAGCGGAAGAGAAGGATATCCCCGTCCTTGACGACGTACTCCTTCCCCTCGGAGCGCATCACGCCCTGATCCCGGGCCGCCTTGAGACTGCCGACGCGCGCAAAGTCGTCGAACGCCACCGTCTCCGCGCGTATAAAGCCCCGTTCGAAGTCGGTATGGATGACGCCAGCGGCCTCGGGCGCACGCGCGCCTGTCGGGATCGTCCATGCGCGCACTTCCTTCTCGCCCGCGGTGAAGTAGGTCTGGAGACCCAGAAGGCGGTACCCAGCGCGGATCAGGAGATTCAGCCCCGGCTCGTCGAGGCCGAGGGAGGAAAGGAAGTCTACGCGCTCCTCAGGCGACAGTTCGGCCAGCTCCGACTCGATCTTGCTCGAGATGGGGATGACTTCCGCAAGCTCACCACTCTCGGTGACCGCTTCGCGGAGGGCGCGAACGTATCCCGTCTCCGCGTCGGGGAGATCGGACTCGGCGACATTCGCCAGGTACAGGATCGGCTTCGACGTGAGCAGGTTGAAGGAGCGCATCAGCTTCTCCGCTGCTTCATCGAGCTCGACGGAGCGCGCTGCGCGACCGGCGGCGAGTGCATCCTGCAACCGTTCGAGAAGGGCAAGTTCCGCAAGCTGCTCCTTGTCGCCGCCCCGCGCGCCCTTCCGGACCCGTTCGAGACGCTTCTCGACGACGGCGAGGTCCGCCAGGACGAGCTCGATATTGATGACCTCCCGGTCCCGAACCGGATCGACCTCGCCCATCACGTGAACGACGTCGCGGTCTTCGAAGCAGCGGACGACGTGAACGATCGCATCCGTCTCGCGAATGTTGGCGAGGAACTGGTTCCCCAGTCCTTCCCCTTCGGAGGCGCCTTCGACCAGACCTGCGATATCGACGAACTGCACGACGGCACGGACCGTCCGCTGCGGCTTCACCAGGTCGGCGAGAACGTCGAGCCGGGTGTCCGGGACCTCGACCATCCCTACGTTCGGTTCAACGGTACAGAAGGGGTAGTTGGCGGCTTCTGCGCCGGCCGCCGTCAGCGCGTTGAACAGCGTGGACTTTCCGACGTTGGGCAGCCCGACGATTCCCAGCTTGAGCATCAGATCTCCTGAAAGTTCGTGCAAAGCAAACGGCCGGGCACTGATACCCGACCGTCCGCATCATGTTTTCTGTACGACCGAACATCCCCGTTCACACTCTCCAACCGGACGTTCTCGACGACCACTCCCCGCGTGGCTTCAGAGCATCCTGGCGAACCAGGGGATGAGTACGATCGCCGACACGGCGACCATCTTGACGAAGGTGCTGATCACCGCCGGAGTGGCATCGGCCAGCAGTCTCAGAACATCTCCGTTCGCAGCACCATCTGAAAGTGCGCTCCCTTCCCGGGCTTCGGCCGGCGCTGCGAAACGAGTGCTCATGAGAGCAGAGCCGGCATTCGCCAGCGCCAGGGCGAGTGCCGTTCCGCTGAGGACCGAAGTAGCGATCAGCGCCGACAACGCCTGTACCCCGAGGCCGTAGCCGACCAGCACCGGGAGGAAGACGCCCAGAAGGAAGGTCGGGAGGCCGACCCGATAGAGCACCGCACTCTCCGCCGAACCCGACGCTCGCGCAGAGCTGGACCCGTCCGTCCCTCCCTGCATCGCAGAAAGAACGATGGCCGCCAGCAGCACCGGTACCACCGTACCGATCATCAGACCCGCGAAGACGACCGGGCTGTGCATGTCGATTCCGACTGCCCAGAGCCCGGTCGCAGATACGAACGCCGAAAATAGCGCAATACCCGTCATTCCGGCGACTGCGACGGTCGATCCCCGGCCGATCGCAACCGCGCTCCCATCGGTCGACTCGGCTCCGACTGCGGAGGTACGCGTGTCGCGGCCTGCTTTCTCCGCCCGGACACCCGGGGGCGGGGGCGAGAACTCCGGACGCAGCGTCGCCGCCGCCGAAACGATTCCGACCGTTCCGAGCATTCCGACCGCTGCCAGCGCGATTCCGTACGCCCCGAAGAGGTAGAAGGCCGCGACCGTGGCCGCCGTCAGGAGGAGGAGCGGCGTGACAGCGGAAAGAAGTCCGAGCGCGAGAGCGCCCAGGATCCTGGTGCCATCCATCCCCGGGCCGCCCGCCGAAAGGCGCCGCATCGGCCGCCCGGTCGTGAAGAAGACGCTGACGAGTGCGACGAGAAGACCTGCAAGCGACCCCGCGAAGATCGCCCAGAAGGGGCCACTCTCCAGATAGCGGCGGGCGGTATACGGATCACGACCCTCCAGCCCCAGCGCAGTCACGACCAGGAAGGCGAGCAGCAGAAATATCGCAGTTCCGGCGAGCCCGGCGAGCCTCAGGGTGCTGCCCGGGCTTCTTCCTTTGATGACGCGAGTTCCGGCGAACGCCAGCATCGCGGTCAGCAGGCCCGCGGTCGCCAGCAGGATCGGAAGCGCCACGGCTTCCACCCGCTGGACAGAAAAGATGCCGCTCGTTCCCGCGATGACGATCGCCGCAGCCGAAGCGCAGAGGATGGACTGCAGGAGATCGCCGCCGACGCCCGCGACCCCTGAGACGAGGTCAGCCACCGAGCTCCCGGATCCATCGTCGGCGCTCCGACGTCCATCCCGGGCTGGCGAGGGCGCGTCGACCACACCCGGGCTGAGCCTCCCGCCGATGAGTGCGATGAGAAGCGGAACGATCGACGCCCCCACCGCGAGACCGCCGATGATGTTCCCGAAATCGACGAGCTCGCCCTGAAGGAACGCGGCAGGGCGGTGAATCAGAAAGAAGTAGAGCGAGCCGATCGCCAGAAGACCGATCGAAGGGACCGCTATTCCGAAGGCGATCGGCATTGCGAGGGCCGGCCGCGCGGCGGGTCGATCAGCCGCTGTGGCGCCTTCGGTGCTGACCGACGCGGCCGGGAACGCGAATGCCTTCATTCCCCCGATGGCGAGCGCCAGCGCGGCGATCCCCCCTGCGAGGGCAGCCAGGCCGGTGGGCATCGAAACCGCTAGCCACAGCAGAGCGGCGACGATGACGATCGCCAGCAGAAAGATCGGCAGCTGGGGGAACCCGCCCGAGCCACTTCGCTGCACACCCTGAACGGGCGCCGCACCGCTCGACTGACCGCCATTCCGACGATAGAGCAGGAACGCGGCGGCCATCCCGGCCAGTCCGAGGGGTCCGGCCAACCAGGTAAGATCGATCACGATTGTTTCGACGGTAGGAGGAGCTGGAGCGAGGGATTGCGGGACGGTCAGGCGTTGTAGCGGTTCATCGCGGCTTCGATGCCCTCCAGCGCCCAGACTGCCACGCCTTCGACGAGCTTGTCGATCGAGTCGAGAATGACCCTCCGTTCATCCGGCGGAGGAGGGGCGAGCACCCAGTCGACGAGGCTGACATCCGCCGTGGGAGGACCCACACCAATGCGGAGGCGCGAGTACTCTGTTGTGCCGAGTGCGGCCTGGACCGATTTGAGGCCATTGTGACCGCCCGCGCTGCCACCGGGTCTGAAGCGCGCTCTGCCAGGATCGAGCGCGACCTCATCGACGACCACCAGCAGGTCGGAAACGAGGTCGAAATCAGTCCGTTCAGCCGCGCCCCTGAGCAGATCGCCGCTGCGATTCATATACGTCAGCGGCTTGACGACCTGCACCGGGACTTCCTCGATCGTCCCGCGGGCGATGCCAGCCCGGCCCTCCTTCCGAAAGCGACCGAGATCGAAGCGGTCGGCCACTCGCTCCCCGAGCCACCACCCGACATTGTGTCGGGTGATGGAGTATTCGGGACCCGGATTCCCCAGGCAGAGGATCGTCTTCGGTGGAGGGGTCAAGATGCCTTCCGAACTCAGCAGAAGACGCTATCCGGAGGCTACTCCTCCTCCGAACCGCCCTCCGCGCCCTCAGCGTCGGCACCATCGGCCGTATCTTCATCGCCAAGCGACGGAACGATCGGCATCGTCACCGAGCAGATGGCGACCTCGCCATCGTTCAGAATGACGGCATTCGGCACGGAAAGCTGAGAGACGTAAACCGACTGACCGAGCTGGAGATCCTCGATATCGACGTCGATCGAGGCGGGGATGTCCTCGGGCAGACACTCCACCGTCAGTTCGTGCATCGATTCCTGAAGCACGCCACCCTCGTCGCGCACACCGGCCGGATTCCCGATCAGACGGATCGGAACGGCGACGTGCAGCTTCTCGCCCGCGCGGATTTTGAAGAGATCGACGTGGAGGATGAAGGGACGCGAAGGATGACGCTGCACCTCGCGGATGAGCGCCTTCGCCGGGCGTCCGCCATCGACCGTCAGGTCGATCAGGGTCGTCTCGTAGTTGACCCGCGAAAGCAGAAGCGCGAGTTCGCGCTCATCCACCGAAAGCGACTGGGCGGCCTGACCATGTCCGTATGCTGTCGCCGGGATCTGACCGGAGCGTCGAAGCTTGCGGGCGAAACCCTTGCCGCCTGTCTCCCGAATCTGTGCGTTGAGCGTGGCCATCCCTGTCTCCTGGTTCAATGCGTCCGCCGGCAATGTCGTTCCCGCGATTCCGCGGGACGATCGCTAAGTCATTCGAAAAGCGAGCTTACCGATTCGTTCGAATGGGTGTACGTGATCGCTCTCGCGATGAGGTCCCCTACGGAAAGTACCGTCAGTTGGGGGAAGTGTTTCTCGGGAGCGATCGCGATTGTGTCCGTCACTACGACTTCCTTTACGCCCGAATTGGCGAGCCGCTCGACCGCACTTCCGGAGAAAAGCGCATGCGTCGCACAGCAGTAGACGTCGCGCGCGCCCCTGCTCTTGAGCGCTTTGACCGCCTCGGCCATCGTCCCCGCCGTATCGATGAGGTCGTCGGCGAGGAGACAGTCCCTTCCATCCACATCTCCGATGACGTCCATCACTTCGGAGACGTTGGCGGTCGGACGGCGCTTGTCGATGATGCCGATCGTCGCGTTCAGCCGCTTCGCGAAGCCGCGCGCCATCTTCGCCGCCCCGACATCCGGAGCGACCACCACCGGCCGGTGCAGCTCCTTATCCCGGAAATACTTGGTGATGACGGGCGCCGCATACAGATGATCGACGGGAATGTCGAAGAAGCCCTGGAGCTGATGCTGGTGAAAGTCGATAGAAAGGACGCGGTCCGCGCCGGCCGTGGTCACCATGTTCGCGAAGAGCTTCGCGCCGATGGCGACCCGGGGCTGGTCCTTCCGGTCCTGCCGGGCATATCCGAAATAGGGAATCACCGCCGTGATCCGTGCCGCCGAGGCGCGCTTCGCCGCATCGATCAGGAGCAGAAGCTCCATGATGTTGTCAGCGGGAGGCGGGGTGCTCTGCAGGATGAAGGTATCGCGACCGCGAACGTTATCGTTGATCCGGACGAAGATCTCCCCGTCCGAAAAGTTGCGGATCGTGGTATCTCCGAGCGGTGTCTCGAGCGTGCTTGCGACAGCTTCGGCAAGCGCCTTGTTGGCAGATGCCGACAGCAGCATCAGCGGCCCGCGAGGGGCGGTAGCGAACGGGTCAGACATTGGGGGCTAATGCAACGTTTCGACAACCCAGGA
>CAYRLB010000060.1:0-16368 GCA_964424945.1 uncultured Gemmatimonas sp.
CGATCGAGGCGGAGCTGGAGCGCTACCCTGAGGCGCCGCTCGATCGGATCGATATTGTGCACGCCCCGGATCGGATCGAGATGGGGGAGTCTCCGGCGCAGGCGATCCGGCGGAAGCCGCACTCGTCGATCGTCGTCGGGCTGAACCTGCACAAGAAGGGCGATGTCGATGCCTTCATCAGCGCCGGCTCAACGGGCGCGGTGATGGCCGGGTCGCTCGTAACTCTGCGCGTCCTGCCCGGAGTGGACAGGCCGCCTGTAGGGACGATCCTGCCGACCCGACATGGGAACACGCTGCTGCTGGACGCAGGCGCCAACGTCGACACCCGCCCGCATCAACTCCTCCAGTTCGCGCACCTCGGGACGATCTATGCCCAGGACCTGATGGGCATCGCAAACCCCCGCGTCGGTCTTCTCAATATCGGCGAGGAGCCCGAGAAGGGGGACGAGAACACCCTTCAGGCCCACAAGCTCCTCGCGGAATCCAATCTGCACTTCGTTGGAAATATCGAGGGTCGTGATATCATCGATCACACCTGCGACGTCCTCGTGTGCGATGGTTTCGTCGGGAACGTGCTGTTGAAGTTCTATGAATCGGTGGCCACCTTCGTCCTTCAGCTCCTCAAGAAGGAGATGCTGAAGAAGGAGGTGCAGGTGGCGGCCGAGAGTGTAAACATCCGGCGGGTCTTCGAGGTTCTCGATTACACCGAGTATGGCGGAGCGCCTCTGCTCGGCGTGAACGGTGTTGTGATCATCTGTCACGGGGGCTCGCCTCCGAAGGCCCTCTCGAATGCGATCAGGGTCGCCGTTCAAGCCGTGGATCAGGATATGCTCAGCCACATGCAGAGCCGGGTTGCCAAGTTGAAGAGCCCCGAAGCGTCATGAACGAAGCACAGGACTCCACTCGGGTTCGCATCGCCGGGACCGGCCGCTATCTGCCGGAACGGGTGATGACGAACGCCGAGCTGGAGACGATGGTCGATACATCGGACGAGTGGATCCGTACGCGCACCGGTATCCGGGAGCGGAGGATTGCGGCCGCCGACGAGGGTTCTGCTGATATGGGCGCCGCTGCCGGCCTCGCGGCGCTCGACAATGCCGGGATCTCTCCCGCAGAGGTGGATCTCATCGTGGTTTCTACCACCACGCCCGACCGGCTGATGCCCTCGACGGCGTGTGATATCCAGGCCATCATCGGTGCGCGAAGCGCCGGCGCCTACGACTTCAATACCGCCTGTTCCGGCTTTCCGTACGGGCTGTCGATCTCGCAGTCCCACATCATCTCGGGCCAGGCCGAAACCGTCCTGCTCATCTGTACCGAGAAGATGAGCTCGATCATCGACTGGACCGACCGTTCGACGTGCGTGATCTTCGGTGATGGCGCGGGGGCAGTGGTGCTGAGGCGGAGCCGGGAGGACGAGCCCGCGGGCATCCTTTCCTCCTTCATGAAGTCGGACGGCACACTCGCCGAGCTGCTTTACCGGCCTGCCGGGGGAAACAAGATCCCTATCGACATCGCCGTGCTCGACGAGCGTTCGCACTTCCTGAAGATGGCCGGCCCCGAGGTCTTCAAGTCGGCCGTCCGCTCGATGTGCGAGGCGGCGGAGGTCGCCCTGAAGCGTGCGGGCGTCACCGCCGCTGATATCGATCTGCTGGTGCCTCACCAGGCGAACCACCGGATCATCGAGGCGACGGCGAAGTATGCGGGCATTCCGATGGACCGGGTGATGCTCAACGTCGATCGTTACGGCAACATGAGCTCGGCATCGGCGCCTGTGGCGCTCGACGAGGCTCGTGAGATGGGTCGCATCGGAGAGGGGTCGCTGGCGCTCGTAGTCGCTTTCGGCGCCGGATTTACATGGGCCGCGAACGTCATCCGCCTGTGATCGCACTCCTTTGTCCGGGCCAGGGATCGCAGTTCGTCGGAATGGGCAGCGATCTGATCGAGACCTTCCCCATCGCCCGGCAGACCTTCGAAGAGGCGGACGACGCCCTCGGTTTCTCCCTCAGCCGTCTCTGCCGGGAGGGTCCGGAAGACGAGCTGACGCTGACGATGAATGCGCAGCCGGCGATCCTGGTGCATTCGGTCGCGGTGTGGCGGATCATCGAGGAGGAGCGCCCGCTGGCCGTGTCGATCGGAGCGGGGCATTCGCTCGGCGAGTTCAGCGCCTATGTGGCTGCGGGCGCCATCGGGTTCGCCGATGGTGTTCGGACCGTGCGGCGGCGCGGCGAGCTGATGTACGGGTCCGGTCAGGAGCGCCCCGGCACGATGGCCGCGGTTCTAGGCCTCGATGACGCCGCCGCTGTCGAGCTCTGTTCGCGCGCGTCCGACGCCTCCGGAGGTGTCGTCGTTCCCGCGAACTACAACTCTCCCGGCCAGCTCGTCATATCCGGCGATGTGGAAGGTGTTCGCGCGGCGGAAGGGCTCGCGAAGGAGATGGGCGCGAAGAGGGTGATCCCGCTCAACGTCTCGGGTGCGTTCCACTCACCCCTGATGGCGGCCGCCGCGGAAGGGCTGCGGGAGGCGCTCGATTCCATCACGATTGGAACACCGGCGTTCCCGGTGGTTTCCAATGTGACGGCCTCCGAGATTCGCGATGCTGCTGAGGCACGTGTGCTCCTGCTCGAACAGCTGACCTCTCCGGTTCGCTGGGTCGACTCGGTGCGCACCATGCTTGCGGCCGGCGTGATGGAGTTCGTCGAGATCGGCCCCGGCAACGTGCTGAGCGGTCTTCTCAAGCGAATCGATCGTTCGGCGGCATCGCGGAATCTCGGTACCGCCGAAGAACTCACGACTTTCCTGACCGGTACAGGGGTTGCCTGACGTGGAGCTGAACGGAAAAGTAGCGCTGGTGACGGGTGGATCGCGCGGGATCGGGCAGGCCATCGCGAAGTCGCTCGCAGAGGGAGGGGCCCGGATTGCTGTAGCGGCGCGCGATGAGGCGCGTGCGCAGCAAACGGCTGCAGACCTACCCGGCGAAGGGCATCGGGGGTATGCTGTCGACGTTGCGGACAGTGCCAGTGTCGATCGCGTCGTGAAGGCGATCGAAGAGGAGATGGGCTCGCTGGACATCCTGGTCAACAATGCCGGGGTCACGCGGGACAACATCCTCATGCGGTTGAAGGACGACGACTGGGACGCCGTTATCGACACGAATCTGCGTGGCGCCTTCAACACGATCCGGGCTGTCACCCGCGGGATGATGAAGAGGCGGCAAGGCCGCATCATCAACATTACGAGTGTGGTCGGGATTACCGGGAACAAGGGCCAGGCGAACTATGCCGCTTCAAAGGCCGGCCTGACGGGGCTCACCAAGTCGGTTGCGCGTGAACTCGCTTCGCGCGGCATTCTGGTGAACGCTCTCGCACCCGGATACGTGGAGACGGATATGACGGCTGAACTTCCGGAAGCGGCGCGCGAAGCGCTGCTCGGACAGATCGCTCTCGGACGACTCGGCCAGCCGGACGACATTGCGGGCGTGGTACGCTTTCTCGCAGGGCCGGCAGCAGGATACATTACGGGGCAGGTGCTGGTAGTGGACGGCGGGATGGTCATCTAGTAGTATCGCGCCTGGTCGGGGCCGGCGCGTTCGTTTCAGAACTTCCAAAGGAGAGTCAGCGATGGCGGACATCGAATCCAGGGTCAAGGACATTATCATCAACGAGCTGGGCGTCGAAGCCGAAAAGGTGACCGGCGAGGCGTCGTTCGTCGAGGATCTCGGGGCTGATTCCCTGGACACCGTCGAGCTGGTCATGGCGTTCGAGGAGGAGTTCGGAATCGAGATTCCGGACGAGGACGCCGAGAAGATGCAAACGGTTGGGGACGCGGTCAGCTACATCACCAAGCAGCAGAGCTGAGTTGCCGGGGAAACGATAAACGAATGACTCGTCGAGTCGTTATTACCGGGACCGGGATGACCTCCGCGGTCGGGAAGGACGTCCAGAGCTCCTGGGCGTCCCTCCTCGAAGGGCGAAGCGGGATCGATACGATCACCAGCTTCGATGCCTCCGAAATTCCCGTCCGGTTCGCCGCCGAGGTCCGGGACTTCGATCCGGGGGAGTACATCGATCGGAAGGAGATCAAGAGGACCGATCGTTATGCGCAGCTCGCGATCGGGGCTTCTGTCCAGGCAATGCGTGAGGCGGGCCTGGACGAGAGCCTTGGTTCCGTGGACCCTGAGACATTCGGGGTCATCATGGGGAGTGGCATCGGCGGTATCGCCACCTTCGAGGAGCAGCACAGGCGGTTTGTCGAGAAGGGGGCGAGCCGGGTTTCGCCCTTCTTCGTGCCGATGTTCATCGCGGACATCGCCGCGGGTCTGGTCTCGATCAGGTATGGGGCGAAAGGTCCGAACTACGCCACCGTTTCTGCGTGCGCGTCAGGGGCGCATGCGATCGGCAACGCCTTCCGCTCCATCCGGGTGGGCGAAACCGATGTGATGATCACCGGCGGAACAGAAGCCACGGTCACGCCGATGACCATCTCTGGCTTCGCTGCGATGAACGCTCTCAGCGATCGGAACGACTCGCCATCTACGGCGAGCCGTCCGTTCGATGCAACCAGGGACGGCTTTGTCCTCGGTGAGGGCTCCGGTGTACTCGTGCTGGAGGAGCTGGAACACGCTCGAGCACGGGGCGCAACGATCATCGCGGAGATCGTCGGCTTCGGACAGACTGCCGATGCGTACCACATCACCGCACCGGCAACGGGCGGGGAAGGGGCGGTCAGGGCGATGCGGGCAGCACTGCGTGAAGCTGGAGCAACGCCCGAGGAGGTCGACTACATCAACGCACACGGCACGTCGACCCCGGCCAACGACATGAACGAGACGGCGGCCATCAAGACCGTTTTCGGTTCACGTGCGTACGACATCATCGTCGGGTCCACGAAGTCGATGACCGGTCACACCCTGGGAGCGGCGGGCGGGCTGGAGGCGGTCATCACTGCCCTGGTCTGCCAGCAGGGGAAGATCCCGCCGACCATCAACTACTCTGAACCGGACCCCGATTGCGATCTGAACTACGCAACGCAGGGGATGGTGGAGCGGCCGGTGGGGCTCGCGCTTTCCAACAGCTTCGGCTTCGGGGGACACAATGTGTCACTCGCCATCCGCCGATACGAACCGGTCAGTTGAGCCGGTCGGGTTTTCGAAGATCACGAAGGACAGCCGGGAGACCGGCTGTTTTTCATATCCTGCCTTCCCGTTCTGCCCGGGAGGTCGCCCGCGACGGTCGGGTGAGCCAACGTTCAAGCAAGCCAGATCAGGATGCGTATCGGTCACGGGTATGACTCCCACCGCTTCGGTGCCGCCCGCCCCTTGATTCTTGGCGGCGTCACAATCCCTTCAGAGCAGGGGCTCGAAGGGCACTCGGACGCCGATGCAATCGCCCACGCCGTCATCGACGCGCTTCTCGGCGCCTCGGGCCTCGGCGATGTTGGCAGCCACTTTCCGCCGAGCGACGACCGCTGGAAGGATGCGGACTCGATGGTACTGCTGGCATCCGTCGTCGAGATGCTGACGGGCGAGAACTACCAAGTGGTGAATATCGACGCGACCGTCATCGCCGAGCAGCCCCGCATCGGCCCGTACGCAGCCGCCATCCGGGCGAGCCTGTCGGGGGTCGTCGGGATCAGGCCATCGCAGATCTCGGTCAAGGGAAAATCGAACGAAGGGATGGGTTGGATCGGTGCGGGAGAGGGAATTGCGGTTCATGCCGTCGCTCTGATCGACCGCATTGAGGATCAGGACCGGGTGCATGCACGGCACTCTCCCGAACTCCCGCCTCTCTGACCTTTACCGCTGAGCCCGCAGGGGATGACCGAACGCGCCGGCTCGATCTTCCAATGGCTCATCGGCCTGCCGGAGTGGCTCATCTATCTGATTGCCGGCGTCTCCGCGGCAGTCGAGAACATCGTTCCGCCGATCCCGGCCGACCTGATCGTGGTTCTGGCCGGGGTGCTTGCCGGCGCAGGCCGTGGCGACCCCTACCTTCTCTTCCTCGCCGTCTGGTTCGGCAACGCGGGAAGCGCCATCCTCACGTATGCGCTGGGACGTCGATTCGGGCGGGGATTCTTCCAGAGGCGGACGGGTCGCTTCCTTCTCGCACCACGGCAGGTCGCAGCCCTCGGACGCGCCTACGCGCGGTACGGGTTTCCCATTATCTTCTTCAGTCGCTTTCTGCCGGTCTTCCGACCGGTCGTACCCGTGTTCGCGGGTGTCTCGCGACTGAGCTTCTGGCGGACGGCCCCGCCCCTCGCTCTCGCATCGGCGATCTGGTACGGCTTCCTCGTCTATCTCGGGACCATCGCGGGCGCGAACTGGCGTTCTCTCCTGGTTCGCCTCGAGGAAGTCGGCGGATGGCTGTGGATCGTGGTGGGCGTGCTCCTGCTGGTTGTCGGCTACCTATGGTACCGGACGCGTCGGGAAACATGACGGGTTCCGAGGCAGCGGGATGAGCGTCGAGGAAGATGCCTCCACGCGGGATCATACTCTGCGCGCCTACCACCTGCCGCGCTTCATCGACCATCTCCGGTTCGAGCGCGGCTCGTCGCCCCGCACGCTCGACGCGTATCAGCACGATGTCACCCGGCTCGTCCTCTATCTTCGGAGCCTCGGACGCAAAGAGCCGTCGGAAGTCGCAAGCGCCGACCTGCGCGCGTTCGTCTTCACGCTGAAGGACATCGGCCTCGCGCCGGTCTCGATCGCCCGCAATGTCTCCGCATTGCGAACCTACTTCGGCTTTCTGCTCACCGAAGGTCTTCTTTCGACGGATCCGAGCGACCGGGTGCAGAGCCCGAGAGGTATGCGCGCCCTCCCGGATGTCCTTACGGTCGACGAAGCAAGCCGCCTCCTGGATACTCCCGATCTTTCACATCCGCTTGCCTGGAGGGACCGGGCACTCCTCGAGTTCATGTACGCCAGTGGCGTGCGCGTCTCGGAGGTGATAGACCTTCAACTGAAGAACCTTTCCCTCGACGAACAGGTGGCCGTCGTTTACGGAAAGGGCGCGAAGGAACGTCTGGTTCCCATCGGGCGTACTGCGATCAACGCGTTGACGATCTATCTGCGCGACACCCGTCCGCGCCTCGAGAAAGGGCAGGGGGAGGGAAGGGTTTTCCTCAACGCACGTGGGCGACCCCTCTCGCGAATGGGGGTATGGAAGATCCTGCGGTCACACGTCGAGGCGGCGGAGATCAAACGGCACGTGAGTCCGCACACCCTTCGGCACTCCTTCGCGACGCACCTTCTCGAGGGAGGCGCTGATCTGATCGCTGTTCAGGAGATGCTCGGCCACGCAGATATATCGACCACGCAGATTTACACACACGTCGATCGCCGTTACCTGATGGAAGTCCATCGATCATTCCATCCTCGGGCCGGCTGATTGTGAAAACGGTAACGGTATCATGCTCCTGGTAATCGATAACTACGACAGCTTCACCTTCAACCTCGTTCAGTATCTCGGCGAACTCGGGGCCGAGATGAAGGTGGTGCGCAACGACGAGCTGACCACCGAGGAGATCGAGGCGCTCGACCCGCAGGGGATCGTCATCTCCCCTGGGCCGTGCACGCCGAATGAAGCGGGGGTTTCGGTCGAGATCATCCGGGCGCTGGGGCCCAGCGTGCCGATCCTGGGGGTTTGCCTCGGCCACCAGGCGATCGGTGCGGCGTACGGCGGCGATGTGATTCGCGCGACGCGCCTGATGCATGGCAAGACGTCGCCGATCCGACACAGCGGGAGCGGCATTTTCGAGGGGCTCCCCTCTCCGCTCACCGTTGCGAGATATCACTCACTCGTCATCGATCCCGACACGATGCCCGACGAGCTCGAGGTGATCGCCACGACCGACGAGCCAGGCTACGAGACGGAGGTCCAGGCGGTCCGGCATCGGACGCATCCCGTGTGGGGCGTCCAGTTTCACCCGGAATCGATTGCGAGCGAGCACGGGATGGGGATGCTCCGGAATTTCCTCGAGCAGACCTGACTTCGTGCGGACAATTCTGAGCCTCATCGGGCTCCTGTTCACCGCGGTCCCACTGTCCGCCCAGACGATTGAAATCGTCGGGGGACAGGGGGATCCCGTCGTCGAGAATTTCCGCGCTCTCCTGGAAAGGGGAAGCTACCGCGTCATCGACCGGGACACGGTTCTTGGCGCGGACTCCTACATCAGCGGCGATCTCGTCGTCGTCGATGCGCGGGTGGCGATGGAGGGGAGGGTGACCGGATCGGTTGCTGTGGTCGGCGGCGAGCTTTTCATCCGACCATCGGCGACGGTCAGCGGAGAGATCCTCGATCTCTGGGACGTCTACCCCTCCGGCCTGGCTTCGATCGGGCCGGTGAGCCGCGTCCACCGGGCGATCGACGTGGATGTCGCCTCGCGCGATGGGGACTTCAGAGTGACCTTCACCCGCCCCCCGGGCCCGGGCCTCCTCCGACCACGTCCGGCGCTGGGCGTCGCACTCCCGACGTATGACAGGGCCAACGGCCTGACGGTCGGGTGGGGTACGGCGCTGGGGCTTGGTGGGGACACCGCCTCTGTACTGCTCACCGGGATCGGAACGTACGCGACGGAGACGGAACGATTCGGAGGATCTTTGGAGCTGCTGCTTCGGCCGACGCCGGGCGGCTACATCGCACTGCGCGGATCCCGCGGCTCCCGGACCCGCGATCGGTGGATCAGGGGCGACTTCTCGAACTCCATTTCGGCGCTTTTCCTCCGCTCGGACGTTCGGAACTATTACGAGTCGGATGAAGTCGAACTTGTCGTCGGTCGGCTTCCGCCGCTCCCCCTGATCCAGGGCGAGTCGTATGTCGGGCCACGTTTCGGTGTTCGCGTCTCGGAAGATCGCTCTCTTCCCGCGGGCGATCCGTGGAGCATTTTCCGGAGCGACGAAGCCTGGCGCTCGAACCCCGCCATCGATGAGGGCCGCGTCGAAAGCGTCTTTGCCGGAGCGGCTGCAGGGTGGCGCGGGGTGACCGCGCGTTTCAGCGGCGACGCGGAGGTCGAATGGTCGCCGGGCGGCAGGGGTGACTTCGAATTCGTGCAACTCCGCGCCGGGAGCTTCTGGACGATGGTGCCTCGACCGCTGCATCGGGTCGACGCGCGCGCACATCTGCTCCTTACCCTGTCCGGGAATGCGCCCGGGCAGCGATGGTCCACCCTCGGCGGCATCGGAACCCTTCCCGTGCTCGAAGCCGGCAGCATGCGGGGGGATCAGCTCTTCTTCGTTGAGACCGTCTATCTCCTGCCGGTGAGGGGTGTGATCCTTCCGGTTGCGGGCGCGCCCTTCGTGCGGGTGGAGTATGCGGCAGGGGCTGCATGGGAAAGCGCGGGGGAGCGGCCGGACTTCACACAGAACCTCGGGCTGGGCCTTCAACTGCGCGTTTTTCGTGCGGTCTTCCATGTCGATCCCGTCGAGCGCCCCCGCAAAGCGCGGCTCTCGTTGGGGGTCGAGGTGCCCGCGGGGATTGGCCGCCGAAGCTTTTGACAAAGGCCGATGCTGCGATTATCTTGGGTGGCGTGATTATTGCTCTGCCGGCGGATTTCCCCCGCACGTTTCCCGTCGCATGACCGGTCCCACCCTGGCGGTAATCCCCGCGCGGCTGGGTTCCACCCGCCTCCCCCGTAAACCGCTCCACATCATCGCCGGTCGCCCGCTCCTCGAGTGGGTCTGGCAGCGCGTACGCACACTCTCCCTCTTCGACTGCGTCGTTATCGCGACCGACAGCGAGGAGATTGCTGCGCACGCGACTTCGATGGGGGCAAGGGTCGAGATGACCTCCGCGCTCCACCCCTCGGGGACCGACCGTGTGGCCGAGGTGGCGCGCCGCCTCCAATATCGTGACTATCCCCTCATCGTGAATGTACAGGGAGATGAGCCCTTCATCGAAGAGCGTCATCTCGCAGCCGCGTTGAGGCTCGTCCGGGATGAGGGGTGGCAGGTCGGAACGGTCGCCGCACCGATTCAGGACAGGGAGGAATGGAAGTCCGCCTCGGTGGTGAAGGTCGTGCGTGGAGAAAATGGGGGGGCGCTCTACTTCTCCCGCTCGCCGATCCCGCATTTGCGGGGAGGTGAGCCGGGAGCGACGGAATTCGCCTCGGGCGAGTTTCTGCGCCACGTTGGCGTGTACGCGTATACCGCCGATGCTCTCCAGCGGTGGATCGAGCTTCCCGAGGGGGAGCTCGAGCGGCTGGAACGTCTGGAGCAGTTACGCCCGCTCGCGGCCGGAATCCGGATCGGCGTTGCCATCGCGCCTGCCGCAGACGCCGGAGTCGATACACTTGAAGATGCCGAGCGCGCCGAACGCAGATTGCGCGCAGGCTGAGTCCGTTAGAAATACCGAATCAAACATTCCGGGGGCAGCATGCCGACTACCGATCCGACGTCAGCACCAACAAAATATATCTTCGTTACCGGCGGCGTGGTCTCCTCGCTGGGGAAGGGAATTGCAGCGGCGTCGATCGGGCGCCTCCTCGTCGAGCGCGGGCTTCGCGTCACGCTGCAGAAGTTCGACCCCTACATCAACGTCGATCCCGGGACGCTTTCGCCCTTCCAGCATGGCGAGGTCTACGTCACCGACGACGGTGCCGAGACCGACCTCGACCTCGGGCACTATGAGCGTTTCATAGATCAGTCGCTCTCCCAGGCGAACAACATCACGTCGGGCCGGATCTACCAGGAGGTCATTACGAAGGAGCGTCGTGGTGACTATCTCGGCGCCACCGTTCAGGTCATCCCGCACATCACCGATGCGATCAAGACGGCCATCCGGAGGCTCGGGCCGAACCATGACGTCGTGATAACGGAGATTGGCGGCACGGTGGGCGACATCGAGAGCCTCCCCTTCCTCGAAGCGATTCGCCAGTACCGACAGGAGATCGGACGGGAGAACACGCTCTTCGTCCACGTCACCCTCGTCCCGTACATCGCCGCGGCGGGTGAGCTGAAGACGAAGCCGACGCAGCACTCCGTGCGTGAGCTGATGCAGATCGGTATTCAGCCGGACATCCTTGTCTGCCGGTCGGAACGCCCGCTCGAGCCGGAGCTGCGGCGGAAGATCGCTCTCTTCGCGAATGTCGATGTCGGGGCAGTGATCGAGGGAACGGACGTTCATTCGATCTATGAGGTGCCTCTCTCGTACCAGACGCAGCACATCGACGACCTGGTGCTGTCGAAGCTCGGGCTCGAGGCGCCGCGCACGGATCTCAAGGAGTGGCGGGAGATCGTCCACCGCATCCGGGAGCCGAAGAATGGACGGGTGAAGATCGCGGTCGTCGGGAAGTATGTGGCGCTGATCGACTCCTACAAGTCGGTTCAGGAGGCGCTCATCCATGGCGGCATCGCGAATGATGTCGGGGTAGATATCGACTGGCTCTCCTCGGAAGATTTCGAGTCGGGCGATGCTGGCGACCGCCTGGCCGATCATCATGGCCTGTTGATTCCGGGCGGGTTCGGCGTCCGGGGGGTCGAGGGGATGCTCAGTGCGATCCGGTGGGCCCGGGAGAATGAGCTCCCCTTCTTCGGGATCTGCCTCGGCCTGCAGACGGCCATCATCGAGTTCTCCCGGAATGTCTGCGGCATCGCCGGGGCGCATTCGATGGAGTGGAAGGGCGATTCGGAGGATCCGGTCATCTGCTTGATGAATTCGCAGCGAGAGCTGACGGATATGGGCGGGACGATGCGGCTCGGCGCCTTTGCCGCGCGCCTCGTTCCGGGCTCACGCGCCGCGAAGATCTATGGCACAAGCGAAATCAGCGAGCGGCACCGTCACCGCTACGAGGTGAACAACGCCTACCGGGACGCGCTTGCATCGAACGGGCTGCTGGTGAGCGGCATTTCGCCGGATGGCGATCTCGTGGAGATGGTGGAGATGAGCGATCATCCCTGGTTCCTGGCGACGCAGTTCCATCCGGAGCTGAAGTCGCGGCCGAACCATCCGCATCCCCTTTTCGCTTCGTTCATCGAGGCTGCCATGGCTCGCCGCGACCTCGCAGGAGATGGCGACGCCACGGTAGTGGCCGACCGCGCAGCTTCCTGAGCACCCCGACGATGGAACGAGTGGCCGAACTCTTCACCCGGCGCGGGCGATTCTTTCTTATCGCCGGTCCCTGCGTTCTCGAGGATGATGCGCTGAACCTGAGGATCGGCGAGGAACTCGCCGCCCTCGCGCAGGAGCTGCGGATTCCCGTCATTTTCAAGGCGTCATTCGACAAGGCGAACCGTTCTTCGGCGGGATCGCCACGCGGGCCGGGGTTGGACGAGGGGCTTGAACGCCTTGCGCGGGTCGGGCAGGCGACGGGACTTCCCCTCCTGACCGACGTCCATGAGGCGGACCAGTGCCGCGCGGTCAGCGAGGTGGCGGACGTTCTTCAGATCCCCGCCTTCCTCTGTCGTCAGACCGACCTCCTCATCGCCGCAGGATCGACCGGCCGCGCGGTCAACATCAAGAAGGGTCAGTGGATGGCGCCGGAGGAAATGGCTGGCGCCGTCACCAAGACCGTGGCGGCGGGCGCGGCCGGGGTAGCGCTCACCGAGCGCGGCACCTTCTTCGGCTATGGCAATCTCGTCGTGGACATGCGGACCTTCCCGAGGATGAAGAAGGTCTGTGACGGCCCGGTCATCTTCGATGGAACGCATTCCGTGCAGCGTCCCGGTGAGGGCGCCGGCGTCAGCGGGGGAGACCCCGAGATGATCCCGACGCTCGTATCGGCCGCGATCGCAGCCGGTGCGGATGCGCTCTTCCTCGAAGTGCATCCCGAGCCCGCGAGCGCACCATCCGACGCCACGAACATGCTGCGGATCGAGCGGCTCCGCCCGCTGATGAAGCGCGTTCTCGCGATCCGCGAGGCCGTACAGGAATCCGAATGAACCAGACGCCCTCTCCATCCGCACCGGGGATGGCCGAAGAGGCCGACTTCCTCAGACAGGTGGCGCCGCGGATCCGTCTGGTGATCCTCGACGTCGACGGCGTGATGACCGACGGCGGCCTCTACATCGGCGTGACCGCAGCGGGCGAAAATGTCGAAATGAAGAAGTTCGACATCACCGATGGCGTCGGTGTGCAGCTTCTGCGAGAAGCGGGGATCCGGCTGGCGATCGTGTCCGGACGGGAGTCGGCGTGCGTCCGGGTGAGGGCGCAGGAACTTGGAATCGACGAGTGCCACATGGATCCGGGCGCTGCGAAGCTCCACATCGCGGAGAACCTCCTCTCCAGACTCGGCATCGGCTGGAACGAAACTGCATTTCTGGGCGACGACATCCCCGATCTCTCCCTCCTGCGTCGCGTTGCGCTGCCAGGCGCGGTCGCGAACGCGGTGCCCGAAGTCATGGCACTTGCACGGTGGCGAGGGAGGAAGGAAGGGGGCAAGGGAGCGGTCCGGGAGTTTGCCCATGCGATTCTCTCGGCTCGCGGAGAGTGGGACGACCTCGTCCGAGCGTACGAAGAGGAGCGATCGAAGTGAGTGCCCGCCCGATGAACATGGTTGAACCGGACAGCGATACGGCCCAGGCGATTCTTGCTGAAGCCCGTCGCGTAATCGCCCTCGAGGCGAGCGCCGTGGCCGAGCTTCACCGATCTCTCGATGAACGCTTCGTCGAAGCTGTCCAGGCGATCCTCGCGACGCGCGGAAGGGTGATCGTCTCCGCCGTCGGGAAGTCGGGCATCATCGGGCGGAAGATCGCCGCCACGCTCACCTCGACGGGGACGCCCGCAATCTTCCTCCATCCGGTCGAGGCGCTCCATGGGGACCTGGGGATCGTCGGGAGTGACGACATCGCGCTGCTGCTCAGCCGGAGCGGCGAGTCCGAGGAGTTGCGCGGCCTGCTGGAATATTTCTTACGTTCCGGGGTACAAGTTATTGCGATCACGGGACGTAAGGATTCGTCCCTCGCTCGCCAGGCGCACATCGTCATCGACGCGGGGGCGGGGGAGGAGGCGTGTCCGCACGGGCTCGCCCCGACCACATCGACGACCGCTTCGATGGTGATCGGGGACGCGATCGCACTGGCGCTTCTCGATCAGCGCGGGTTCGGGCCCGAGGATTTCGCCCGCATCCATCCGGGGGGCGCGCTCGGTCGCAGGCTTCTGGTTCGCGTCCGCGATGTGATGGTGACGGGCGATGACGCGCCACAGATGCCGACCGAGGGGACGATGCGCGAATGCGTCGTGCTTCTCGCCGAAAGGCGCGGGACGGTCGCGATCGTGAACGACGAACAGCTTCTTGTCGGCGTGGTCACAGCCGGCGACCTGACCCGGTTGATGGAGCGCAATGAGGACTTCTTCGATCTGCCCGTGAGCGAGGTGATGACGCGCAACCCGCGGACGGCTTCGCCCGACGATCTCGGTGCGGCAGCGGCCGGCCTGATGGAGCGGGCGCGAGTGATGGCGCTTCCAGTCGTCACCGAGACAGGTCGGATGGCCGGGATGGTCCATCTGCACGACCTCATGCGCGCCGGAGCGATATAACGATGCGCTCGACGGCCTTCCTTCTGGCAGGGGCGCTGCTCGTGGGCTGCGGTGCCGAAACGAACCCGCCGACCGCCGACGACTCGGCGTTCGAGTTGCCCGCCGACCAGATGAGCCTCGTGGCTCACCAGATTCTGACAACGGATGGCATCCGCCGCTCGGAAGTGGAGGCCGACACCGTTTTCAGCTTCGAACAGACTCGACGGCACGAGTTCCGGAGGGTGAAGGTCAGCTTCTTCGAGAATAATGGTGCGGTCGCCGGGACACTTACGGCAGCCTCCGCCGACTACGACATCCCCTCGGGGCTCTTCATCGCCCGTGGCGATGTCGTGCTGATCACGCCGAGCCCGGACGGGGGCGAGCGGAGGCTCGAAACGGAGGAGCTGTACTTCGATGTCCCCAACGACCAGATCTGGAGCGACCAGGCGTTCACCCTTCTGGAAGGTGGCCAGACCACGAGGGGCTCCACCTTCCGGTCGGATTCGCAGTTCCGGACGTGGGAGGTGACGGGCGCGCGAACTGAGGGGTCGACCGAAGGGGGGATCAGGTTCTGATGTTCCGGCGGGGTGCCCTGCTGCTCGCGACACTGATGTTCGCGCATCCCGCACCGGCGTCCGCGCAGACGGTGTTCTGCAACTTTCAGGGAGACTCGGTCTCCAACATGGATATGGGCGGCGGCGTCACGATCCTTCTCCTGCAGAGCCCGTTCGTTGCAACGTGCGACGATGGGACGGAACTGCGCGCCAATTCGGGGCAGGTGAACCAATCGGTCGGGGAGATGCAGCTCGTCGGGGATGTATTCTTCCGCGATGTGACCCGAAGGCTCACGGCCGACGATGCGACCTACAACCGTGAGACGGGCCGGCTTTACGCACATGGGAACGTCGTTCTGGTCGATGAGACGGAAGAGCGAAGAACGTTGAGCGGGCCGGAGCTCGAGTACTTTCGCGAGAATGAGACGCGGCCGGAGGCCCTGGTTTACGCCACCCAGCGTTCGACGCTGGTGATGGAGCAGCGCCCGGCAGCCGACGATACAACTGCCGCCGAGCCGCTGACCCTGGTTGGAGATCGAATCGACATCGTCGGGAGCAACGATCTTACCGCGGTGGGAAATGTGGTCCTTACGCAGGCCGACCTCACCGCGACGGCCGAAGAAGCCCGCTACGACGCAACGGGTGAATCGCTCGAACTCCGGCTGAACGCGAGGATCGAGAAGGAGGCGTATTCACTTCTCGGACAGGTGATCCAGGCGCAGCTTTCCGATGGCGCGCTTCAGCATATCCATTCGCGCACAGCGGCGCGCCTCGATGGCGAGGATCTGGTCGTCGCCGCGCCGGACATCCAGCTCTTCTTCGTGGGGGACACGCTCCAGCAGGTCATCGCCAAGGTGACGCCGGACGAGGTCGAGCAGCGGGCGAGGGCGGCTTCCAGGACGTTTCGGGTGGAGGCAGACTCGGTAGACGCGATGTTTGATGCTGGTGTCCTGACGACGGTCTACGCAATCGGCGCCGCTCGCGGTGAGACTGTCGACACAACGCTGGCTGGCGCGGATGCCCGCCCCCTGCTGCCCATGGTCGCGGTTGAGGCATCTACCGTCCCCCAGCTTTCGGTCGACTCGTCGGATGTCGTCCAGGGTGGGGCGGCCGTCCAGGAGCCCGTCGGAGCGCAGGGTGGCGAGGTCGCCGGGAATGCTGCAGCCGATGGGCCCCCCGTCGAACCGGGCGGGGGTGCCGGGTCAGGAGGGGCGGGGCCCTCACCTGAGATGATCCGGTCGGTGACGGAAAGCGATTGGATCAGAGGTGACACGATCATCGCCTATTTTGTGACGGGCGACTCGGCGGGCGCACCCATATCACCCTCGGAATCCTCTTTGGACGCAGCCGAGGAAAGCGGGACGGAG
>CAYRLB010000061.1:0-16034 GCA_964424945.1 uncultured Gemmatimonas sp.
TTGACGGAGGTCGAATGAAGCTGAAGCGGACGATTGTTGGGCCCATCCTGGTGGCGATGTTCGCCTTCATGTCCGGGGGCTGGCTCCTGCAGAGAGGCTCCGATGGTCGGGACTCCGCTCCCGACCGGCAGGTCCTTTTCGAGATTCTCCAGCGCATCTCCAACGATTACGTCGACGAGCATCCGTCGGACGATATCTACAGGATGGCGGTCGAAGGGTTCCTGCGGGAGCTCGGCGATCCGCATACAGCCTTCATGTCCGCCGCCGACTTCGAGCGGCTTCAGGTGCAGACGACGGGTGAGTATGCCGGCCTCGGTATTCAGATTGCCGAGCGTGACGGCTGGATCACCATCCTCGCGCCCCTTCCGGGTACGCCTGCCGAGCGCGCGGGCCTTCGATCAGGCGATCGTATCGTAGAGGTCGAAGGCGAATCCACCGAAGGTTGGTCGGATGACGACGCTGTTGCGGTCCTGCGGGGGCGGCGTGGCGAACCCGTCACCATCAGGATCGGGCGCCGGGGCGTCGAAGAGCCGATCGAGTTCACCCTCATCCGCGAGGAGATCCATGTGAACTCGGTACGCACCGCATACATGATCGAGCCGCAGGTCGGTTACGCGAAGCTCGACGTCTTCAGCGAGACATCCACGACGGAGCTGCGCCAGGCACTCGCCCGCCTTCGTTCGGAGGGTATGCGGGGCATCATCCTCGACCTGCGCGCCAACCCGGGCGGGCTGCTCGACCAGGGTGTGTCGGTGACGGATCTGTTCATCGAGTCGGGGAAGCCGATCGTTGAAACGCGCGCACGCGATCCGCGGCAGAACATCACCTATCGTGCGGCGAACGCGGAAGCACTTGAAGGAGTGCCGATCGTGGTCCTCGTCGATGAGTTTTCGGCGAGTGCCTCCGAGATCGTCGCCGGCGCGCTCCAGGATCACGACCGTGCGCTCGTCATCGGAACGCCCAGCTTCGGGAAGGGATCGGTGCAGACGCTCTTCCCCCTCTCGGGCGGGAACTACCTGAAGATGACGACGGGCAAGTGGTACACCCCCTCGGGCCGGTCGATTCAGAAGGAGGGCCAGGCCGACAGCGAAGCGATCCTGAGGCATCTCGAGAGCGGCGTCTCCGTCGACGGGACCCCGATCGTCCCCGAAGCATCGGCCGATACAGCCAGGCGCGAACAGTATCGTACGGCCTCGGGCCGCATCGTGTACGGCGGAGGAGGCATCGTCCCGGACATGATCGTCCAGCCGGATACCCTCACGGCGGGGGAGAAGGCCTTCTTCGATGCCGCGTCGATGGCAGGGACCACCTACTCCGACGTCCTCTTCCGCTATGCTGTCGACTACGCCCGGGCGAACCCGTCGATCGAGCCGGACTTCCAGATTACCGCCCAGATGGAGACGGAGCTGTTCAATCTCCTCGTCGCGGAGGGAGTGAACGTCACGCTCGAGCAGATGCAGAACGCACGGCGGCTTGTCCATCGCCAGATAGGGATGGAGATCGCGCAGGCGCGGTGGGGTCAGGAAGGCCGCGCGCAGAGGGCCAACCGGGACGACAATGTCATCGGTACGGCGATTCAGCTTCTGCAGCAGGCTTCCACGCAGGGCGACCTTTTCAGCATGAGTGCGAACGCATCCGCGCGCTGAGAGGGGAAAGTCCCGACATAGGCTGTCCGTCTGTTGCGACGGTGCTCCGGACAGCGAAGAATTGGGGGAGGGTACACGATGTGCCCTCCCCTGCTTCTTGGCAGCGGATGGCGCGCAGAGAGTTTCCCCCATCGCCATCCAGATGAAGGCCCACATGGGCACGGTCGAAGGTGACTCTGCCCCCTGCGGTTTATGAGATGGATCAGAATATAGAAGTCATCCGAGGTGCCATCCTTGAATCACGTCACCGTGTTCACGCCGCCGTTGTGGATTCCGAGGGCCAGCTGCGTGCTTCGGTCGGTGACCCGGACTTCGTGACGTATTTCCGTTCGGCTGCCAAGCCCTTTCAGGCAGCGCCCCTCGTTCGAGACGGGGTGATGGACCGGTTCGGGATCACCATCGAGGAGCTGGCGCTCTGTTGCGGTTCGCATGCGGGCGAGCCCCGTCATCTTGAGCTCGCCCTCTCGATGCTGGAGAAGATCGGGGTGGATCCGGATCTTCTGGAATGCGGGGCTCAGCAACCCGGCAGCAAGCAGAGCCGCCGCGACCTGGCCGAAGCAGGGTTGGAGCCGGTCCGCCTGCACAACAATTGTTCGGGGAAGCACGTCGGCATGCTTGCCCTCGCGCGGGCACATGGCTGGGAAACGGCAGGGTATACGCGTGCCGACCACCCGGTCCAGGGCCGGATTCTCGACGCAGTCGCTCGCTGGACCGGGCTTCCCTACGAGGGAATCGCGCTGGGCACGGACGGCTGCGGCGCCGTCTGCTTCGCCCTCCAGCTCAGACAGATGGCCTTCTCCTACGCGAAATTCGCCGGCGCCGCACGGGCCGGGGAACGGGAGGCGACATATATTGTCGGGGCGATGACGAGCTACCCCGAGATGGTCGGTGGGGAGGGGCGTCTCTGCACTGACCTGATGGAGCAGACTAACGGGCGACTGTTCGCGAAGTCGGGGGCCGAGGGCCTCTACTGCGTCGGCGTCCCCGGCGCCGAACTCGGCGTGGCGCTGAAGATCGAGGATGGCTCCGGTCGAGCGGTGGGGCCGGCCGTACTCTCGGTGCTTCGTCAGCTCGATCTGATTTCCGAGGACGATATCGGCGCGCTCTGGTCGCATGCATATCCGGACCTGATCAACAGCTGCGGGGAAGTCGTCGGTCAGATCCGCCCCAACATCACCCTTTCCACTCCGGCCTTCTGAGGGACCCAGGACGGTCGATCGGTTTCCGGCCACGGTCCGGGTCTCCCTGATTCCAATGGAAACGCCGCGGCTCCGTCAGACACAGTGACCCCGGCGCCGACTTCCCGCATCCCCGGGTACGTAAACGATTTGCGTGGCCCGCTCAACGGGTTCGACCTTTGCGGATCCCGGTGCGGACGCATGTACTGCCCCTGATACGCGACCAGCCTTTCCATCGGCGGTCGCAGCCCGAGTCAAAGAAAGCACGATGTTCCTGGATCACGCGACAGTAGAAGTACACGCCGGAAATGGGGGCGCAGGCGCCGTCAGCTTCCGCAGGGAATCCTACATTCCGCTCGGCGGACCCGACGGGGGTGACGGCGGTGCCGGAGCAAATGTCATCGTCCGGGTCGACACCCAGATGACGACGCTGCTCGACTACCGCTATCGGAAGAGTTACCGCGGCGATTCAGGTAAGGCGGGGCAGGGGAGCAATATGACGGGCCGGAGCGGGGAGGATCTCGTCCTCCGTGTTCCGCCGGGTACCAGCGTGTCCGACGCGGACACTGGAGAGACGCTGGGGGAGCTTCTCGACGAAGGCGATGAGGTGATCGTCGCACGCGGCGGCAGGGGCGGGAAGGGGAATACGCATTACGCCACCGCCACCAACCAGGCACCACGCAATGCCCAGCCGGGTGAAGAGGGCGAGAGCCGACGCCTCTCCTTCGAACTCAAGCTCATCGCGGATGTGGGACTCGTGGGTGAGCCGAACGCCGGGAAGTCCACCCTTCTCGCTTCCGTCTCCCGCGCGACCCCGAAGATCGCCGACTACCCCTTCACGACGCTCTCACCGAACCTCGGCGTCGTTCAGCTCGGGGATCATAGAAACTTCGTGCTCGCCGATATCCCGGGCATCATCGAGGGAGCCCATGAGGGGAAGGGCCTCGGGCACGAGTTTCTTCGTCACATCGAGCGCACGCGAACTCTGGCAATTCTGATCCCGGCCGACACGCTGGAGCCGCAGGAGGAGTTCGATCGGCTACGCAACGAACTGCTGAACTATTCCGAGGAACTCGCCGCCAAGCCATTCTGCGTCGTCTTCTCGAAGGGAGACCTTCTTCCTCCCGACTGGCCGGCGCCATCCGTCGACGCGCCGGAAGCGTGGGGGCAGTTTGTGATTTCCTCCGTAGCGCATCAGGGGCTGAATACCCTTCTGGAATCGCTCTGGCGCCGCGCGATGGATCTCACCGCCGCGGAGCGGGTCGAGGAGGAAGAACCGGAGAAGTGGACACCCTGACGCCCTGGTGCCGCTCCCCTCGGAGGACCTGGAACCCCTTCTCCGCCTCGCCCTCGTCGAGGGCGTCGGTCCGCACCGGCTCGCGCTGCTGATCGAGCATTACGGGGCGGCTTCGGAAGTCCTTGCCGCTTCATCCGCGTCGCTCACGCGGATCTCGGGCATCGGCCCTCAACTCGCGGCGCGGATTCGCGGGGCGAACTCGGGGAGATCCCGCGCGGAGACCGAACGCGCCATCAGGCTCCTCGATCGTCTCGGGGCAGTCGCGCTGACCGTGGACGACCCGGCCTACCCATCCGCCTTCCTCGACATCCCCGACCGCCCCTACATCCTGTACGCCGCAGGGAATCTCGACCTGGCTCGGGCGCCGGCGGTCGCGGTCGTCGGCACCCGTTCTCCGACGCCGTACGGTCGCGCGGCGGCCACCAGACTGAGCCGAGATCTCGCCCTCGCGGGGTTCGCGATCGTCAGCGGCCTCGCCAGAGGTATCGACAGCGCAGCGCACGAAGGCGCCCTCGCCGCGGGAGGCTACACGATCGGCGTGCTCGGCCACGGGATAGAACAGGTCTACCCGCCCGAGTCCAGGGGCCTCTATCGGCGCGTCAGAAGCAACGGTCTGATTCTAACCGAATATCCTCCCGGAGAGACGCCCAAACCGGGCAATTTCCCCCGCCGAAACCGGCTGATCACAGCCCTCAGCCGTGCGGTTCTCGTCGTGGAGATGGCTCTCAAGAGCGGCGCTCAGCATACCGTCACCTATGCGCTCGCACAGGGCAAGGAGGTCATGGCGGTTCCGGGGCCAATCGGCTCCACATCGAGCGAGGGTACGAATCAGCTCATCAGAGATGGCGCCCCGATCGTGACTTCGGCGGCAGATATCATCGAGGAGCTCTACGGCGTCGGCGAGGAGCGAGTGCCCGGCGGCCTGATGATATCCTCCTCTGCTGAAACGCCCATCCGCAGGGACGAGCACCCCTCCCTCCCGCTCGTTACTCCGCTGGAGAGACGCGTGCTGGATACCATCGCGTTCGATTCCTCGTCCGTCGATGAGGTCGCGGTCGCCAGCGGGATGGACACGGGCGAGGTCCTCGTCGTCCTCCTGGACCTGGAACTTCGGGGGCTCGTCCAGGCCCGAGCGGGGATGCGGTACTCCCGCATCGATTCCTGATCCGGAGCGCCGCCCGGCAGGGAGACCTTTCGGGCTGTCGCGGGTAAGAGCGACGGGCAATCGCCAGGAGATTGCCCGTTTCGTTCCATATTCGGATCCGCATGACCCCACGTTATCTGTACGTTCACGTCCCCTTCTGCGTTCGACGCTGCTCGTACTGCGATTTCGCGGTCGATGCGGTGCGCGAGCCGCCGGTCGATCAGTGGATCGAGGCGATCGGACGTGAACTGCGGTTCGTTGCAGCGGAGCAGGGATGGGGTCGCCGTCTCGACCTGGCGACACTGTACGTCGGGGGAGGCACGCCCTCACTCCTCGGGCCAGGATCGATGACCCGTCTGCTCGAGGCAATCGATCCGGTCGCGCGCCTGGCAGAGGGCGCCGAATGGACGTGCGAAGCGAATCCGGAAAGCTTCACAACGGCACTCGCTGACGATTGGCGGAGGGCGGGTGTCAATCGGATCTCCCTGGGCGCGCAGACCTTCCATGCAGACTCCCTGCGCTGGATGGGCCGCATGCATGGCCCCGATGGCGTCGACCGCGCCGTTCACGTCGCGAGGGACGCCGGATTTGACAATCTGAGCCTGGACCTGATCTTCGGGCTCCCGCCCCGCCTCGGTCGGGACTGGTCGGCAGATCTGGATCGGGCCCTCGCGCTCGAGCCGCAGCACATCTC
Source organism: uncultured Gemmatimonas sp. (assembly GCA_964424945.1). Taxonomy (GTDB): domain Bacteria; phylum Gemmatimonadota; class Gemmatimonadetes; order Longimicrobiales; family Longimicrobiaceae; genus WHSP01. The sequence continues at coordinate 5,960 of CAYRLB010000061.1, forward strand.
CCTCTACGGGCTGACGGCGGAGGAGGGGACGCCCCTGGGTCGCTGGGTACGCGAAGCGCGCGAGACGCTCATCGATGAGGATGGCTATGCCGATGAGTACCTCCTGGCAGTCGAGCGGGTGTCGGGCGCGGGCTTCGAACATTACGAAGTCTCGAACTTCGCCCGGCCGGGTCGGCGATCCGTTCATAACTCCGCATACTGGACGGGCGAACCCTACATCGCACTCGGCCCGGGCGCGCACTCCTCCTACCCGCCGGTCCGGCGCTGGAACGAGCGGTCGTGGGGGATGTATCGGGAAAGAGTCGAAAGGGGTGAGATCCCTGTCGCGGGCCGGGAGAATGTGTCGGATGAACAGCGGGTGATCGAAGAGGTGTGGCTGCGGCTCAGAACCGACCGCGGCCTGGAGGTCGAAGGGTTCACTCCTGAGCAGATGCGGAAGGTCGAAAGCTGGATGAGGCAGGGATGGGCACAGGTTGACGACGGCGTTCTTCGGCTATCCGCTGAAGGATGGCTTCTACTGGACAGGTTGGCAGCCGACCTCGTCCCTGACGAGCCGGCGCCGATGGAAGCGCGTTACCCATCCGGCGCGGAATCGGGCCATGAAGGGAAGCCGATTGACGTTCCGCACCATCTGGTTCAGATTTCGGCCACCTCCAACCTTGCGGATTGATGAAGGGTGAGCCACTGACGGAGCGCGAGCGGCGCGTCCTCGAAGCCGTCGTGCGAACATACGTCGAGACCGCTGAGCCGGCCGGGAGCCGGACAGTCGCTCGTCGTTCGGATCTGGGCATCTCGCCCGCTACGATCCGGAATACGATGAGCGATCTGGAGGATAAGGGGTACCTCTGTCATCCCCATACCTCGGCAGGCAGGATGCCGACGGACCTGGGATACCGGCTCTATGTGGACGGGCTTCTCAACCGCCCGCGCACCATCGGCGCCGATGCCCCCGAGCTCCGAATCGAGCTCGCGGCAGCGGAAAGAACGGGCGTCGAGATCCTGATCCGACGCGCCGCCCAAGTCCTGGGTCTGCTGACCAGCGAGCTCGGTATTGCGACCGGGCCCGGACTGGGCGACGCGATTCTCGACAAGCTTGAGTTGGTCAGCATAGCCGAGGGCAAGGTGCTTCTCGTTCTGACCTTGCGCACGCGCGGGATACGGACAGTTTTTGTTGATGTACCGGCGTCGATCGCGCCGGCCGCTCTGGCCTCCGTCGATCAGGTTCTGAATGAACGGCTCGCGGGGCTGTCCCTCACCGAGGTCCGGGCGACTCTCGCAGAGAGGCTCCGGGACACGAGTATTCCCGGTGAGTCGGGCTCCGAACTGCTGAATATCTTCATCCAGTCCGCGGATGAGTGGCTCGAGATGCCTGCGACCGCGAGCTCTCTGCACCTCGGGCGGGCTTCCGTTCTCGCGGAGCAGCCTGAATTCCAGAGTGGCACGCGATTGCGCGGCCTGCTCGAGCTTACCGAGCAGACAGACCTGCTGCGCTCCATGCTGGCCGGCCGGACCGGGGGGGAGGGATTGACCGTAACCATCGGTGCGGAGCACGAGGATCCGGCACTCGCCGGCTTCACCATCGTCACCTCGGAATATGCGGTGGGCGGGTTGCGCGGGGTGATCGGGGTGATCGGCCCGACCCGGATGCCCTACGACCGCGTCATCACGCTCGTCGAAGGGACATCTGCACTCGTCTCCGAGTTTTTAACCTGAGGACGGTTCATTGAGGGATTATTACGAGATTCTCGGCGTCGATCGTGGCGCCGATTCAGATACAATCAAGAAGGCCTACCGCAAGCTTGCACTGAAATACCACCCCGATCGCAATGGTGGTGACGCGGAGGCCGAAGAAAAGTTCAAGGAGGCCACCGAAGCCTACGAAGTTCTCCGGGACGCTGAGAAACGCAGCGTCTACGACCGCTATGGTCGTGCCGGGCTCAAGGGCGGGGGAGGCGGCGGAGGCCAGAACGGATTTTCGGGCTTCGGGTTCGAAGATGCCCTGAACATCTTCATGCGGGACTTCGGGGGCTTCGGCGGGATTGAGGACCTGTTCGGCGGGCGCCGCCGGTCGACGGTGCAGCGAGGTGAGGATACCCGTATCCGTCTTCGTATCTCTCTTGAAGAGGTCGCCACCGGCATCAAGAAGAAGGTGCGGCTCCCCATTCTCGAGGCGTGCAGCAAGTGCAGCGGCTCCGGGTCCCGTTCCGCCGATGGTCCGAAGTCGTGCGAATCTTGTAATGGTGCGGGGGAGATCCGGAGGATCCAACGCAGCGTCTTCGGGCAGTTCGTCAGCGCACAGACATGCCCGACGTGTGGAGGCGAAGGCCATCGCGTCACCGACCCCTGCGACCAGTGCCATGGCGAAGGGCGCCAGCGCGCGGAGACCGAGTTCGAGGTCGAGGTGCCGCCCGGCGTGACATCGGACAACTACATCACGCTACGGGGACGCGGGAACATCGGGGTGCGTGGCGGGATGCGCGGCGATGTCCTTGTGGTACTCGAGGTGGCGGATGATCCGCGCTTCACCCGTGACGGCGATGACCTCATCCATGAGCTTCAGCTCTCCTTCAGCCAGGCGGCACTCGGCGCCGCGATGACTGTCCCCACGGTCTGGGGAGAGGAGCGCCTCGAGATTCCGGCGGGTGTGCAGAGCGGCGACGTCATGACACTTCGCGACAAAGGGCTTCCTCATCTCGGCGGCGGGCAGCGCGGTGATCACCATATCCGGTTGCAGGTCTGGACGCCCACGCGGCTTACGGCGGAGCAGGAGGAGGTGTTTCTCCGGCTGCGCGAGGTCGAAGGTGCACCGCCTGAAGGCGGGAATGAGCGCCGCGGAAGCTTCTGGAATCGTATGCGCGAGGCCTTCACCGCCTGACGCATGCCGATTCCCCGACGCTGGCTGGTGCTCACCGCCAAAGTCGCCGATCCCGCTCGCCGGGATCTCATCGCCGAGGCCCTCCTGGGTCTCGGCGGCCTGTCCATCCTGGATGAGGTCGACGGCCTGACCACGTACATCCCTGAACCGGCTCGGGAGATGTCAGACTTCCTGGCGGACGCCGAGGTGACGCTCACGCAGGCATCCGGCGGCGAGCCGCTGGAGCTGTCCGGGCGTCTTCAGGACAATGAGGACTGGGAGATTACCTGGCGTCATGGCCTCGAGCCCCGCAAAGTCTCCCCGCGGATCGTGGTGAAGCCGAGTTGGACCGAGTGGGCGGCCGCCGAGGGTGAGCTCGTGATCGAGATCGACCCTCAGATGGCTTTCGGCACCGGCGAGCATGCCACGACCCGCGGGTGCCTGCGTCTGCTCGACCGACATCTTCGCCCGGGGGCCCGCGTTCTGGACATCGGTTCAGGGTCCGGGATCCTGTCGATCGCGGCGGCTCGACTCGGCGCGGAAGAGGTGCTCGCCATCGAGTACGATCCGGATGCGAACATCAATGCCCTCGAGAACATCGAGCGCAATGATGTGCAGCAGAAGGTCACACTTCGCGAGGCGCTCGCGGATGCCGAGCTGTTGCACGAGCTCGGCTCCTTCGATCTCATCGTCGCGAACATCCTCAGCGGCGTTATTCGCCCCCTTCTTCCCGCCTTCGCAGCGGCCCTCCGAGGTGAGGGGCAGCTGATCGTCTCCGGAATTCTGCAGTCTGAAAGCAACCTGGTCCTTCAGGATGCCTGGGCCGCGGGCTTCGTACTGGTCGAAGAGGATCGGGAGGAGGACTGGTGGAGCGCACTGCTCGCTCCCCCTGAACGCGCAAAATCGCTTACCACCTGAGCATCCCATGGCAGAGAAGACGATCTTCAGCCGGATCATCGACCGTGAGATCCCCGGCACCTTCGTCTACGAGGATGAGGATGTCGTGGCGATCCGGGACATCAACCCTGCGGCTCCGGTCCACATCCTGGTGATCCCCCGGAAGCCGGTTCCATCCCTCGCCGATCTCCAGCAGGAAGATGAAGCGCTCGCGGGTCGGCTTCTTCTCGCTGTTGGCAAGATCGCGCGGCAGGAGGGGCTCGATGGCGGCTATCGGGTCATCGTCAACACCGGCGTCGATGGCGGACAGACGGTTCCTCATCTCCACCTCCACATCCTGGGAGGGCGGGCCCTTACCGAGCGGATGCTCCCCTGACGCCTCAGCTTCACGGGAGCATCCACTCTCCCCCCTAGAAGGTGAAGGCGGTGCTCGCGTACAGCCAGTTGGAGGATGAAGCGCCACTGCCGTTTCCCGTCATGAAGCTCCCCGGCCGGAAATGCCCGAAGCCGACCTCCATCCGGGTGTGCGCGTCCAGCCGATACCCGGCCGTCACGTTGATCTCCGACCCGATCGATCGTTCGTCCCCCGCCGCCGGCCGGAACACCCCGCCCCCGACGTTGTAGACGGCGTCGCCCTTTTCCGCCCGCAAAAAGTGATGAAGTGCGGCGCGCAGGGTCACCGGCGGGATCGGCGTGCTGCTTACGACGGCCCGCGCCTCGACGAGGTTCTGTCGGCCAAGCAGATCCATGTAACCCGCATAGGCATGCCCCAACGGGTAGAGCTGGTGGAAAGTGCCGGCCACGCCATCTCCAGGATCCGCATCGCCGCTGGAATAATCCAACCCGAGCGTAAACCCCGGCCGGAGCGGCAGGGAGGCGGCGGAATACGTCAGGTCGGAGGCGACGAACCAGGCTCGTACATCCGAATCGGCGAGCGATCCGAACTGGTACCCGCCCTCGAGATCGAAGCGCGTGCCGGTAGAGCCGATCATACCTGTGACACGGCTGCCCAGCGTGAAACGGTCGTGCTCCCCGGTCCGCCCGGCGAACGTCACCACCTCCTGGTTGAGCCCCAGAAGGTACATCTCCCATCCGATCGCCGGATTCACGACCGTCGGGCGCACGCTTGCTCCCCAGAAAAGCGTCAGTGAGTCGGCCGCGTTCGGCCGCACCAGCCGCACCGGGACCGGCCGGGTGACGAAGAGGTCGGCGGTCAGATCGGTGGATCGAGCGATCAGGCGCCCCCCGTCGAAGGTCCGCCGGGTATTCGCCCAGTCGAGCGGAGAAAGGAGTCTCTGGCTCCCCATCAGCAGCTCCTGACGCCCGACCCGGAGCGTCACGCCAAGCGCGGGAGAGCCGCAGCAGAGGAGATCCACGAAGGCGTTCTGCACATCCCATTCGTCGCGATCCAGAGGACGTTCGCCCCCGGGCAGATCGCGGCTGAAGACCATCGCCTGCTTTCCTTCCACGAAGGCACGGAGGAATCGGCCTGCACGCACATCCGCGTGCAGGAGCGCGCGAAGGAGCCCGAACGAGTCAGTGTTCTCCGGCTGGTCCGACAACATGAAGTCGCTCGCCCACTCCCCGCGGAGGCGGAGCTGACCGCCAAACCCGATCGATGCCGAGCCACTGTCATTGAGCGCGATGAACTTCACAGGGTCGAAGGGGTCGGTATTCGGCAGCGACCGCAACACGGTCCAGGTCTCGTTGAAGCGAAGGGCCTGGTAATCCGGTCGGGAAGGCTGCGAAGCGGCTTCTGACTGCGCCTCCAGCACGCTGGCGGGGAGCGCGAGAGCGAGCAGAACGAGCCACGTGCGGCGGCGACAGGGCGCACGCAGAGCTCCATGAATAGACATCTTCGATATCCGTCAGAATGTATGATCGATAAGCGCCGCCAGCTCGTCGTCACGCCACCAATACCTGCGGGCGAATCGCCGGGGCATGAAATCCCTCTTCGAGAAGCTCCAGCAGGCGCTCCTTGATCTCGAGATAGGCCGCGTCGTGCATCAGGCTTCGTTTGTCGCGCGGTCGCTCCAACCCGACCTCGATGATCTCGGCGATCGTGGCCGCGGGCCCGTTGCTCATGACCACGATACGATCGCTGAGGTAGATCGCCTCATCGATGTCGTGCGTCACCATCAGCACCGTCTGCGGATTCCGTTCGGCCTCCTCCGTCCACATCCTCAGCAACTCGTCGTGAAGCGAGCCTTTTGTCAGGGCATCGAGAGCGCCGAAAGGTTCATCCAGGAGAAGAACCCTCGGCATCACTGAAAATGCGCGAGCGATGGAGACGCGCTGCCGCATTCCACCCGACAGCTGCGCGGGGAACTTTCCGCGATGCTCCCAGAGGCCGACCATCCGCAGATAGTACTCCGCGATCTCCTTCTTCATGTAGAGCGGCTTCAGCGCCCCGAAAACCGAGTCCACGGCCTGAAATACATTGTCGAAGACGGTGAGCCAGGGGAGCAGGGAATAGCTCTGGAAAACCATGGCGCGATCCGGACCCGGACCTTCCACACCCCGCCCATCGAGCGTTACCCGCCCCCTGGATGGAAGCTGAAGCCCTGCCACGAGGTTGAGAACGGTTGACTTGCCGCAGCCGGAGTGGCCGATCAGCGAGACGAACTCTCCTCTCGCGACGTCGAGCGACACTTCGCGGACCGCGACTGACTTCTTCCGGCCCTTTCCATACTCCTTCCAGAGTCCGTCAAGACTGAGATATGCGGTCATGGGAGATCCTGTTGTCTATGTGAAGCGGTGACGGATGGACTGCGTTCAGCGCTGCTGCTCAGGCCGGGTGTCTGAACTGACGCAGCAGCAGCTCAAAGATGCTGTCCAGGAGCAGACCGACGATGCCGATCAGCACGACTGCTGCAACCATCTTCTCGTAACTTCCCGCGTTGTACGAATCCCAGGCGAAGAAGCCGATCCCGATGCCGCCGGAGAGCATCTCGGTCGCGACGATGACCAGCCAGGCGATCCCCATGCTGACCCGCAGCCCCGTCAGGATGTGCGGAAGCGCGTGCGGGAGGAGAATCTTCCGGAGGTAGCGATCCCGCGGGAAGTGAAAGACCCTCGCGACGGTGCGGTAATCCTCTGGCAGCGAACTCACGCCGAACGCCGTGCTGATGATGGTCGGCCAGAGGCTGGTGATGAGAATCGTGAAGAAGGTCGCTGTCGCGGTGCCCCCCGCACTTCTAAACGCGACCAGCGCCAGCGGGAACCAGACGAGCGGCGACACCGGCCGCAGTATCTGCGCGATCGGATTAATCAGGCGCCGCGCGGGTTCGTTCGACCCCATCAGAATGCCGATCGGGATCGCAATGGCGGATCCGATCCCGAAGCCGATCGCGACCCGCTTCAGCGATTCCCAGAGCTGCAGCCCGATGCCGAGCGCGTTGCGATCGGCGTTTAAGGGATCGGAGAGCATCTCGACGAGCGTCCCGAAGGTCGAGAGGGGCGTCGGGAGGTCGCGTCCAATGGTCGCACAGAGCAGCTGCCAGGAGGCGAGCAGCAGGAGCAGACTGCCGAGGTTCCAGAGCAGTCGGGAACCGAGCGCGGCGGCACCACTGGCGAAGGTGCGAAGTGCTTCCGGGAGCTCATCTCGACCCGAAGAGGCGGCCGGCGGAAGAGCGTCGGATATCGTTACCTGTGAAGCGGTCATCATGCGAAGGTCCCTCCTCTCTCGAATCTGGCAGCGTATTTCATCAGCATCCCGGCAGGATCCGCGGGATCGAACATCCCTCCGTCGGCTTCCACCATGAAGGGTGTCATGTCGTCTTCCGGAACGGGGATCTCCATCTCCGTGGCGACCTCGCGATAGAGATCCTGGAGGATGAGCTGCTTCGCGATGCTCTCGTAATCCGGCGCGGTGGTCAGTCGTCCGAAGCGCAGGTACTGGGTCATGAACCAGATCGCATGGCCCATCCGCGGGAAGTTCGTCTCGCCGCCGCGGTGGAAGAGCATCGTGTCGTCCTCGAATGACATCTGGCCGAGATTCCCGCCGAGGTCGTAACTCCCCATCAGCCGAGCGTCGATCACCTCAGCCGGTGCGTTCACATAGGCGCTTCCGCCGATCACCGACGCGGCCTGACCGCGGTTCCCCATGTCATCAAGCCAGATGGATGCTTCCAGAACGGCCTTCATGACGCCCTTCAGGCTCTCTCGGCGCTCACTCGCGAAGCGACTGTTCACCACAAGCGCCTTCTCGGGATGATTCTTCCACAACGTCTGCGAAGCGACGAAGGTGAAGCCGATCCCTCGGCTCGCCGCGACGCCGCCCCACGGCTCCCCCACATTGAAGCCATCCATGTTGCCGACTTCCATGTTGGCAACCATCTGCGGGGGCGGGATGGGCGTGATCCGCACCGACTTCGGATCGATTCCAGCGGCGGCGAGTGTCAGATGCATCCACAGGTCATGGGTACCACCGGGGAAGGTCATCGCGAAGGTCGGTTCCTTCGTCTTCCGCAGCTCCTCCACACCAGCCCTAAGCCCGGCGAAGTCGGCATACCCGATCGGTCCGCCGAACATCCCCGTCGAGAGGGTCGTCGCCTGGCCATTGTTGTTGATCATCATAGCGATCTGAAGCGGGTCGCCCCGGATCTCACTTACTCCCGTTGCAGCGGCGAAGGGCATCCCGAAAAGACAGTGCGCAGCGTCGAGTTCCCCGGAAGCGAGCTTGTCCCGAACGATCGGCCAGGACGCCTGCTTCTCCACGACCACATCGACCCCATGCTTCTGATAGAGGCCGAGCTCGTGCGCCATGACCACGCTCGCGCAGTCGGTCAGCGGAATGAACCCGATTCTGATCGGGCGCTCTCCTGAGACACTCGCGCCTTCGCTCTGGCTGCCACACCCGACCAGAGGCCCGGCCATGGCTCCAAGTCCGGCGGCTGCCATGCCGCGCAACAGCTCACGTCGCGTTATCGATCTCATCGGTATCTGACCGTTCAGCTTTGGAAAGGATGGAAATTATGAGATCCTCTCCAAGGCAACGAGTATACCACGCCGCGACAATTGCCTAATAAAACCAGCTACAATGCCAAATATACTTTATAAAATTAGGAAATATGACGGAGTACATGGTTTGTCTCTGCGACAAGTATGTCATGCAGGGGTGGCCGGGTGACAAACTTGTAGCTTTGGGGGGGCTTCGAAGGCGGGTTGGATCGTAGAGAAGGGCGTCGTCCTGCAGGAGGCTTTCAGCCTATCGTGGATTATTCACCCTGCTGGATTCCGGCAGAAGGAAGACGGCTGGGGAGGAACCGGAAGGAAGGATGGCGAAGAGAAACACCTGAGCTCCGGGGGCCGGGAAGAGGGTCACCATGACCGCCCTCTTCCCGGCAAACCGGCATCTACTTCTCGATCGGAGCTCCGACCAGGTTGCCCCACTCCGTCCACGAACCGTCGTAGTTGCGGACCTTGTCGTACCCGAGGAGGTAGCTGAGCACGAACCAGGTGTGGCTGCTCCGCTCGCCGATGCGGCAGTAGGCGATCACGTCGTCGCCCTTCTGGACGCCGGCTTCTTCCTCGTAGATCGCCTTCAGCTCCTCGGCGGTCTTGAACTCGCCCGTCTCCGGGTTGACCGCACGCGCCCAGGGCACGCTCTTGGCCGTCGGGATGTGGCCGCCGCGCATGGCGCCTTCCTGAGGATACTCGGGCATGTGCAGCTTCAGCCCCTTGAACTCGTCCGGGCTGCGAACGTCGACCAGCTTGCCCTTGGCGTCGAGGTGCTTGAGAACGTCGTCGCGGAAGGCGCGGATCTCCTTGTCGTTCCGCTCCGGAAGCGGGTAGTTCGTCGGCGTGATCTCAGGAGCTTCGGTCGAAAGCGGGCGTCCCTCATCTTCCCACTTCTTCCGGCCGCCATCCATGACCTTCACCTTGTCGTGACCGAAGAGGCGGAAGACCCAGAGGGCGTAGGTGGCCCACCAGTTGTTCTTGTCGCCATAGAAGATGACCGTCGTGTCGGGCGTAATGCCCAGACGGCTGGCGAGCTTTGCGAATGCCTCCGGCTCGAGGTAGTCGCGCTGAAGGGGATCGTTGAGATCCGCGTGCCAGTCGAGCTTCGCCGAGCCGGGAACGTGCCCGGTGTCCCAGAGAAGCACGTCCTCGTTGCTCTCGAGGATCCGGATGTTGGGATCGTTCGCATGGTCGGCGACCCACTGGGTCGTCACCAGCGCTTCGGGATGGGCGTAGCCACGCGCCTCGATGGGCGTACTGGCAGTCCCCTGTTGAGTGGACATCTGCAAAACTCCGCGTGAGAGTGATACCCGTCGAACGGGGCACAAAAAAACCCGATCCGCAGGATGCTGGACCGGGTCG
>CAYRLB010000062.1:0-11483 GCA_964424945.1 uncultured Gemmatimonas sp.
GCCGTCGTGATGTGCTTTTCGAGGCGGCCCCGCAGCTCCGTTCCGACCGTGATCCCACCGAACAGGCCGGTCTGTACGTTCGCCTGGAAGTTACTGCGGTTGAAATTGTTGTCCTGCATCACGTAGTCCTGCGTGATGTGGCCGAGCGACAGATAGTACTGGGCCTCGTCGGCGCCCCCGGAGATGCTCGCGTTGAAGTTGCCCTGGAAGGCGTTCGGATTATTGATGACGTAGTTCCAGGGCTCGTAGCTCTCGTAACCCGGAGCACCCACCCGGTAGTTCTCGAGCGTCTCCTCCGAAATCGTGCGCGGAAGCCCACGGTTCTGCTCCGACTCGATGTAGGAGTACATGAACTGGAGGGCCGTGTTACCATAGCCGAAGGGGCTGCGGCTGCGCGCGAGGTTCTGCCAGCCGGCAGTCGCATCGAGCCGGATCTGCGGCGTCCGCAGCGTCGAGCCCTTCTTGGTCGTGACCAGGACGACGCCGTTGGCCGCACGGAAGCCATACACCGAAGCCGAGGCATCCTTCAGAATCGAGATGTTCTCGATGTCATTCGAGTTGAGCTGGTTGAACTCCAGCGCGCTCTGCGGAATCCCGTCGATGACGTAGAGCGGCTCGCCGAGGTTCCGGATCTGCAGCACCGACGCGGAGCCCGGCCGGCCATCCTGCGGCTCCCGACCCGCGAAGCTGTTGTTCGACGGTGTCGTGATGAGGCGCGTGTTGATGCCCGCCATCTTCCCGACCATCATGTCGGTGATGGTGCTCTCGGATGTGCTTTGCAGCTGCTCCGACGAAAGGGAGCTGACGGCGCCCGAGACGGTCGCGCGTGTCTGCGTGGCATAACCCACCGCGACGAGCTCGTCGAGCATGAGGGCGGCAGCACTCATCGAGACGTTCACCGTGCTGCGCCCGTCGATCGATTCGCGGAGCTGCGTGTGGCCGAGCAGGGTGAAAACGAGCGTCCCGTTTGCCGGTGCGGTGATGCTGTAGACGCCGTTGGCGTTGGTCAGCGTTCGGACATTCGCCTCCGCGACGCCGACCTCCACCCCCGAGAGGGGTTGCAGGGTCTCCGAGTTCACCACCCGGCCAGTGACCGTTTGCTGCGCAAGCAGTGCCGCCGGCGCCATCGCGGCCACCGCCAGCAAGTACAGGCTCAAACGTAGCGATTTCATGCGTGTTGCAGATTCTCGGGTGGGCAGGGATAGCCGATCGACCGGCGAGCGGCTCTTCCAGGTGCTTCTCCTACGTGCGGCCTTCTCATCCGGCGGGAGCGATCATCTCCCGGAATCCGGTCCAACCACAGTACTCGTGCTCCTGAACCGACCTTCCGCATCCTAACTTATCGTGCGAAATTTCCCCCGGTCGGGGCTGAAGATGGAAGAGGGGGAAGAGTTGAAAGCGCCGGCGTGGATTGCTGCGCCGGGGGGATCCATACGCGAACTGCACGTCCGATCGCATGGCCGGATCTCCGAAGCTGCTCGCAGCGTGAATGGAGCTCTCCGGTCGTACGATCTGCAGCATACGATACCCGCCGCGTGGGGTCAATAGCGCCGGACGACCGGAAAGGGGCGGGAGAGGTCTGACGAAAAAGGGCCGGAGCATGCCTCGTCAGGCAAGCTCCGGCCCCAACGGATGGATCAGGTCAGCCGACGCAGACCGTCTTCACATTCGCGAAGGAACGGATCCCCTGAATCCAGAGCTCGCGGCCGAAGCCGGAGGCCTTCACGCCGCCGAAGGGCATGCGCGAGTCCGAGCGGGTCATCGAGTTGATGAACACCATGCCCGACTCGATCTGGCTGGCCACGCGGTTGGCGCGGTCGAGGTCCTTCGTCCAGATGGACGAGCCCAGCCCGAAGCGGCTGTTGTTGGCGGCGGCGATCGCCTCGGCCTCGTCCTTCACGCGGATGACCGCAGCTACCGGCCCGAAGGTCTCCTCATCGAACGCCGGCACGCCGGGTCCGACCTCGGTGAGCACCGTCGGCGGATAGAAGGCGCCCGGCTGCGCCGGAACTTCACCACCGAGCACGACCTTGGCGCCAGCTTGGACGGAGCGCTCGACCTGGTCGTGAAGCTCGTCGCGGAGCTCTGCCCGTGCCATCGGACCGACCTCGGTCTCCTTCTGGAGCGGGTCGCCGACACGGAATGCCTTCACATGCTCCGTGAACTGGGAGACGAAGCGGTCGTACACCGAATCCGCGACGATAAAGCGCTTCGCGGCGATACACGACTGCCCCGCGTTCTGGTTACGGGCCCATGCCCCGACCTTGGCCGCCTCATCCACATCCGCGTCATCGAGGACGATGAAGGGATCGGAGCCACCAAGCTCGAGAACGCACGGCTTGAGCTGCGCACCGGCGATCGCTGTAATGGCGCGCCCAGCCGGCTCGGAGCCGGTAAGGGTGACCGCGGACACGGTCGGATGCTCGATCGCGGCCTTGACCTGCTTCGCCGAGATCTTGAGCGTGCGGAAGACATTCTTCGGCAGGCCGGCCCGCTCGAGCACTTCCTCCAGGAGAACGGCGCAGCCCATGACGTTCGAAGCATGCTTGAGCACCATCGCGTTGCCCGCCATCAGCACCGGGCCCACGCAGCGGAGGACCTGCCAGAAGGGGTAGTTCCAGGGCATGACTGCGAGGACCGTCCCCAGCGGCTCATAGACGATGCGCGCATCATCCATCGGGAGCTTCTCATCCGCGAGGAAGGTCGCGGCGTGCTCTGCGTAGAACTCGCAGTTCGTGGCGCACTTCTCGATCTCGGCGAGCCCCTGCGTCATCGGCTTGCCCATCTCGAGCGCCATCATCTGGGCGAGCTCCGGCGCTTCCTTGCGGAGCTGGGCTGCGATCGCATGGAAGTGCTTTGCGCGCTCCGCATACGTCGTCTTCTGCCACTCACGCTGGGCGACGCCGACCGCCTTGAGAATCTCGTCCGTTTCGCTGTCCGAATGCCCCTGATACGTCCCGACGACTTCGCCGGTCGCGGGATTTACACTGGTAAAGGTCGTGGTAACTTCTGTTTCGAGCACAGCCATCAGAATGCCTCCTCAAGAATGCCTAAGAGAGCGACCTGGTCGAACTGAATCGGACTATTGTCGATCAACCGACGAACACCGGATGCAAGCTCCGCCATCTCAGGGAGCTGTTCGCGCTTCAGACCGATGGCCTGAAGACCTCTGGGAATACCGACCTTGTCGCCGAGCTTCGCGACGAGTTCGGGCGCCTGACGGGCCGCATCTTCGTCGCTGACCGACGAAAGGGAGGGGTCCAGCGCACGTGCGATGAAGGCCATCTCCGGGACCCGAGTCTCAAGAATCGCGTTCATGACGGCCGGCATCAGGACCGCGTTCCCCAGACCATGGGACGTATGCGTCGCCTCGCCCACCGGATACTGCAGCGCATGGATCGTTGCGGTGCCCGCGTTCGAGAAGGACATACCCGCGAGAAGACTCCCAAGTGCCATATCCTCCCGTGCTTTACGGTCGGTCGGCTCGTCCACCGCCTTCTGAAGAGAACCAGCGATCAGAACGATGGCGTCTTTCGCGAGCGAGTCAGACGCGGGGTTCTTGCCCACGAAGACCGCCTGCGGCGAACGCCCTTCCGGGATCCGTGCGCAGAACGCCTCGATGGCGTGGCAGAGCGCGTCGATGCCCGAATGCGAGGTGACGTGCGGCGGGCAGGAGACGGTGAGCTGCGGGTCGACGATCGCCCACTTCGGGATGATGCGGCGCGAAGCGATGCCCACCTTCATGGCGCGGGACGGGTCGCTCACGACGGCGACCGGGCTGACTTCGGAGCCCGTGCCGGAGGTCGTCGGGATCGCAATGAAATCGACGACGTCGCCGGGGACTGCGTTCTCCCCGTAATACTGCGACAGCGGTCCCGGGTAGCGAAGCAGGATCGCGACGCACTTGCCGAGGTCGAGGTTGCTTCCCCCGCCGAGTCCGACGATCACGTCGGGGTTGAAGCCGCGCGCGACTTCTGCCGCCTCGTCGATCGTGCCAAGGTCCACCTCGGGACGGCCACCTGACCAGAGCAGAACCTCGGCGCCGCTCTCCTTCAGGAGCGTCTCCACCCGCTCGGAGATGCCGCTGCGGACGATGTTCTCGTCCGTGCAGATCATGATCCGCTTGCCGAATTCCTTATCGATGTTCCGCAGTTCCTCGAGCACACCCCACCCGAAGAACACGCGTCCAGCCGATGAAAACCCCCACGTACGCTTAGTTTCTACCTGTTGTTCGGAGCCGTTCTGCGGCATACCAGATTTCCTCCGGGTGCGGTATTCCATTAACGAGCCGCTCTTTGCGGGTCTCGTAGCCTCGATCACCGGGAACCGCGACCTGATCGAAGCCGGGCTGCGGCTTCGAGGCGCGAAGCTCATCGAGGTACTTCGTTGCATTGGCCGCGAGCGAAGCCCCACCGACAAAGCGTTCCGGATCCAGAAGGAAGAAGAGGTCTCCCTTCGTGCAGCGGAACTCCACATCGAGGGTTCCGCGCACTGCCCTTCCTACATCTCCTCCGGAGAGGAGCCCTGCCAGAAGAGCTATCGCGACACCGAGGCCATACCCCTTGGGGCCAGCGGTCGGCGCGATGGCTCCTTTCGTTGCCGCCTCGGGATCCGTCGTCGGGCTGCCCTGTGCATCAACAGCCCATCCCTCTTCCAGCGTTTCGCCTCGCTGCATGTAGGTCAGGATCCGCCCCATCGGCACGATGGACGTCGCCATGTCGAACACGAAAGGCCTCGGCAGCGCAGGAACAGCGATCGACAGAGGGTTCGTGCCCACCAATGCCTCGGCACCGCCATAGGGGTGGACGAGCGCCTCGCTGGTCGTCATCCCGATGCAGACGAACCCTTCCTCCGCCCTCCGGTTGCAGTAGTACCCCAGCATACCGAGATGGGAACTGTCACGGATGGCGAGGGCCGCAATGCCGAACTTCCGGGCGGCAGGAATGATCTCCCGGAGACCCCGCTCGGCGATGGCGGGACCGAATCCATCCCGGCCATCCACGCAGAGTACCGCGTCCGATGTCCAGTGGAGATCCGGCTCCACGCCGACGCGAAGCAGACCATTATGGATCCGCTCCACCAGGACGGGCAACCGCTGAAGACCGTGTGACGTTACACCCCGAAGGTCCGCCTCAGTGAGGACATCGGCCTGCGTTTCGCTCTCCTCCGGACTAGCACCAAGCCCTGAAAAGACATCCGTGAGGAGCTCGCGCTGCTCAGCAGCGGAAACCGTCACCATCATCAGTAGGACCCACAGGTCGCCGTCATGACGCGTCGACCCGCTGCTGCTGCTGCTGCTGCGGAAAACACATCGCGTTCCGGAAGCTGAGGGGAAACCGGAAGTCCTCGACCGCCCGACCCGACCACGCCCCGCGATCGAGAATGGAAAGTCCTCTTATCACTTGATCTAGAGCCCCACAAAGATAGAGGAACAGGGGCCTGATAGGCAAGCGCACCAGCCCGGCGCGCCAGTCCCTCTCTCCATCGGCGCACCGGCGGCCGGAGCGGCGGCGTCCCGGGGCGCAGAGAAGCCCCGACCTCGAAAGAAGGAGGCCGGGGCTTCTCTGTTCGTTCACTGCCTGAAATTCAGGGGAGGCTCCGGGTCAGGAGCGCCTGACTCCATGCGTCGCATCGTCGGAAGGGCTTCAGCGTCCCAGCCACTGCTGAGGCTTCTTCTCCATGAAGTTGCGAACGCCATTCCTGAAGTCTTCCGATCCGTACACGAGCTCGATCATGTCATCCAGATCGGGCTGATTCGCGTATATCTGCCTGCGGATGGCTTCCTTGCTCGTCTGTACGGTCAGCGGCGCCATCGAGGCGAGCCTTTCGACGATCTCGCTGACCCTGGCGTCGAGCTCCTCCTTCTCGACGACAGCGAGGACTACACCGAGGTCGTGCCAGTCGGCCGCCGTCGGCATCTCGCCGTAGAGCAGGACCCGTTTGGCGTGGGCGACGCCCACGTGGGCCACGAGCCGGGTATAGCTCTTCATGGAAAGACAGTTACCGAGCGTCTTCCCCACCGGATAGCCGAACTTCGAATTGGGCGTCGCCACCCGGAAGTCGCAGGCGAGGGAGATGCCGAGGCCGCCGCCGAGCGCCCACCCTTCGATGATCGCGACCGTCGGCTGCGGCAGTGCCTCGACCGAGGCGATGAAGCCGTCCATCTCCTTCTCGTAGGCCAGTCCGTCCTTGCCTGACTCGAAGGAGAGGAAGCCGGAGATGTCGTTTCCGGAGACGAACGACTTGCCCCCGGCCCCCCGGAAGGTAACCACACGGATGCTCCGGTCCTGCGCGATCTCGGCGCATGTGTCGCCGAGGGTCTGCCACATCGCGCGGGAGAGCGCGTTGTGGGCGGGCGGGTTGTCGAAGGTGATGCGGGCGATATGCCCGTCCTTCTCGTAGACGACCCGACCCTCGCGCCTGGGTGCTTCGGTAGTCATGAGGCTCCGGCCTCCTCGGTCGCCGCTTCCTTGAGGAAGCCACGCTCGCGCAGTTCCTGACGGAGCTCCTCGCTGTGCTCATTGAGGAGAGGCGGATGATGGCGGACCTCCTGCGGCGTCTCGCTGAGCTTCACAGGGAAGCCGAGTGCCTTGAAGGTGCCTTCTACCGGGTGGGGGATCTCCTGCACCATCTTTCGGGCTGCGACATGATCCGACGCGAGCGCCTGGTTGTAGTCGTAGATCGGACCTGCGGGTACACCGGCCTCGAGAAGGAGGTCGACCCACTCTTCGACCGTTCTGTCGAGGAAGGTCGGTGCCAGAAGTTCGATGAGCGCAGGCAGGTTCTCGATCCGGTTCGCGTTGCTGTTGAAGCGCGGATCCTCCTGGAGCTCCTGGCGGCCGATCGCTTCGATGAACTGCAGCCAGAGCTTCTGGTTGGCAGCGCCGAAGACGAAGTAACCGTCCTTCGCGCGAAGCGCCTGGTAGGGCGCCGACATGCGATTGGCGGTGCCGAGCGGCTTGGGCGAGCGGCCGGTTCCCCAGTACTCTGCCGTCTCCCAGATGGAGAGGCCAAGCGCCGCCTCGAGGAGCGAGGTGGTCACCAGCTGGCCCTTGCCCGTCTTCTCGCGGCCGATCAGGGCTGCAAGAATTCCGTAGACCGCGAAAAGCGCCGCGCCGAGGTCACCGACCGGCGTTCCGTTCTTCACCGGCTCCTGGTCAGGCAGACCCGTTGAGCTGATGAGGCCGGACATCGCCTGCGCGATGAGATCGAAGCCGGGGCGCTGTGACCAGGGACCGGAAGGTCCGAAGCCCGAGATGCTCGCGTACACCAGACGCGGGTTGATCTCCTTCAGCGTCTCATAGCCCATGCCGAGCCGCTCAGCCACGCCGGGGCGGCCATTCTCGACGAGAACATCGGCGGAGCGGACGAGCGCGTAGAAGACCTCCCTCTCCTCGAGGTTCTTGAGGTCCAGGGCAATGCTCCGCTTGTTCCGGTTCAGCGCCAGGAAGCCCGGGCTGTCTTCGCCCTTGAGGCGGAAGCCCATCGAGCGACGAGTCGAGTCACCGACCTTGGGCGGCTCGACCTTGATGACATCAGCACCCATGTCGCCGAGGAGCATGCAGGTAAAGGGGCCTGCCATGACCTGGGAGACGTCGAGCACTCGAATTCCTTGGAGGGGTAACATTCCTCAACTCCTGTGTGATGTAGATCCGCCCCCCGACGCTTGACCCCGGATGGCACCTGCCCCGTTTCGGTCGCGAACCCATGCTGCCGTTTAAACGGGCTACATGGGCGTTGCGTCGGTCGCTGCCTGAAATACAGAAAAGGGCCGCGGGATTCCGCGGCCCTTGTCCTACCGCACTTCCCTGCCTAGAGCCTGACGCCGAGTGTTACGGGTATGGACTTGAACTGGACCTCGGGGTAAACGGCAGGAGGACCCGTCTCCAGCGCGTCGCCACCGAATATGTTCAACATGCGCACTTCGAGAAACCCTTCAGACCCGAATACAGGGAATTCTACCCCGGCGCCTGCATTGAAGTTCAGCGTGTTCTGCTGTTTCCCGGAGTATGTCCGGTCGTCGTGCCATTCGCGCATGTATCCGCCGCCGATGAGACCGTACGGCTGAACGAAGCCGAAGGATGTCGGGGAGGAGATGGTGAAGTTCATGGTAGCACTCAACTGCCGGTACCACTCCCCGCCGTACGAAACGAAGATGCTCGGCTCCCGCTCGACAGCGTCGAAATCCTGGTAGAAGAGATCGAGCCGCAGGCCGGCCGGGAGAGCGGGCAGCTGGTAGCCGACCGAACCCTGAACATGGTAGCCCGTTTCAGCTTCTTCCCCGAGGCGGCCTACCGGAATACTCGGTCCGGCACCCAGTGAAACCTGCCATTGCTGCGCCGAAGCCACGACCGGCTGCATTCCCAAAACAGCCGAAAGGATGAGGCAGGCAAACAGTTCTTTGCGCATAGGGATTTCCAAGTGCGAGAGTGGCCACGGAAGGAGGCGAGATGGACGAAGAATGGCTCCACTTCTTCTTTATGACGCCGGTAAGCAATAAGCCTGTACGGGGCACTTCGCAAGGGCCGCAGCGTACCTTAGCGGCCATCGCGTCAGAACGGCGAACGCTATTTGCGTTCAGATGAACAGCTTGATTGTCATCTGGTGGACAGCATACCAATCGGGCCCTGCATATCCACTCCTGTCGAAGCCGCTCCGAGCGCCGTTTCGCCGCGAACCCCTCTTCCGAAGAATGAACGATAGTTCCCCACCCCGGCCTGGTCCCGCGCGCGAAAGCCGATGGATGGCCGCTCTTCACGGCGACCGCCCCCTGCTTGGCACTTTCATCCAGATTCCGAGTCCGACGCTGGTTGAGATCATCGGAACGACGGGGCTCGACTTCGTTATCATCGACCTCGAGCATGGCGAGTACGGGATCAGCGATCTGGCCGCGCTGATACGCGCGGCTGATGCGGTGGGCCTCCATGTGATCGTGCGCACGGCCGGGAATGATCCCGTGGCGATCGGGAAGGCACTCGACTTCGGAGCAGACGCCGTGCTCGTTCCACATATCGGCAGCGGCCAGGCTGCCATGAGGGCTGTGGCTGCCGCGAAGTACCCGCCGCAGGGGGATCGCGGCATCTATCCGTTGATGCGGGCGTCGCGCTACGGGAAAGATCATGGGAAGGGCTGGGAAGCCGCCGAGAATCAGAGGACGTCCGTCCTGGCGATGATCGAGGGAACGGAGGGGGTGGCGAATCTGGCGGAGATCCTGGGAACGCCGGGGGTCGGTGGGGTGTTCGTCGGTCCGATGGACCTTTCCCATTCGATGGGGTTGCCCGGGCAGGTCGATCACCCGCAGGTGGAGGCACTCGCTCTCAGGATCGCCGGGGAGGCGGCGAAGGTCGGGCTGCCTGCGTCGATCTTCTGCCCGACAGTCGAGGATGCGGTGAAATATGCCGAGGCTGGCTTCAGGATCATCGCCTATTCGGTCGACTCTCACATCCTCTCTTCGGGCTATTCAGCCGCTCTGGCTGCCTTTCGGGACGGCCTCGAGGGCTGAACCGCGCCGGGGAGCGCATTCCCGAGTCGCCCGGACGGGACCTAATGCAGAATCCCCCTTCGGAAGCGAAGGGGGACTCAGTCTGTTGCCGGCATCAGAACATCACCAGCGCGCAATCAACAGGATTGGGTAGAAGCTGCCGGACCGACAGTCAATCCCGTCGTGCGTCCGGCATCCAAGTCCTGATTTACTGACCCTCGGGCGTCTGATAGACGTGCAGGCCCTCGGGGTATCCGTTCGTGGCGATCCGGGTCGACATGCCGTCACCCGCTGCGCCCGCGCGGTGGAAGCGGCCTTCTGCGGCGGTGATGATGTCGCCAGGTCCGCCCGAAACGAGCCCGACACCCTCGATCAGGACTTCGATCGTCCCCTCGGCAACGAACCAGAACTCCGTGCCGTAGGTGTGGAAGTGTCCGAGGTTCGTATCCGGCGGCGTCGGTGCGCCACGGCCCCGGATGATGTTGAAGAAGCCACGGTCGTCGTCCACGAAGGCGCTCGGGCGGAAGGGCCCCTCACCGGCGACGATCTCCTTCATGAAATCGACATAGACGCGGCGACCATCCGCATAGGTCGGGAGCTCGGCAGACGCGTCGAGCTCAGCCGCGCGCGGCGCGCTCCGGGAGCCACGATACCAGGTCACCCCGGGTGCCTCCGGCGGCGTGGAATCGATGTCCGCGTAGTAGAGCGGCGAACCGGTTACGCGCATCTCGAAGAGGAGCGCAGGCTCGTCACCGACCACTTCCAGGGAGTAGTCCACCATCAGGGGGACCTGCACCATGAAGCCCTTGGTGGCGACAAACGGCTCGACGCCGTTGATGTTCACCTGAAGCTGGCCGTCCCACACCATGAACCACGAGCGGGTGTCCCCAAAGAACTGCCGGGGGGTCGACTGACCCGGGGCCATCTGGACGTAGTCCGCCTCAAGAAGGCCGTCGCGCATGATCGGCTGCCGCCAGCTTGCCTCTCCCTCGTGCATGGCGAGGACCTCCTCGAGCTTCCACAGAGGCCGGTTCGGCTCCTGATACTCGGTGAGCACGGTAGGCTTCGGCGCCCAGACGAGGGCCGGTGCCGGACGCGGGCCGGGCTGTGCATTCAGGATGGAGGGGCCGGCCATCGCAACTGCAGCGAGGGCGGTGCCGAGAGCGACGACTCTCATTCTTGCTTGCATGAAGGTTCCCTTCGGGTTGAAAGTGGGACAGGGCCGGACGATTAGTCGAATCGTAGCCAGGAGCTACTCGGTCGACCATCAGATCCGGCTTGCCGTTCCCTGCGGACAGAGCAGTTCGGAATGAGCGCATGCCACCCGAACGCCCTGCTGGATCCAGCGTCGACCAAATTCGTGCGGCAGGTCGGCGCAGCGTAGCTGATTGCGCAGGCGTGCGGTCCGTTTCTCCGGACGAAACCCTGCATAGGCCGCGGTTGCGCAGGCTTGCCCTGCAGGTCACATCAAACAGTCAGATAGTGACCTTACCTCTCGGACGATAAAGGTACCTGGAGTTGCTCCGTAATCTGTGAATGTGAAGATGCTCGCACCGACAGGGGAAGCGCAGAGCCGGGAATACCTGAGGACTCGGGGAAGCATCGAACGATGAGATGACCTCGCAGCGCACCGTCTGTGCGGGCGCATCGTGTAAGATGCACCCTCGCTTCCCCGCGATCAAGGCCAGCCTCCCGCCACAAGGAACGCCATTTCCGACAATCCCGCTAAGCGACGTACCCACGAGCGTGTGCCAAAGGTCCGTCAGCCGATGCCGAACGACGGATACAGCGGCAATTCGCGGAACCGATCGCGCAGTCCTGTCAGCCGAACATACGCGGAGACGCGTCATAGCCCGTCGCTGCGCCCCGGAGGAGGCCACGTCGCGGCGCGGCTTCATGCTCTTCCGGAGCGGTGTGTGATAAATGCACCGGCGATTCCCCCCAACGGCGCCCCGACGAGGGCCCCGACCAGGCCGCAGAGGTTGCTGGCCGGAATCAGGAG
>CAYRLB010000062.1:11583-13567 GCA_964424945.1 uncultured Gemmatimonas sp.
GCGACCTTCATCTCCTCGTCGCTCGTATTTCGCAGCATGTGCACCTTCCCCTCCTCGAAGAGAACTGCCGACCCTGCCCTGACCTCCCCGACCTCATCCTCGATCATCACCTTCCCGGAACCGGACAGGATATAGATCAGCTCTTCGCTGTGCGGATGGGAGTGCGCCGGCCGCACCGTCTCCCCGGGTGCGACACGGATAACGCAGAAGGAGAGATTGGCCGCCTGGAGCGCTTCAGGATGCACCAGCCAGCGCATCGAGCGGCCGGGCTGCTCGGTCTCCGGAACCTCGGATTCGTGGATGATCTTCATGAAACGCGGCTGAGCGTCTGCTCGATGGAGGTGGCAAGCTGTGCGGCGTCGAGGCCGTAATGGGCGGCGAGCTCACTGTACGTCCCGGAATGGATGTAGTGGATATCGCCCCCGCCCGTCGTGTTGATGGGGATGAAACGACTGGTGTCAATGGCGTCGAGCTGCGCGAAGAGCACCTTCCTGATGCAGCTCCAGATGTAGCCGTTGTTCTGTTCCGCGACGAAGACGGGTCGATCGGCGTGGTACAGTTCGAGGATGGCTTCCTCATCGATCGAGGGCATGTCGACGACTTCGACCGCGACGCCTGCGGCGGAAAGCCGATCCGCGGCGGCGAGGGCTTCGTACACGCCGCGGCCGCTCGTGACGATCGTCGCTTCGGGGTTGCTGACCGGGCGGGGCCGATACGCCTTGCCGAACTCGAAGGTGAAGTCGGCGGGGTATAGCGCGACAGCCGCCGCGCGGAGCACCCGCATATAGACGATGCCGCGGTTGCCCGCCATCACCCACTTCAGCGCCGCCAGAAGCTGGCGAGGGCAGGAGATATTGATGATTCGGACGTGCGCGCCCTCGGCCATGAGGAGCGCATCGTCGTTCCCCATGTGCGTCGCCCCGTTCGACTGCGTCTCCAGGTCGGCTGCGGTGGCGAGCATCGTCAGGTCGAGCCCATGCCCCTCCGAGAGCCAGCCATCGGCGGCGATCGCCTCGAGCCGCTCCTGATGTCCGACCGCGATCCGGCGGAGGACCTTCCAATCGAAGAAGGGGCAGAAGGTGCTCACCCAGGTGTTCGCTCCGAGCGCGGCGAAGGCCTCCCCGATGAGCATCATGTTGGCTTCGGCGACACCTACGTTCAGGGCGCGCCCCTTGTCGACGAAGGAAATCCCGGCCTGCAGACCGCTGGTGGAGGCGAGATCCGAATCGATCGAGACTACCCACGGATCCCGCGCGAAAACGCGCATCGCGCCTTCGACGATCTTGTCGACGGTGTACGAGCTACCCACCTCGATTGCGGGAAGATCACCCTCGGCGTAGGAAATCCGCTTGTCGCGAACGGGGGCCTTCTTCGTCCGGACGGGGCGTACGCGTCCTGCGACATCGGCGACGGATCCGTCGCGTCCGACGATATCGAACCCCATCGCATCCGCTGCCTCGTGCAACCTTTCGACGATGGTACCATCGGCATCGATCGCGGCGGCGCGGCGCACGGTCCGAGCGAACTCCTCGACGCGCGCCGCTCGCTGATTCTCCTGCTGCGCCACCTCCTGGTCGAGAAGTGCGTCGGTGATCGATGCCTTGTGATGGTTCATGAAGCTCGAGAAGCCGCCATGTCCCTTCGTCGACCGGCAGATGATTGCGGTCGGGCGGCCGTCGCGGGGGGCGTGTTTGAAGCTCTCGAGCGCCTCGAGGAGGGTATGCATCCGGGTCGCATCGATATCCAGCACCCGCCAGCCGAACGATGCGAAATTTCCGGCGAGGTCGTGATAGGGGTAGTGGAGCGCCGCCGGGTTGTCGAGCTGGCCGCCATTGTTATCGACGAGAACGCAGAGGTTCTCGAGGCGCATCGAGCCAGCATACATCACCGCTTCCCAGACCGGTCCCTCCTGAAGCTCGCCATCCCCAGTCAGCGCATAGACATCGAAGGAGGGCGCTCTCCGGCCCGCGAAGGCGAAGCCCTG
>CAYRLB010000062.1:13667-15978 GCA_964424945.1 uncultured Gemmatimonas sp.
TGGATCGCCTTGTCCACGGCGAACCGGCACTGGTGCAGGCTGGTCAGACGTATATCGGAATCCTTGATCTCCAGGAGGGAGATGAGGCCTTTGCGGTAAAGCGCTGCGGAGTCATGTGGCTGATACAAGGCGGGACCCTGGACGCGAGAGGTCAGTGGATGCCGGGGCCGGAAGGGAGTCATCCCTCGCCGGCCCCGTTCGGATTACATGATCTGCCAGCCGCCATCCACGAAGTAGGTGGCGCCTGTCACGAACGAAGCCTCATCCGATGCGAGGAAGTACATCACGTTCGCGACCTCCGCCGGCGTTCCCATCCGGTTGAGGACGCTCTTCGAGTTGAGGAATGCCTCCGTCCCGGCCGGATCGGGCGAATCGTTGATCGAGCCGCGGAGCAGCGGTGTGTCGATCGCGCCCGGCGCAACGCAGTTGACGCGGATCCCATCCTTTGCGAGGTCGAAGGCCATCGACCGGGTGAGGGTCTCGATGGCACCCTTCGAGGAGGCATAGGCGGCGCGCTCGCCGACCGCTCGATAGCCGAGGATCGAGCCGGTGTTGATGATCGAACAGGCGTCGTCGTGCGAGAGCATCAACGGGACGAAGGCATTCGTCATGTAGTAGATGCCCCTGAGGTTGATGTCGTACGTCCGCTCCCACTCCTCCTCCGAGCATTGAAGGATGCTTCCGCGGATTTCGAGGCCGGCGTTGTTGATCAGAACATCGGCGCGGCCGAAGCGCTCGCGGGCCGTCGCAGCGGCCTTCTCGACCTGCTCCCTGTTAGAAATATCGCAGAGGCAGAAAACCGCGTCGCGGCCGAGCGCACGGATCTGCTCTTCCGCCTTCCGGCCATTCTCCTCGTTGATATCGATGAGGACGAGGTCGTAGCCCTTCTCCGCGAACTTGACGGCAGCGGCGAGCCCGAGCCCGGAAGCGCCGCCGCTCACGATCATCACCTTGTTCTTCATAAGTCCGTTTTACAGGTGGATACAGGTGATTCTGGAAAAGACTGCGTGTTCTGCCCGACGTTGCCGTCAGGAGGTCGCGTTCGGCTTCGTGGCCACCTTGATCGACCCTTCGCGCCGCGACTCGAAGGTATCGAGCGCCTCCGCAAAGTCCCTCAGCGGGAAACGATGCGTCAGCAGGGGCGTCAGGTCGATCCGGCCATTGCGCAGCATCTCGATGGTCGGGGCAGCCGTGTTCGGGTTCGCGCGGTTCCCGACCAGCTCGACCTCATCGAGGACCATCCGCTTGATGGGCAGTGCCGGCTCGGAATGAGGGATGCCGATGACCGAAACAACACCGCCGCGGCCCGCGGCGAAGCACGCCTGACGAATCGATTCGGGGGTCCCTGCACACTCGAGTACCGCGGGTACGCCGAGGCCGCCCGTCAGATCCATGGTGGCCTGCACGACATCGTCGGAGCGGTAGTCGATGGGAATCGCGCCGAGCTCCTCGGCCTTCTCGAGGCGCGCACCGCTCCCCGCCGCGATGATCTTCCCGGCCCCGAGCGCCTTCGCGCAGAGAATCGCCATCAGCCCCTGGGGGCCCGTTCCGATGACCAGCACGTCGTCGCCCGGCTGCATACGCGAGCGCTTGACCGTGTAGAGGGCGATGCTGAGCGGATCGACCGAGGCGGCGAGCTCGAGTGACATATCGTCCGGAATCCGGAAGATGCTCTTCACCGAGGTGCGCATGTACTGCGCATAGGCGCCGGGGGTGTAGTGCCCGTACTGCCGGTGGCCGCGCTCCTCATGACCATAGTTGAGGCAGAGGTTGTAGCGCCCCTTCTGGCAGTTCGCGCAATACCCGCAGCCGGCGTGGGAGATGCCGCAGACTCGGTCTCCCTCGTTCCATCCGAGACTTTCCGCACGCGGACCCACCTTCACGACCGTGCCTGACCACTCGTGCCCCGGAATGAAGGGGTACGCCTTCGGCCAGAAGCCGGGGAAATCTCCCGCGATGATGTGGGGGTCGGTCCCGCAGATGAAGGTCGTATCGACCTCGCAGATTACCTCATCGTCGCCCGGGCTCGGGACCGGTACTGTCTCGATGCTGAAGTCGCGGACGCCGCGCAGGACGAGGGCATCCATTTCCGTCGGAAGGTTCATCGAATTCCTCAGCTTTGCGGTTTGTCCGGAACGATGGCGACCCCCCGGAAGGGAGAGCCGGAGCCCCCCTTGATCTTCAGAGGCAGGCCGACGAACCAGAACTCGTGAGACGAAATCAGATCGACGTTCGCCAGGTTCTCGATGTTGAGAATCTCGCGCTCCCGGCAGACGATGTGGGCAGGCTGTTCCCGGACGACCGCCACCTC
>CAYRLB010000063.1:0-15431 GCA_964424945.1 uncultured Gemmatimonas sp.
GCGGCCGGATCGTACCGATGGTCAGCGTCTTCGCACCGCAGGAGCCGGGCTCACCGGGAATCCGCATCTGGAACAGGGATCTCATCGGCTACGCCGGTTATCGGCGGTCCGATGGGTCAGTCCTCGGAGACCCGGCGAATCTCGAGTTCACATCGCTCGCAATGCGGCTCGGGTGGAAGGGCGGCGCGCATACGCCATTCGATCTTCTTCCGCTGATTATCCAGGTTCCCGGAGGGAAGCCGCAGATCTACGACCTTCCGAAGGACGCAGTTCTCGAGGTTCAGCTTCGTCACCCGGATTTGGACTGGTTCGAAGAGCTCGGCCTGAAATGGCATGCCCTCTCGACGATGTCCAATATGCGACTCGAGATCGGCGGCGTGTCGTATCCTTCCGCACCTCTGAGCGGCTGGTTCATCGGCACGGAGATCGGCGCCCGGAGCCTCAGCGATGTCGAGCGCTACAACCTGCTGCCGGCGGTCGCGCGGTGCATGGGCCTCGATACCCGCTCCAATCGCGCGCTCTGGAGGGACCGGGCGTTGGTCGAGTTGAATGTCGCGGTGCTGCACAGCTTCCAGGAAGATGGCGTGACGATTGTCGACCATCACACCGCATCGCAGCACTTCATCCGCCACGAGGCGATCGAGCGCGAGGCAGATCGAACCGTTCCAGCCGAGTGGCGCTGGATCGTGCCGCCCATCTCGGGTTCGGCGACGGAGGTTTTTCATCGCGAGTATCACAACACGATTCTCAGGCCGAACTTCTTCCCGCAGCCGGACGCCTGGGAGGTCTTCCTCCCGCGACGGCCGCACCCGCGGCTCGAGGTGCAGCAGGAGGAGATGGACCGGGATGCCCAGACCGGGATGCTCCACCGCGGCGCCCTCGATCGGCGGCTCTTCCAGTTCGGGAAGCAGGGCGGGGTGATCGCCGTCATCGACCTCGATGGGTTCTCCGCGATCAATGAAGAGTATGGCCAGGCAATCGGAGATCAGCTGCTCAAGGCGGCCGCACAGACGGTGATCGGAACGGTGCGACCCGACGATGTCTGCGCGCGCCTGGGTGGCGACTCCTTCTGCCTTCTGCTGCCCAGGATCGAAACGGACGACGCGGCGATCGGGGTTGCCGAGCGGATCCGCTCCGCTCTTCTGCGCGTTCATCTCGAGACGGGCGCGCCCTATATCCCGCTGACGGCCAGCATCGGGATGACGGCGGTCGTTGCAGGCTCGAATGTAAAGTCGGCGATCGGGCGGGCGGAGGCTGCGGTTCTCCGTGCCAAGGTCGACGGCGGCGACAGCATCACGATGGTTGGCGCGGGTGATGCACCGGCGAGCAGGGCAGCGGGGCCGATCTTCCCCTTCATGGGCAAGCCCCACCGCGGACGGCCCGGAAGCTGACGGTCCGGATCTGACGCGCCGGGACCGTAAACCTTCTATCAGAGTCGGCCGTCTGCCATGGCGGCCGGCAATGGGTCGCGATGCGAGACCACTTCCTCCGTGCAGAGACCGTGATCGCGCTTCCGCGTGAGGAGGTGTTCGCCTTCTTCGCCGCCGCCGAGAATCTCGAAAGGATCACCCCCGCGGAGCTTCGCTTCACCATTTCCAGCCAGCTTCCCCTCGAAATGGCGCCCGGCCTCCACATCGATTATCGGCTGACGCTGTTCGGCATCCCCTTCCGCTGGCGGACGCTGATCTCCCGATGGGAGGAGGATGTCTGCTTCGTGGATGAGCAGATCCGCGGCCCCTACGCGCTCTGGCAGCATACGCATACCTTCGCGGATACCGAGGAAGGGACGCTCGTGAAGGACGAAGTACGGTATCGTCTCCCCTTCTTTCCGCTGGGGGAGGTGGCGGTCTTCATGGTGCGGCGACAGCTTCGGCGGATCTTTCTGCACCGCGCCGCGGTGATCGGGGAGCTACTCGGATCGACGCCCATCCGCTCGAGCGTGGAGGCTTGACCGTGCGGCTGGTGAGCCCGCCTGCAGTTCCACGACCGCAATCAAGGATGACCTTCATGAGGAAGACACGCGTCGCCTGAGCAGTCATCGTGGGCCGTTCATCTTCGGCCATCACCCGGTGCCGAGTTTCCGTTCCCATCCGCCCCTGTCCCTTCTGCCTCTTCCGGCACTTCCCAGCCCGCTCTGACGGTTATCTCCCGGGTCGGCCCCGGCATGTGCGCCGCTCCGGGCGTGCGGCTGTCCCGATCGGCCTTTCCTCATCCGTTTCTCACAGTGTCCAATGCGGGAACCGATCCAGGTGTTTCCGGTAGGCAAGGACATCAATCTCAATGCGTGTGAATCTTTTGGACGCCTGGACCCGTTGTATTGCGGGTCGTAAGACGGGGGCCGGGCCGGAGTTCATGTCGTAATGATCGTACAGTATTGACTGAACGATGGTGTTGCGGTAGGTTCTTTGGGTTATTCGCAGGTTACCCCGCCGGGATGGAGGAGCATGCAGAAGCCCGAGGATTTCATAGAGCTGATGGGGCGGCACCTGGAGGAAGAGGGGATGCCCCGCATCGCAGGCCGCCTGATGGGCGCTCTTATTCTGAATGAGGAGGAGGCTTCGCTCGACGACCTTGCCGAGCAGCTTCATGTAAGTAAGGCGAGTGTGAGCTCCAATGCCCGTCTCCTTGAGAATATGGGTGTCGCCGAGCGGGTCACTCTGCCCGGCGATCGACGCGATTTTTATCGACTTGCGCCGAATGCGGAGGAGCTCGCGCTCCAGCGGGCGCTCGATCGGCAGCGACTGATGCTTCAGCGGCTGGAAGTCGGTCATGAGGTGGTAGGGGAGAGTGAGAAGATCAGATGCCGGATCGAATCGTTGATGGGCTTTGTGTCTCGCGCGATCCGGCATCTGGAGGGTGCGATCGACTGCCGGAAGAGACCGACATGAAATTGGAGAGAACGTTGAAACTGTTGAGCAGGGCGATCGGCGTGATCGCCATTCTGATGGTGTTGCCTGCAGGGCTGGAGGCACAGGAGGGGCGCGTCGCCTCCGAAGTCGGAAGTGATACACTGCGGCTGTCGCTGGAGGATGCACTGGGTCTCGCTCTCGGGGAGAGTCAGGAAGTCCAGCTTGCCCGGTCGCGTGTCGCGGCGGCAGAAGCGCAGATCGGGGTCGCCCGATCGCTGCTCTATCCTCAGATCTCGGCGAATCTCGGTTATACGAAGACGTTCGCTTCTGCCTTCGATTCGGGCGGCGGCTCGGCGTTCAGCCTGCCCGACTCACTTCGGTTCGAGCCGAATCCGGATCTGCCCCTCGAGGAGCGTGTCGCGTATCTGGAGGATCGCGCACCGATCGCCGGATTGATGGGAATCGGGTCGCTGTTCAGCGACCTTCCGTTCGGTCAGGAGAACGCCTACACCGCGACGATTGCCGGTGATCAGACGATCTGGTCCGGCGGGCGTACCGCGGCAGGGCTGCGCATCGCGCGCTCCTCCCGCGACGCTGCCGCCTTCACCTTTTCGGAGGAGACGGCTGACCTCGATCTGCAGGTTCGGACCGCGTACTTCCAGGCGTTGCTGGCGGAGGAGCTCGAGGCGATTTCGGCTGCGGCGGTCGAGCAGGCCGAGGCTTTCCTGGCGCAGGAAGAGCTGCGGCTGGAGGCGGGGCAGGCATCGGAGCTGGAGGTGCTGCGGGCGGAGGTCGCGCTTGAGAATCTGCGACCGCAGCTGATTGCGGCGCGTAACGCGGCGGAGCTGGCGCGACTGAATCTCAAGCGGCTGACGGACATCCCGGCGTCGCAGCCGCTCGACCTGACTACGCCCCTCGATGAAGGTGTTTCCGTCACGCCTGATCCGGTTGTGTCCGAGTTCGAAAGGGCGTCGATCGCGGCCGCCGAGAGCCGTGTCGCGATCGCCGAGGATAATGTCACGATCGTCAAGGGAGCATATCTCCCGAACGTCTCGCTGCGGATGAACTACGGGAAGCAGGCGTTCCCGAGCGACATCTTCCAGCTCGACAATGACTGGAGAACGGACTGGACGGCGACGCTGAACGTTTCGGTCCCCGTCTTCAATGGCTTCCGCCGGCGTGCGGAAGTGGCCGAAGCTCGGGTTCAGCTCGATCAGGCGCGGCTACAGGTGGCTCAGCTGCGCGAAGCCGTTCAGCTGGAATATGAGCAGGCGCGTGGTGAACGGGAGCGGGCCCGCGCCGACATCGATGCGCGGGAGCGGACGGTCGAGCAGGCGCAGCGCGTCCACGACCTCACCGTCCTCCGGTATGAGCAGGGTCTTGCGACGCAGCTCGAGGTGACGGACGCGCGTCTCGCGCTTCTGCAGGCGCGGACAAATCTCGCGCAGGCGATCACCGACTATCGTATCGCGGATGCCGGTGTGGCGAGAGCGATTGGCCGCAGCGCCACGGATCTCCCGTAGCGTCCTACAATAAAGACAAGACATCGAACGATGACTCGACGACAGATAGACATACAGCGGCGGCGATCGGGCGTGGCGGCCGGAATGATTCTTCTGCTGACCGCTGCAGGATGCGGGAATGGCGAAGCCGATACGACGGACGACCAGGCCTCTGTGCTCCTGGCCCCGACCGATGTGGCGATTGTCGATACGATTTCGGTCGCGTCGGGTGTGGCGCTCACGGGTACGCTGAATCCCTACCTGCGAGTCGAGGTGAAGGCGCAGGTGCCGGGGGTGGTAACGCAGCTTTCAGCCGATCGTGGACAGTCCGTCGGCTCGGGTGCCGTAATGGCCCGCATCGAGGCGGAGGGGATCACCAGCACCGCGGCCGGAGCCCGGTCGGGTGCAGCGGCGGCAGAGGCGGGGCTCGCGCTCGCTCAGCGACAGCTCGAGTCGGCCCGCACCCTCTTCGAAGCTGGCGCGATGTCCGAAATCGACTTCCGGACGGCGCAGACGCAGTACGAATCGGCGCAGGCGCAGCTCGCCGCGGCCCGGGCCCAGGCGGCTGGTGCGAATGAGCAGGCGGACCGCACCGTGGTGACTGCGCCGATCGCGGGGCAGGTGAGCCAGCGCATGGTAAGCCAGGGGGAGGCGGTGACCCCCGGGCAGTCGCTCTTCGAAGTGGTCAACTCATCCTTCCTCGAGCTCGAGGGCCAGGTTCCGGTAGACCGGGCGATTTCGGTTCAGGTGGGTCAGCCTGTCGTCTTCACGATCGACGCTTTCCCGGGGCGCACCTTCGAGGGGACAGTGCAGCGAGTCGCGCCGGTTGCCGATGCTCAGACCCGGCAGGTCGGTGTAACCCTCCGTCTCCCGAATGAGGGACGCGCGCTGATCGGCGGACTTTTCGCGACTGGCCGTGTGCTGACCGAATCGGCTTCGCAATCGATTGCCGTTCCGGTGGTCGCCGTCCGCGATCAGGGCGGAGATCCCTATGTATGGGTGGTAGAGAATGAGACGGTGGTGCGGCGACCCGTAACGACCGGGACGCATGATACCACCCGCGGTGTGATCGCGATCAGCTCGGGGCTGCGTGCGGGCGAACAGGTGATCGTCGTTCCGGGCACGGTCACCGAGGGTGCCCGGGTCCGGATGGCGGGGACGCCGTCAGCGACCGAAAGCACAACCAGCGTCGCAAGCGACTGAAAGAAGAAAAGATGACTGAACATAGCAACGGTCGCGGAGGACAGGATCCTCAACCCGTTCTCCTCAGGAAGGAATTGGAGGGAGGCGGGCTGAGTGGCGTCTCCATCCGACGTCCAGTCTTCATCTCGATGGTGATGATCGGACTGGTCGTGCTCGGCCTCTTCAGCTTCAGGCGGCTTGCGATCGACCAGTTCCCGGACGTCGACATCCCGATCGTCTCCGTCCAGACCATCTATCCGGGGGCATCCCCGGAGACGGTCGAACGGGAGGTGACGGAGCGGCTGGAAGAAGCATTCAACCCTGTACAGGGGGTCGACCGCATCACCTCGACGTCGTTGGAAGGTGTTTCTTCCATCGTCGTCGAATTCGAGCTCGGACGTGAAGCGGAGGCGGCGGCGCAGGATCTCCGCGGCAAGATCGACGGCATCCGGCGCCTGCTCCCGACGGATATCGAGACGCCCGTCGTGCAGACCTTCGACCCGGCGGCGATGCCGATTCTGTCGCTTGCTCTGTCGTCGTCGACCTATTCGATCGCCGATCTGACGCCCATCGCCGAAGATGTGGCGCGGAGTATCGAAAGCGTCTCGGGCGTCGGCGCGGTGCAGATCGCGGGTGGGCTCGAGCGGGAGGTTCGGGTCTCCCTGAGGCCGGACCAGATGCAGGCGCTCGGGGTTTCTGCCCAGGAGGTTCTGATGGCGCTTCAGCTGCAGAACCTGGAGGTCCCCGCCGGCCGCGTCGAGCTTGGCGCGACGGAGCAGCTCGTTCGCGTGCTCGGACGTATCGAGCGGCCGGATGAGTTCGCCAATGTCATCGTGGCGACCCGCGATGGGCGGCCGATCCGGCTGGGTCAGGTCGCGCTCGTCGAAGATGCCACCGAAGAGCAGCGTACGGTGGCGTCGGTGAACGCGGAGCGGGCGATCTCGCTCGACGTTACGAAGGTCTCCGGCGCCAATACGGTGCAGGTCGCCGACGAAGTGAAGCACATGATGGCGGAGGTTCAGGCGGATCTGCCGGAAGGAACCGTCCTGAACATGATCGTCGACAACTCGATCACGATCGAGCACTCCGTCAATGACGTCATCAAGGAGCTTTTCCTTGGCGCGCTTCTGACAGTGATCGTCGTGATGCTCTTCCTGAATGACTGGAAGGCGACAGCCATCACATCGCTGGTGCTGCCCGTTTCGGTGATCAGCTCGTTCGTCCTCATGGATGCGCTCGGCTTCACGCTGAACGTGCTGACCCTGATGGCGCTGTCGCTGTCGATCGGAATTCTGGTGGACGATGCGATCGTGGTGATCGAGAACATCGTCCGACATCGACAGATGGGGAAGGATCCCTTCACGGCGGCGGCGGTCGGCACCCGGGAGATCTTCCTGGCGGTCATGGCGACGACGCTGTCGATTGTGGCGGTGTTCGTCCCGGTTGCTTTCATGGGCGGAATCATCGGCCGGTTCTTCTTCGAGTTCGGCCTGACCGTCGCCTTCGCGGTTCTGGTGTCGCTCTTCGTGTCGTTCACTCTGACGCCCATGCTTTCGGCGTGGTGGGGTGTGGATCCGCACGATCCGAGTCTGGCGAAAGGCAACTTCCTCACGAACGGGATTACCCGCTTCAACGTCTGGTTCGACCGGACGGCGGAGAGATATCGGGGGATCATCGGATGGGCGCTCGGCCATCGGAAGACGACGCTCGGCATCGCCGCCGGGTCGCTCGTTGCGGCGTTCATGCTCTTCCCCTTCATCGGGGGCGGCTTCATGCCGGAGAGCGACGAGGGTGCCTTCACGGTTACGTTCGAGGCGCCGGAAGGGTCGAGCCTCTCGTACACGGAGTCGAAGGGGGACCAGATCGCTGCGATCCTCCGCGACATGCCGGGCGTCGACCTCACGTACACGACGATCGGCGCCGGTGTGACGGGTTCGGTAACGAACGGTTCGATCTATGTGGACCTTCTTCCGGCCCGGCAGCGCGATCTCTCGCAGATGGAGATGATGGAGGTTGCGCGTGCGGAGCTTTCGCCGGTGATCGGGGTGGAGACTTCGATCATGGCGGCGGGCGGCATGGGCGGGGCGACAAAGCCCATCCAGGTGAATGTGCAGGGGCCGGACGTTGCCGAGCTTCAGCGCATCTCGGATGAGCTGGCGGCGCAGATCCGGGAGCTGCCGGGCCTGGTCGATGTGGAGACGTCGCTGGGATCGCCGCGGCCGGAATACCGGATCGAGGTGAATCGCGATCTGGCGAGTGAACTCGGCCTCGACATCGGGCAGATCTCGAACTCGGTCCGGCCTCTTCTGGCGGGTCAGACGGCAACGACGTGGCAGGACCCGACGGGCGAGGAGCGGGACGTTGTGGTGCAGGTTGCACCTGACCAGCGGACCAATCTGCAGAATCTGCTTACCCTTCCGATCGCGACCGGCAGCAGGACGATGTCGGGTGCGGTGAACACGGTCCCGCTGGGTCAGATCGCGTCGATCACGGAAGGTACCGCACCGGCGCAGATCGACCGGATGCACCTCGGCCGGGTTTCGACTGTGGCGGCGAACATCAACATCCTGACTTCGACGTCAGAAGCATCGACGGCGGTTCAGGGTCTGGTCGACGCGATGGAGCTTCCGGTCGGATACTCGGTGGTTCTGGGTGGTGAGACGGAGCAGCTCGAGGAGACGGTTGGATACGTCCTCGAAGCGATCCTGCTGGCGCTCATTCTCATCTTCCTGATCCTTGCGTCGCAGTTCGAGAGCTTCACGCAGCCTGTCGCGATCATGATGTCGCTGCCGCTGTCGCTCGTGGGCGTTCTGCTCGCTCTGCTGATCACCGACGACACCATGAACATGATGTCGATGATCGGTGTGATCATGCTCTTCGGTCTGGTGACGAAGAACGCGATTCTGCTCGTCGACAATGCGAATGAGCGGCGTCGCAGCGGAGAGGACCGATGGACGGCACTGGTCGAAGCGGGCCGGATCCGGCTGCGTCCGATCATCATGACGACGCTGGCGATGATCTTCGGCATGCTGCCGATCGCGCTGGGACTCGGTGAAGGGGGTGGCTTCCGGGCGCCGATGGCGCGGGCGGTGATCGGTGGGTTGATCACATCGACCCTGCTGACGCTCATTGTGGTTCCGGTCGCCTATACGTACATGGATGACTTCGGCGGGTGGGTGAAGCGGAAGGTCTCGCGGAAGCAGACCGCTACCCTCCCGTCGAAGGAGCGGCATACGGCGGATGAGGGGAACCTCGCACCGATCGGCGCCGACTGAGTTCTCGGACGGTAGCTGGAAAGCACTGGCTGGAAGCAGAAAAGCCCCGCAATCGCGGGGCTTTTCTGCTTTCTACTGCCTTCTCCAGGGACGAAGGTTCGGATCCCTTCCCATCTCCACCATCTGAGGCTCGAGCGGCATCGTCTCGAGGAAAGATGTAATGGCGTCGGCGATGCCGCGGGCTGCGCGGTCCGGATCGTTGACGATGATCCTGCGATCACCCGGATTGGTGAGGAATCCGGTTTCGAGGATGGCCGCAACGGTCATCGGGTGGAGTGCGTGCTCGTAGCGGCGGTAGTTGAACGCGTAATAGTTCTGCATCCGGCGGGTGACCGTCGGGTAGTGACGGAGGCCGGTCGCTGCGCCGTAGCGATCCTCGAGGAGGTCTGAGAAGTGTGCGGCCCGGCCCGTCTGGTCACGACGGGGCGCCGCGGCGCGATAGCCCGACGCCGAACTGCTGTTGTTGCCGTCGGCGTGGATCGACAGGAAAAGATCTGCGAAGTAACCGGGCGGAATGGTGGTCGGAAGGATGTCGACCTCGTACCCGGCAGCCTCGAGCAGGCGCGCCGTGCGCTGCGCGATCTCCAAGTTGACCTCCCACTCGGCCTTGCCGCCACCATAGGTACCATTCGTCCGAAGTCCCGATTGCTCGTCGGGCGCCTCGGCAGCCTTCCAGTGACCCGCCTGCAGCGCAACCTTCAGAGGACCCTCGGGGCGCTCCCACATGACGCGCCGCACCCCCGGACGGGAAGGGGCGACTGCAACCGTCAACGGGGTATCGACAGCGAGCGCGCTCGCAAGGGGAACGGGTTCGGTGACAGGAACAGTGCTTCCATCGCCGCGCTCGAAGCTGAACGCTGCGGAAACGGCTGCCAGAACACCGACGGTGACAACGATTGCTGATTTCATGATTCTGCTACTGGCGTCGTCAAAGCCGTCCGCTGGACGGGCCCTGAGCTATCCTTATTCGTACATGGCGGGGGTGCCCCACGTTGGGCTACGGCGAACGGAAAGGAGCTGCGATGCAGGAAGGGGAACGTTCAGCCCGCCGCGGTCGGCTGCCATTCCTCACAGCAAGAAACGGGTCGGGGTGAGCGACCGTCGTACCGATCCGTAGCGCACGCGCTCCCTTCAGTCAGGGGGCGCGCCGCACGAACCGACAGATCTGACGTCGAGCTCAGAGGGCCGGCCACCCTTCCTGAGGAACGCCCGGAAAGAGCTCCAGCGCATTGCCGTAGTACATCTTACGCAGGACATCGTCCGGAAGGTCCATCCCGTAGAGCTTCCAGAAGGCGTGATAATCCCGATAATAGTCGAAATATTCGTCGGCCGTCTCGAAAACGCGCCAGTAATAGGGATATTCCGCCGGCTGGAAGCTGTCCTTACCGAAGAGGATCCGGTCCTGATAGCGGATGAAGAAGTCGCGCGCCGCCCGCGGCTGCCGCCCTAGGTCGTACAGGACCGCCCCGAGCTCCACATAGACATTGGGGAACTCGTCGAGCATCCGTGCCGCGCGCTCCAGGTCGTTCGCATGCCACCCCAGATGCGCGGCGATGAAGGTCGTGTTCGGATGGCGGCGGAACAGGTTGTCCCGCTCCGTCATCAGCTCGTCGAAGGTTACGCGACCGGGCCCGTAATTCCGACGATCCCTGAAGAGAGCAAGCTCCAGCCACCGCTCATTCTCATAGTCGAGCGGCTGGAAGAACTCCTGCGGCTCGGCCGTATGAATGAAGGCGGGCAGGCCAAGCCGGCCCATCGCATCCCATACCGGGGCGAGTTCGGGATCGTCCACCCGCAACCTCGAGCCGTCCGGCTTCGTGATCGTGAGCCCGAAGCTCTTCGAGATTTCTCCCACCCCGATCGCCCCCGCCTCTACATCCGACTCGAGCTGCGCAACCGCCCGCTCCGCCCACCCCGGTCCGACATCCCGGAAGTCGATTCCCGCAAGAACTCTGAAGCGCTCCCGATGGGGACTCGCGTTGATCGCCGCCATCGTCTCTTTCAGGCGCTCGCCAGAGACGTTATCCGCAGCGATGTAGACCCGGATGTTCAGCGAATCCAGCGCAGCAACCATCTCCTCGATTGCGCCCGGCGCCGCGAGGTTTCCCGCGTGCCCGTGAACGTCGACGACAGGGAAGCGCGCGCGCGGAACCAGATTCTCTTCCGTGACCAGCGTCGATCGGGGACGGTAATCGACGATGCTCGGCGCCTCGAACTCCGGCGCCTGGCAGCTCTGCGGACGCACCTCGGTCATCCCCGCAGGACACTGCTCCCCTTCCGCGATCGATACCCGTCCTGCGGGGGCACCCTGCGCCTCGAGGGAGCCTGGCAGGAGAAACAGACTCGTCACCAGGATCCCGAAGTGCCGGAACAACCGCATATGATCAAGCATGAAAGCATCTGAAATTGAGGGTTTCCGGACCGCGTCTCGTGGTACTCCCGCGGGCGATCTGAGGTCCACAACGTAGGTCGCCCGATTCCGGGCGGGCAAGCCACTTCATCGACCCGCGGCCTCATCGACAACTTTGTCGGACACCCCGACACCTTTGTAGGTGCCCGACCGGCATACCCTCGCTGGTGACCACCTAAACAATAACACTCTTGTAAATACAAGCTAATAAAAGAAAGCGTATTGAAATAATAGCATAAAAAAGTTAGGTTATCTCCGTCGAAAGCTGGTGTGCAGCTCACAGGGGAGGACCGATGTCCGCAGGATCCGAAGGATGGCAACCAACACACATTGCCCGTACTGCGCGTTCCAGTGCGGGATGAAGATAGAGACGTCCGCCGCCGGCGCGGTGATCAGCGGCGACAGCGATTTCCCGGTCAACCGTGGCCGACTGTGTGTGAAGGGATTCACCGCTGCGGCCACTCTTGGTCACGGCGAGCGCGTAACGTCGCCGCTCATCCGCAGCTCGACCGGTGAGCTCGTCGAGGCGACCTGGGACGAAGCGCTCGAGCGGATCGCGACGCGGGTGACCAGGGTGCAGGAGCTGCATGGCCGGGACGCGGTCGGTGTTTATGGCAGCGGAGCGCTGACGAACGAGAAGGCGTATCTCCTGGGCAAGTTCGCGCGCGTCGCGCTTCGTACCTCGAGGATCGACTACAACGGCCGCTTCTGCATGTCGTCCGCGGCGGCTGCATCGAACCGGGCCTTCGGCATCGATCGGGGGCTCCCCTTTCCCGTCGCGGACATCGCCTCCGCCGAAGTCATCCTGGTGGCGGGCGGCAACGTCGCAGAGACGATGCCGCCCCTGATGCAGTACTTCGACGAACAGCGGAGGAATGGCGGCAAGCTGATCGTCGTGGATCCGCGGCTGTCGGCCACGGCGCACGCCGCCACCCATCATCTGCCGATCGCACCCGGCTCCGACGCGATTCTGGCGCACGGACTTCTGCACATCCTCATCCGCGAGGGTCTCACGGATGAGGCTTATATCAGTGCCCGGACCGAGGGGTTCGAGGCGGTGCGGTCACTGGTTGCGGGCTTCTGGCCGATGCGTGTGGAGCGGCTCACGGGGATCCCCGAGGAGACGCTCACCGAGATTGCGCAGCTGCTCGGCTCGGCGAAGAGCGTGATGATCCTGACCGGCCGCGGTCCGGAGCAGCAGGCCCAGGGCGTCGCGAACACGGGGGCCTACATCAACCTCGCCCTCGCGCTCGGCATGGTCGGCCGTCCCTTCAGCGGTTACGGCTGCATCACGGGCCAGGGGAATGGGCAGGGCGGCCGCGAGCATGGCCAGAAGGCTGACCAGCTCCCCGGCTACCGCGACATCCGCGACCCGGCCGCCCGCGCCTCGATCGCGCGGGTCTGGGGCATCGACCCCGATGATCTTCCGGGCGCCGGCATCTCCGCCCAGGAACTCCTGGAGACGGCCGGTACCGCCGACGGCATCCGCGCGCTCTTTGTTTTCGGGGCGAACCCCGCCGTCTCCGCGGCGAACGCGACGAGCGTAAAAGATCGCCTCCACAGCCTCGATCTGCTTGTCGTCAGCGACTTCTTTCTGTCGGAGACGGCACAGCTCGCGGACGTTGTCCTTCCTTCGGCGCAGTGGGCGGAGGAGGAGGGCACGATGACGAATCTCGAGGGACGCGTCATCCGCCGCCGCGCCGCGATGGAACCGCCGCCCGGAGTCGCGACCGACCTTCAGCTGATGAACCTCCTCGCCGGGGTCCTCGGCGCGGGCGACCACTTCATGGCGGCATCGCCGAAGGAGGTCTTCGAGGAGCTGCGAAGCGCCACGGCCGGCGCCCCTGCGGACTACTCGGGGATCACCTGGGAGCGCATCGATCGGGAGCAGGGCGTCTTCTGGCCCTGCCCGTCGGAGGACCATCCGGGCACGCCCCGTCTGTTCGCGGACCGCTTCCCGACGCCCAGTGGCCGGGCACGCTTCTCCACACTCCCCCACCGGGCGGTCAGGGAGGAGCCCGATAAGAGCTATCCGTTGTATCTCACGACCGGGCGTCTGCTCGCGCACTATCAGACGGGCACCCAGACCCGCCGCGTCGATCGTCTCAATGAGATGGTCTCCGATCCGTCCGTCCAGATCCACCCGGAGACGGCCCGCCGCTACGCGCTCGTGCCGGGGGAGGAGATCACGCTCACGACCCGTCGCTCGACCGCGCGCTTCCGCGTGGAGATCACCGCGAAGATCCGACAGGACACCCTTTTCGTCCCCTTCCACTGGGGTGACGAGGGATCGGCGAACCGGCTGACCAACCCGGACCTCGATCCCATCAGCCGCATGCCTGAATTCAAGGTGTGTGCGGTCCGCATCGACAAAAAATGCACCGTAGCCGGGAGATAGAGACGATGATCATGAAAGCGAAGAAGCGACTGGTGGTGGTCGGCAATGGAATGGCCGGCGCGCGCCTCGTCGAGGAGATCGTCGCGCGGGGGGGACGTGACCAGTACGACATCACCATCTTCGGCGATGAGCCGTACGGAAACTACAACCGCATCCTCCTGTCGAATGTCCTCGCGAAGAGCCAGGACCCGGCGGACATCTTCCTCAACCCGATCGCGTGGTACGAGGAGAATGGCGTCGCCCTGCACGCCGGGACGAAGGTGACCTGGGTCGACCGACGGATGAAGCGGGTGGCGTATCAGGGCGGCAGCGTCCGCTACGATATCCTCGTCCTCGCGACCGGCAGCTCGGCCTTCATCCCGCCCTTCAAGGGAGTCAGCGCCGAGGACGGCTCGCTGAAGCCCGGCGTCTTCGTCTTCCGGACGCTCGATGACTGCCACGCGATGATCGAAGCTTCCGCGACCGCGCGGAAAGCCGTCGCGATCGGGGGCGGCCTTCTGGGGCTCGAAGCGGCCCGCGGACTCCAGTCGTTAGGCGTGCTCGAGGTGCATGTCGTTCATCTGCGGAGTCACCTGATGGAGCTGCAGCTCGATGGCGGGGGAGGGGGGATCCTGCGCCAGAAGTTCGAGGAGCTGGGAGTCCAGGTCCACTGTGACAGGGCGACGAGTGAGGTGCTGGGTGCGGATCGTGTCACCGGGCTGCGCTTCGCGGATGGGACGATGCTCGACTGCGATATGGTCGTGGTCGCTGCCGGAATCCGGCCCAATGTGGAGATCGCGCGCAACTGCGGGCTGCCTGTGGAGCGCGGGATCCTGGTCGGCGACGATCTGTGCTCGCCGGACGATCCCAGCGTCTATGCGATCGGCGAATGTGTGCAGCATCGCGGAACGACGTATGGCCTCGTGGCGCCGCTCTGGGACCAGGCGCGCATCCTCGCCGATCGGCTCACCGAGCGCGACCCCGACGCGGTCTATGAAGGCTCCCGGATCGCTACGAAGCTCAAGGTCGCGGGAATCGATCTGAGCGTGATGGGCGACCATGAATCGCAGGCAGGCGATGAGGTCGTGCGCTATGTCGAGGAATCGGCGGGTATCTACAAGAAGATCATCGTGCGGGATGGTCGTCTGGCCGGAGCGATTCTTCTCGGCGATACCTCGCGGGGCGCCCATCTGCTGCAGCTCTTCGATCGCGGTACGCCGCCCCCCGAACGTCGCGCCGAGCTCCTCTTCCCGGCGGCTGATGAGCCTGTCGGCGCTGGAATCGAAGCGATGCCCGACGATGCGCAGATCTGCAACTGCAACGGGATTTCGAAGGGGACGCTGGTCGCGGCGGTGAAGGGAGGCTGCCGCAGCATGAAGAGCCTCTGCGATGCGACCCGCGCGGGGCTCGGATGCGGGTCCTGCAAATCGCAGATCGAGGCCGTGCTCGAATTCGCCGCGGATGGCGAGCTCGTCGAGGACCCGTCGGTCCACTACTACGTGCCCGGCATCCCGATGCGGAAGTCGGAGCTCATCCAGGCGATCCGCGAGCGTGAGCTGCGCAGCGTATCCGCCGTCTTCGCCTCGCTTGCTCCCGGCAATGAGGATCCGAAGAGCAAGATGGGCCTCGCCTCCCTGCTGAATACCCTCTGGGGCGCCGAGTACATCGATGAGCGTGATGCGCGGTTCATCAACGACCGCGTCCACGCGAATGTGCAGAAGGATGGAACCTTCTCGGTCGTGCCTGGCATCTCCGGTGGCGTCACCACCGCCGACGAGCTTCGCCGCATCGCCGATGTCGCCGACAAGTACAGCGTGCCGATGGTGAAGATCACCG
>CAYRLB010000064.1:0-8287 GCA_964424945.1 uncultured Gemmatimonas sp.
GAGAGCGGAGGCCAGAATGTCGGCCTCCAACTCCCGTCCCGGATGAACCTCGGCATCGTCCTTCACCCTCGATGTCGCCGCCTCCGGAAGTGCTCTCAGTCGCTCAAGCTCGGCGCGGGTCAGCGCCAGTTCCTCGCGCAGCATGAGCAGCATCTGAATCAGGATCTGCGTCGATGCGGGTGACTGTTCCATGATCGGGTTGATTCCATGTGGCCTCAGTCGGCCACGATCGTGTAAAGGAAGTTCAGCCCGTACGTCCCCGGCGTATCCTCGCCGTAGTCGAGCGCCATCCGGTACCAGACCGCGAGGTCATCGTAGGAGCCGCGCGAAACGCCCGAACGGACCGGAGCCGCCGATGTGCTGAGACCGCTGAACGCTGATCCATCCGTCGACCAGAGCAGGTCAGCCGCTGGCTTGGCCGCCCTCGCCGCGTCCGCTCCCGTTCCGCCACCGGTGGCGGTCATGGTGGCTGACGATGCCTTCACCGTCACCGAATGCCGTACATTCGCCTTGTGCGAGAGGAGCGTGGCCGTCGGGGCATCGATGAAACCGACATCGAAGTCGCCCGTGGTCGGCGCGCCGAACGCTACGTTTGTGTTCGCCGCTGAGATGTAGAGCACCGTGCCGATCGAGATCGTCGAGCTTCCGTTGACGGACGTCTGGGCATGTGCCGGAACCGCTGCCACACCAAGAACACCGGCGATCGCAAGGGCCTTCGTAAGATTCTTCACTGGATCCTCCAAGGGGTTGTTCGTGCATTGCCGTCATCGTGACGACGCGCTTCCCTATGGCAACGAGGGTGCCAAACATGTAAGTGCCTCAATTGCAATAACTTACGATACTTCATCTGTTTCCAATGTGCGCTTACGGAACAGTAGAGTGTCCTGTAAGAGAACATTATGTGTACGGTTGGCGTACGCATCTTGCACCGGAGGCGGCTGAGAAGGCCGGCCGGCCAAATGCCCCGACTGATACCTGGTGCCACTAGCCGATTAGCTGATGACTCCTACCATCATGGTCGTCGACGACGACCCGATCTTTGGCGAGCTGATGCGCTCCTGGCTGCGCGCGGGGGGCTATGACGTCACCGTGGAGCCGGACGGCGAGTCCTGTCTGCGTGCGCTCGCCTCGCGGGCGCCCGATGCGATCTGCCTCGACCTCAACCTCCCCGGCCTGAGCGGCACCGATACGCTCGACCGCATCCTCGAGGAGCGTCCGCACATGCCCGTGGTGATGCTCACCTCCGAGAACGTGGTCGATCGGGCGGTTGAAGCGATAAAGAGCGGCGCCTTCGACTACCTCACCAAACCCCCGACGCGCAGCGTCCTCCTGCGCACGCTCCACGACGCGATTCGCCAGGGGCAGATGATGACGCGTCTGGCGCGTCTGGAGCGGGGCGAGGAGGGATGGGGAGCGACGGGGATCCTCGGGGAGAGCGAGGCGATGAAGTCACTCTTCCGTCAGCTCGACAGGGTCGCGCAGACGGAAGTAACGGTGCTGGTTCTGGGTGAGAGCGGGACGGGTAAGGAGCTGGTGGCGCGAGCGGTCCATGCCCTCTCCGCCCGCCGCCGTGCACCCCTTCAGACGGTCAACTGCGCGACCATTCCGGAGTCGCTGCAGGAGTCGGAGCTCTTCGGTCACGAGCGGGGGGCGTTCACCGGTGCCACGGCATCTCACGCGGGGCTTTTCGAGCAGGCGAATGGCGGTACGGTCTTCCTCGATGAGGTGGGCGAGCTCAGCCTCTCGGCGCAGGCGAAGCTGCTTAGGGTCGTTCAGGAGGGCACGTTCCAGCGGGTAGGGGGTGAGCGGCAGCTGAAGTCGGATTTCCGCCTTATCGCTGCTACCAACCGGGACCTGACGGAGGAGGTTCGGGAGGGCGGGTTCAGGGAGGATCTCTACTTCCGGCTCGCTGTGTTCGAACTGGAAGTCCCCCCGTTGCGCGATCGGGGGGATGATGCGGTTCTACTGGCCGGGGAATTTGCAAGGGTGCAGGGGGAGCGGCTCATCGGTCGTCCTGCAACGCTCACGGCCGAGTCCGTGGCGCTCATCCGTCGCTACACCTGGCCGGGGAATGTGCGGGAACTCGAGAACGCCATCCAGCGAGCGGTGGTCGCCAGCACCGGCGGCCTCCTCACCCCCTTCGATTTTCCCAGCCGCATCAGGCGCGCCCCGGCGGTGACCGATATGGCGCCCCCTCCGACGGGCCCAGCGGCGTCGGCACTCTCGACAGCACCGCCGATGGCCGCAGCGCCAGCCCCGGATTCAGCGCCCCCGCAGATGCCCGTGCCACCGGCTGTGTCACTCGAGGAGTTCGAGCGGATGGCCGTCGAGGAGGCTCTGCGCGCTACGGAAGGCAACGTGGCCGAAGCCAGCCGCCGACTGGGCATCGGGCGGACGACTCTCTACGCGAAGATGAAGAAGTACGGGTTGCGAGGCCGCGGCTCCTAGCGCACCGGACGCGTTTCCGGGGAAGAAGACCGACCATGTCGACCGATTCTCTATCTCCGGTCAGCCACCAACTCGCGCCACCTGACGCCACGGCAACCGGGAGCAGCGTTCTCCCTGACTCTCAACGCTGGCGTCGGATCAATCCATCACCGCCAGCGCCCGGTTCCGCACCTGGGCGCCGTACCGCCGTCGGTGCGCGACCTTCCGCTCGATCAGCCGCACAACCTCCTGGCCGAATGCCACCCCTTCAAGCTTTTCCGCCGCGTTCAGTCCTCCGGCGCTTATTGCGTTGATCTCGACGAGCTTGTCACCGACGATATCCAACCCCACATCGAAGATCCCGTCCGCGAGGAGCCGTGGGCGTACAATCTCGGCGATCTCGAGCATGCGCGGCGTTATTTCAGCCCTCCTCGGCCGCCCGCCGGCGGAGAGGTTGCTGCGGAAGTCGGAGGTCTCGTTCACCCTCCGCAGCGCCGCATGCTTCCCATCGACCACGAGCGGCTTGCCATTGAAGAGGAAGAAGCGGGTATCTCCCTCGGTCGCGGCCGGAAGATATTCCTGCGCAATCACATAGCTGTAGCGGGTAATCGTCTGCACGATCTGCTTGAGGTTCGCCGCATCCTCCTTCATCAGATATACGTCCTTCCCGCCATACCCGCGCAGCGGCTTCAGCACGATGTTCCCCTGCTGTTCGGCGTGGAAGCGGATGATCTCCTCATGCGAGCGGGTGATGATCGATTTCGGGCGGATCGATGCCGGGAACTGCTCGAGATACATCTTGCTGATGGCGTACGACAGCGTATACGGATGGCTCAGGACGATGACGCCATGCACGACCGCGATCTGCCCGAAAAGAAACCCGGCCTCATACTCCCACGGCCGACTCTCGATCGCTTCGAACGGATTGTACCGGAGATAGAGGACATCCAGATCCTCGAAGGTGATACCGATGCGCTCCGCGTCATCATCCTGAAGCGCTGCGATGAACGACTCCGCGCTGTCGGTCCCACCCTCGGGTGCTTGCCGGGCGATCGC
This sequence comes from uncultured Gemmatimonas sp., assembly GCA_964424945.1. Taxonomy (GTDB): domain Bacteria; phylum Gemmatimonadota; class Gemmatimonadetes; order Longimicrobiales; family Longimicrobiaceae; genus WHSP01. The sequence goes on from CAYRLB010000064.1 coordinate 3,484, forward strand.
CGCGATCGGCCCCTCCGATTGATAGGTAAGATCGCCGACGCCGATCATGTAAACGGTGTGGCCGGCCTGTGCCGCCGACCTTGCGATGACCGTTGTCGCCGCCGCCGGCACTTCGGTGTCGACATCGTTGACCAGCACGCCTATCCTCATTGGTTCTCCGGACATATCAGCTCCGCCAGGGTGATTCCACGTCGTACGCTTTCCAACCGGTCTTCCGCCTCAGGCAAATCCAGGACTCGCGGCAGGAGTGGTGGGTCGATAAGGACCCCTCTGTACCGCAGTTCCTCGATGACGGGAAGGTGTTTCAGGGCAAGCTTTCCCGTATAAAGCGGCGCCAGTGCACCCCCTTCAGCGAGGTACTCGAGCAGCCCGATGAGACCTCGCAGATAGATGAGGTCGCGGGTGAAGCCGCCGCATCGGTGTACCCTCAACGTGATGTGCCACGACCCATTCGTCGAGTAACCATACTCACGGAGCAGGCGATACGTCTCGACGAATTCGGCACCATCCTCGACCGATCGGGCGGCGACGACGCGGGCGGCGAGCAGGCGCATGCGCGAGGCATCGAGCCCGTCTGCGAGATACTCGGCGAGAACGGCCAGCCCCTCCTGCAGTTCGTCGTATCCGGCGAGGCCGAGGGATAGCTGCTTCAGCCGCTGACTTCGGCCATTCACATAGGTCAGCACATGCGTCCCGACCTCATGGTGAATGAGAGGTGCCAGTCTCTCGCGCCTGATCATCAGCTCCTCACCGATGAACAGGTTCCCCTCGGAGACGAGCAGTCCGATGATGTCGCGCCGAACCTCGATCCGGTTGTCGATCGAGGGGAGGATGCGCCGGTAGTGGCCGAGCTCCTCCTCTGCCGCCTCGCGGAAACGCGCTGCATCGATCCACTCGCCACCACCTTCGCGGGGAATAGCGACACTTTCGAGCAGCTCCTCGGCGGTCCGGAGAAGCACGTCGTCGACGGTCCCGTACAGCCGATAGCTGTTGTATCGGAACGAGGGCGTGCCACGCTCACGAAGCATGGTGAACTGCGTATCCAGTTCCTGGCGCTTGTCTTCGAAGAGGTCGGCCATTGCAGGATCGTCGATCTCTTCGATCCTGATGGCGTAGAGCCGCCGCTTCAGCAGATCCGGATCGACGGGGAGGAGCCGGTTGTGGAACTCGGGGTTGACCTCGAAATCATCCGCCTGGAAGCGGTCCCACGCCTCCTCCGCGTTGACGGGCGATGTAAGGAGAAGAAGGTCGATGGAATGTTCGATCTCGTGCAACTCGCGGTCGACCTCCCAGACGGAGTCGGGCAGGGTACGGGTGCCGAGCGCAAGCGCGTTCTCGACTTTCGACGATGTCTGCACCCGTATGAACTCGTAGAGGGCCTGCCGGATCGCGCGGGAGAGTGCGCGCTGCATTCTTCTCAGAAAGCGCGGGTACACGTCGCCCGTCTCGGCGTCGCGGAAGATGGCGGGCACTTCGAGGCCCAGCAGCAGGATCTCTTTCCGCCAGCTCTCCTCGATGGTGAGAAGGGGAGCGAGGCCTGCCGGATGTCGATCGTCCGTGATTTCGAGACCGACCTGGACGCCGGGAGAGATAGCGGCGACCTCCCTGAGACTGGTGACGAGTCTGTCCACCGTTTCCGGTGCCGGCCCCTCCGGCGCGCGGACGGTCAGACACGTGCTCGTGGGGTCATCGGATGCCCAGATCTCGAGTACCAGAAAGGCCCCATGCGCGATCGAGCCCGTCTGCGCGATCCCCCCGACAAGAGCCTGAAGTTCGCTCTCCTCCTCATCGCGCGAGATGAGGAAGGCCGCCTCTCCCGAGACGAGCCGCTCCGTCCCCGCATCAGCGCCGGAAGCGGGCTCGCGGTAGACGATAAGATAGGGGAGGCTCCGGTCGATGCTGAGCAGGCCGCCCGATGGCAGCCCGCGGCGCACGCTACCTCGACTTCGCACTCTCTCCAGAATTCTGTCCATCGTCAACGTCGATGTCTGCTGAGTTTCATGGAGGTGGTGACCATCTCGCATCCGGTGAAGGACAAGCAGGTACCGGGCCCTTCCGGGGCTCGTACCCGGTGCAGGAGTTGCACAGGCCCGACCAGGACGTTGCGGTATTGGGGTAGGACTTCCTGTAGAATCGCGGGGGCGATCGAGTATGCGAGAGTCGTTTACGATAGGGGTGGAGGAGGAGTACCAGGTGGTGCAACCGGGGTCCGGGGCGCTCTGCAGCCGGGCCAGCACCATCCTGAAAGCGGATCTGAGCGGGGCGGTCGAAGGGGAAGTCCAGGATACGATGCTGGAGATCGGCACGGAGATCTGCATGGATGCGTCGGAGGTGGCGACAAGTCTCCGAAAGCGTCGCTTCCAGGCATCTGCGGCGGCTGCGGCGGAAGACCTGGAGATTCTGGCGGCGGGAATGCACCCCTTCAGCAGCTGGGCGGATCAGGAGCTTACCGACGCAGACCGGCCGCGCATGCTCAGCGGCCTCTTCCGACAGCTCCTTCGCCAACAACAGATCTGGGGCCTGCACATCCATGTCGCGCTCCCGGAGAATGTCGACCGGGTGGTGCTGATGAACACCGTCCGCGCCTTCGGTCCACATCTCCTGGCGCTCTCCAGCAGTTCGCCGATGCACCTCGGGGAGGATACGGGGTTCGCGTCCTTCCGGAACATCGCCTGGCGCGGCTACCCCTTCAGCGGGCCACCCCCTCACTTCGCCTCCGCTGAGGAGTACCAGGCGTTTCTCGAGCTTCTGATCCGCGCCGGGACGATTCCGGATCAGCGGACGGTCTACTGGAGCACCCGACCCAGTTCCCGTTATCCGACGATCGAGCTGCGCATTTGCGACGCCTGCCCGCGGCTGGCGGATGCGGTCGCGCTGGCCGCGCTGGCCCGCGCGCTGGTGGTCGCGGCCTCTGAGGAACGCCTCCTCCCGCTTGGCTCCTCACTTCCGATCTCCCTGCAGGAGGCGATCCTCAGGGAGAATGAGTGGATCGTCTCGCGCGATGGGTTGGACGCGACGCTGATCGCACCTGAAGAGGGGAAGGGGAGTCTTCCGATCCGGGAAGCGATCGGCCGCCTTCTCGAGGTTGCGACCCCGATCGCCGACGCGGCGGGTGACGCGGAGGCGATGCGCGGGGTGGAGGACATCCTGCAGAACGGGAATGCATCCGATCGCATTCGCGCCCGCTATCGCGAGACGGAAAGCCTGCCCGACCTGGTTGACTGGCTGGTGGGGGAGACGAGGGTGGGGACGGGAATCGATCGACGAGCGACCGGACGACAGCCGGGCGAACCGCTGAAAACCTTCGACGCAACGATATGAATCCTCTCGTCGCCATCACCACGACCATCGATCCACAGGGCGGCGACTATCAGAAGCCGCGTGTCGCCCTCTACGCAAACTATCTCGCCTCCCTCGAACGGGTGGGACTCGTGCCGATCCTGGTTACGCCCGGCCATTCCGACGAGGTGATCGCGCAGCTCGTGGGACTCTGCTCGGGCCTCGTCCTGACGGGCGGGGACGACATCGACCCGGCCAATTACGGGGAGGAGCCGACGCCGCAGTTGGGACCGGTGAATCCGCGCCGCGACGCAGCGGAGAAGCGGGCTCTTCAGGCGGCGGCCGAGCGGGACATTCCCATCCTCGGCATCTGCCGTGGGCACCAGCTGATCAATGTCTTCTTTGGTGGGACCCTCTGCCAGGATATTTCGACCGAGAAGAAGGACGCGACTTCACATCAGCAGACGGCCCCCTGGGGAGCACACCACCACGATGTGTTCATCACGCCTGGATCGCGGCTGGAGAAGGCGGTTGGCAAGCAGCGGCTGGCCATCAACTCCTACCACCATCAGGCCATCAGGAAGCTCGCCCCCGATCTGGAGGTGACGGCGCGAGCTGAAGATGGGCTGGTGGAGGCGGTCGAATCGAGGGAGCACCGATGGCTCGTGGGTGTGCAGTGGCACCCGGAGCGGTACGAGGCCGAGGCGGAGGACAGCGATCCTAACCTGCGTCTCTTCAGGGCGTTCGCTGATGCCGTGCGAGGCTGAAAATAGCAGCTCACACGGAGGTGCGGGGGTCGCGGAAAGAGGGACAGGAAGGGGCTGCCGGGGCGACCGGCATTCGTCCAACGCTCGCCGCGCCGCGTAAGCCGTTCTCTCTTCGATCCGCTTGAGGAAGGCTGGCCCCTTCGTGCCAAGGAATGTGCAGGCCGGGCGACGTCCACCTGAAACTTCGTACAGTAAGACGCGCTCAGGAGAAGAACTTCCCGCTTCCGCGGGGAAGACGGCTCTCCGGCCGCATCCCCGCGTGACGGCCTGGCTTCTTACCGGTCGGGAAGGCTGAAGGCGACATATCCCTTCGGCAGATCCGCGATCTGCTCCTGCAGCGCTCTTCGCGCCTCACTCACGTTCGCCCCGCCTCCACCGCCATTCGACGGCACCGAGACGACCAGATATGCCCGTCCATCGATCTCGTACAGGGTCGGGCTGCCATTGTTGGCTGTCCCCAGGGCGCCGAGCTGATAGCTCCAGAGTATCTCGCCGCTCTCCGTATCCCACGCGCGGAGCTTCCCATCGTGACCGACCCCGAAGAGGAGCCCGGAGGCCGTCACGACGACGCTGTTCCGCATCTGAGGAGTGCCCGTTTCCGTGATGCCGATCGCCGCGAGGTCGATGTCGTCACCGAACCCCTTCTGCCACCGGATCGTTCCGTCGTTCAGGTCGTAGGCAGTAATCGTCGTGTAGGGAGGTTTCGCAGCCGTCCCGATGGAGTTCCACTGGTTCCGGATGTGATAGAGCGGAGTCGC
>CAYRLB010000064.1:8387-15424 GCA_964424945.1 uncultured Gemmatimonas sp.
CGGATGTTCGCCGCAGTCAGCCGACCGCTTACCGACCGCAGTGACGGGGCAGCCGCCGATCCCGACAGATCGGTGCCATGGCAGACGACGCACTCACGCTGGTAGACGGGCGCGCCCGGCATCGCGGCGACCTGCGCTGCAATCTGGGCTGGCGTGTTTGAAGGCTGCCTCGGCGGCTCGGGTTCGTACAGCCGCACGAAGGTCGGATTGTGCTGGCCGACGACATAGACGTAGCCGCTGTTCGGCTCCGCCGTCGTCATCCCGAAAAGCGCGCCGCCATTCGCACCCGGAATGTGCATCGTCCAGTCGAAATCGATCGGCGAGAACATGCTGACGCGATCGGTGCCGCGGCGCGCGGCCTCCCAACGTTCCATGAACGTTGCTCGAGCTTCCGGCGTGAAGTTGTCGTACGGTGAGATGTCGGCGCTCGTGAAGGTCTGCGGAATGAATGGGGGTGGAGATGTCGGGTAAGGTTGAGTCGGATGATAATACTCACCCGGCATATTGCCCGGCTCCACGGGCCGTTCTTCGATCGGCCAGATCGGCTCCCCGGTCTCGCGCTCGAAGACGTAGAGGAATCCCGTCTTGCCCGCCTGCGCGACCACATCGATCTCCCGGCCATCCTTGCGGATGGTGGTCAGCATCGGCGCAGCATTCAGATCAAGGTCCCAGAGATCGTGATGGATCGTCTGGAAGTGCCAGAGCCGCTCGCCCGTTCGGGCATCGAGGGCAAGCAGAGAGTTGGCGAACAGATTGGTGCCGTGACGATCAGCGCCGTAATAGTCGAAGGATGGAGAGCCGGTCGGGACGAAGACGATGCCGCGCCCTTCATCGATCGAAAGCTCTCCCCACGAGTTCGTCGCCCCCGCATAGCGCCAGGCTTCCGGCGGCCACGTTTCATAGCCGAATTCGCCCGGCGCCGGAATCGTGTTGAACTTCCAGGCGAGCTCTCCCGTCCGGACGTTGTACGCGCGGATCGCCCCATCGGCTGAGAAGTAGCCTTCGCCCGGCGCCGAACCGAGGATGATCAGGTCCTCGAAAACCTGCCCGGGCGTGGGCGATTGCCAGCGCGCAACGGTCGCCGGGTCCCGGTGAAGCCCTTCCCGCAGATCCACCACACCGCCATCGCCGAAGTCGGTGATCGAGAGCCCTGTCACCGCGTCGATCTGCTGGAGATGGTCGTTGGCCACGAAGATGAGCCGCCGTTCGGAGCCGTCTTCGCTCTCCCAGTAGTTCATCCCCCGGGTCGTCATCCCCTGCAGGCCGTCGTGGACCCACAGCGGCTCGCCCGTCTTCGCGTCGATCGCGACGATGGCGTTCCCTCCGACCCGACCGTAGAAGACGCCGCGCACCATCAGGGGGTGGAAGGTCGCTTCGGAATGGGGATAGACCCAGGCGATCTCCAGCTCCGAGACATTCGACTTGTCGATGACCTGCGAGTCGAAGAAGCGCGAACTGGCGGCGTCACCCCCGTACGTCATCCACGGTTTTTCGCCGGGCTGCGACGAAAACCCCCACAGGAAGATACTTCCGAGCCCCACTGCTAAAGCTCCGGGTAATGCAAACTTCCGGTAACTACCAGTCCGTCGGAGATCGAATGAAGCCATCGGTGCGCCCTCTTGCTGCAGGTGGGTGGGGAACCGCGCCAAGTTCGGGTCAGGCAGAAAGCATTACGACTTCAGAAGTGGCGAACGAAGAGACGAGAGGAGGTGCAGGCCGGTTGACTCAAGGGAACGCAGAGTTCGGACACCGGCCTACATGAGTGTATTCAAATCGATCCGTTCGGGCAAATCCACCGGGTATGGTGCAGCAGCCGTGACAGCGCCCGGCGGGTTCCCGAACCACCGGGAAGCGGCTTTCGCACGCCTCTACCGGGCCGGCCCCGGAGTGAAAACTTCGTGGGAGTTGATCTCCGTAGCACCCCGGGTTCTTGAACCGGCAGCGATATAGATGCGGCCCTCGTGGACGACCGCCTGCGTTCCGTGGCGCCCGACCTGAAGGGGAGCAAGCGCCGTCCACCGACCAGTCGCCGGATCGAACATCTCGACATCGTCGTGTGCCTCCTCGAGGGATCCGCTCTCTCCTCCAATGACTAGCAGTCGGCCGTCGAGCACCGCCGCCGCAGTGCCTGCCCGCGGTGTCGGGATGTTGGAAGCCGCGGGAAGGCTCGTCCAGTGATCGGCGGCGATGTCATAGACGTCGACCTCCGGCACGGTCAGCTCGAATACCTGGCCCGTCGCAGCCGAACTCCGGCGCCCGCCGGCCACATAGATCTTCCCGTCGATGACGGCAGCCTGGAAGTGGTCTCTGGCGCGTGGAGCATCGGCGAGCCGGCGCCAGGTGCCGGTCTGCGGATCGAAGGCGTCAACCCATGCCACATGTCCATCCGTGTGCCCGTTCTGGATTCCCGCAATGACATAGATCAGCCCCTCGTGCACCACGACCCCTGCGCCCCCGCGCCGCCGGTCAGCCGGAACCTCCGGCCCCTCGCTCCAGCGATCCGTCGCGGGGTCATAGATCATGACCGTGGGAACGGGTGGTTCCGTGGGATACCGTCCGGTCATCGCACCCACCAGGAAAATCCGGCCGCCGTATTCAACCCCCTGAAAGTGATGAAGCTCACGGGGGGGAGGGGACCCGGCCGTCCATCGACCAGCTGAAGGGTCGAACATCTCGACAGCACGGGTCCCGCGGCCGCCCAGCAGATAGAAGCGCGAGCCTACGCGCACATACCCCGCCTCATGCCGCATCGTCGGGAGGTCGGCGGCAGGAAGGAGCTCCCAGCTGCCGGGTGCGATCGCCTGGTCGACAGCCGATCCGCCGGTGGCGCTCGCGCACGCCGAGGCGACGAGGGTGAGGAAGGGGATCAGGCCATAGCTCCGGAAGACGGGTCTGGTCATGGCAGTTCGCGCTGCTGGAGGTGTGTCGCGGCCGGCGCCGGTTGGCGAGGAAGGTGAAGTGTCCTGACGACCGCAGATGTGGATGGGGGGGCGAGCAGAAACCTCGCTTCTCCGGCCGCTGCTCCCTCCAGGACTTATATCCCCAGGACTTATATCCCCAGGATCTATATAAAGACGCCTGCGACGGACGACGTCAATCTCGCTGCGATGGGATGACCAGGACGTTGCACGGCGCGTCCCGAACGACCGACTCCGCGACGCTGCCGAGTACCGCTCGCGCAACGCCCGCACGCGCCTGGGTACCCACCACGACCAGGTCGGCGGACCAATCGGTCGCTTCCTCGACGATTTCCCGCGCAGGCACCCCCGTGCGGACGGTCTGCTCGAATGCCACCGCATCCGGCAGCGCCCCGGCAAACGTCTGCAGCTGTTTCGTCGCGGCTTCGGATACCTGCGCCTCAAGCTCCGGCAGTGCAAGCTCCATCTCGAGCTTGACCACCGTGATGAGCCGTGATTCCCGCGGCTGATCGTTGCTGAGATCGCGGGCGATCGCCGCGCCTCTGCGGACCACCCTGGCCGCATCGGCCGTAAACAGATCGACGCAGTACAGGACGCGCGGCTTCGGTGCGAGTTCGCCCCTGAGCACCAGCACGGGATTCTCAGTCCCGTGCAGAACCCGCTGCGCAGTCGTTCCGAGAAGCGCCGCCGTCGCACGTCTCCGGTGGGTCGGCCCGACCAGCAGCAGAGTGTCCGGCTCTGCAGCAGCTTGCCTCAGCACCTCAGAGGGCTTCCCCGGCACCGCTCGGCAGTGAACCTCTCCCCGTCCGGCCAGGCTCCCGACGAGTCCTTCGAGGCGGGCCTGCAGACCTTCGCAATACTTCTGCAGAGGGTCCCCGGGGAAGATCGATGCGTCCATGTACGATTGGACGAATGGATCGCTCACGTCGAACACATGGATGACGTCGAGCGGGAGATCGGTCCGGGCGCCGAGGGCGGCGGCATAGGGGATCACCGGATCCATGTCGTTCATCGCGGCGACGCCCGCGACCAGCTTGCGGATAGACTCTGTCATTGAACCCTCTCGACTCCCTGAAGGCGGCGTTTGCCCGACGTTGCTGGAACGGGCGGCCCGCCGGTTTGATGGCGACTTCTGCTTGAAGGAGGATGCCCCGATTCAACGCAGCTCGCAACCCGGCTGCGCCCTCGCGGGCCATCGCCCGGCGCGGGCTCGCAGCCGTCCCTGACAGTGGGCCGGCGAGCTTCTCGAGGTGGAGGAGAGAGCCTCCGGAAGCATCGTCATCGCGCGCTTCGCCCCTCAGAAGGGAAAGAGGAGTGGAACGAGCACGACAGTGAGGATGCCGGCGAGAAGCTGCAACGGAAGCCCTACCCGCAGATAATCGCTGAATCGATAGTCACCCGGCGTCAGCACCAGCATGTTGGCGGGTGTCGATATCGGGGTCGTAAAGGATGACGATGCAGCCACTGCCACCGTCATCAGGAAGGGGTAGGGCGAGACGCCCATCTCCACTGCAGCCGCCAGCGCGATGGGGGCCACCAGCGCGGCAGTGGCAGTATTCGAGATGAACATGCCCGTCAATCCGGACAGGGCGAACAGGGCGGCCAGCATGACGACGGGGCCGGCAGCACCGATCGGCTTGAGCTGCGCTACGATGAGGTCGACGCTGCCCGTTTTCTGGAGCGCTGTTGCCATTGGGAGAATCGCGGCGATCAGCAGTACCGTACTCCAGTTGATTTCCTCGTACGCTTCGGCCATGTCGACGCACCGGAAGAGCACCATTGCTGCGCCGGCGAGGAGGACGACCATCGATGGCTCCAGAATCTCGAAGCCGAGCATCAGAAGCATCAGAGCGAGGATGACGAGCGCGACGCCTTCCTTTCGGGATACGCCCGCCGACTGCGGGGGGACGCCTGTTCTCCCGATGACGACAAGGTCCCCTCGTTCCGAGCGCAGCAGGTCGATCTTCTCCGGTGATCCCGACACCAGCAGCGTATCGGCAAAGCGAAGCTCGACAGCCGCCAGAGGCCCTTCCACCGGGCCGCTCTGCCGGCGGATGGAGAGGACGTTGATGCCATAGCGGGAGCGAAACTGCAACTCTTCGAGCGTCTTCCCGATGAGTCGTGAGCGCGGCGTGAGCAGCACCTCCGCCAGATTCGTCTCCTCGCCGATCGTATCGCTTACCAGCTCGAGGCTCTGCTCGTGAGCGAGGCGCTCGATCGCGGCGGACGTTCCGTGAACATCCAGCTCGTCGCCGACGGTTATCGGTTCGTCGGCCGTCCTGGGGACCCTTTCCAAGCTTCCGCGCTCACCACGTCGTCGCCAACGACGACGTCGGATCGATGCGATGTTCACTGAGTACCGGCTTCGCAGTTCCGCCTCGGCCGGCGAGATGCCGATGAGAGGGGAGCCCGGTAGAACCCGCAGCCGCGCCCCCGGGTCGAGCGAGTAGCCACTCACCAGCTCGTTGCCTGAGACGCTGAGTACATCCGAAGCACCGACCGGCGCGTCGACGGGTGCACGGGGACGCAGAAGACGTCCGCCGAAGCCCACCAGCACGAGGGTGCCCATTGCGAGCAGCGCGACCCCGATTGGCGTGAAGTCGAAGAAGCGGAAGGGCTCGTAGCCCGCCGCGGCGAGCTGGTTCGAAACGATGATGTTCGGCGGGGTGGCGATCAGGGTCAGGAGCCCGCCGAAGAGTGCGCCGATCGCGAGGGGGAGCAGCAGAAGCGACGGGCTGATCCCCGCGTTTCTCGCGAGGGACGCGGTGACCGGAAGCATGAGCGCGACCGTGCCCGTGGTGCTCACGAACGCGGACAGCAGCCCCGGCCCGATCATCACGACGGCGGTGGCTCGCGCGCGACCACTACCGGCAAGCCGTCCGAGGAGGATGCCGAAGCGTTCGGCCAGCCCGGTCCGCAGAATGCCGCCGGCAACCACGAAGAGGCCCGCGATCATTACGACCGACGGGTCGCCGAAGCCTGCAAGCGCCTCAGGGAGAGAGAGGATCCCTGTTACATAGAGCGCGAGGAGCGATAGCAGCGCGACAAGGTCGGGGCGGAGTCGGTTCCCGAGAAAGAGCAGGATGGTGACAGCAAGGATTCCCTGGACAACCAGCATTTCCGCCGTCAATCGGAACAACCTCCGGGTTCGGGTTCGTGCGATGCAGAGGCGTGCCGGAGCGATGTGCTTTGCCCGGCAACGATCTCTTCGGCGCGGAAGGGAAGGGCCGTTTGCCTCGAAAGATGACCGGACCGCACGATCTTCGCGAACGATTTCGTAGGATCCCTGCGGGGTAAACCGGGTACTCCCTTCGAGGCCGCGGCTGCCGTCGGCTCTATCAGCACCGCAGCGACATCTTCAGAGCCGTGGCCGGGCGTGCTTTTTCGGCCGTCCTCCCGATGCGTCTGGATCGCCCGCCGCTAAGGCCTCGGACAAACGATTCTGCCTCCCGATGAGTAGAAAAGTTGACTTCGAGTGTTAAAGGTACAGCGCGAGGGAGCAACGCGGAAATCCCTTCTTGTTACTCAGCTCCCGCCGGGCAGGGCCTGGTAGAGCCGCATCCGAGGTCCACCGCGTACATCGGGCCTCTTTTCCAAAAGGGTCTGGAAGAGTTGCGTGATCGCTGCGGTCCGCGTCGACCGAAGTGATCGTGAGGCCGTTCGCATTCGTGTCTTACGCGGCCGCAGGTGTACAATCTTCTTGCGGCAGGCGGGCTGCGCGGCGAACATGAGTACAGCGTGACACGAGGGTGGAGGCGAACCTCGCCGAGTTTCGGCGCAGGCTTCGACGCACTCGCAGGTATTCCGGGGATAGCTTTTCGACGGGGTAGCCAGGCGTTCTGCTGAAGATGGCCATCATCGTCACCTGCGATCGACCGGGGCGGCAGTTCGCTCTGGCCCGATCAAGCTCGTCCCGGCTTCGCATCTGATATCTGAAGGGTAAGGTTCGCCCCGGCCGGTTGCGGTCAGTGCGGCCGAACCCTGGCATAGGCCGATCCCCGCCGGGGACTCGGCATCGACGGATCCTCTCCGGATTCGTGTCCTTGCGGACGAAATACGTTTCCTCAGAACCCCGAGCGAAGGAAGACGAATGCGCCATCCAGCGAGTGGCAGGGGCGA
>CAYRLB010000065.1:0-14910 GCA_964424945.1 uncultured Gemmatimonas sp.
AAATACCTTCCCCCGCCGTCATTTCCAGCGTTGAGGGGATATTGTTCGGATTCGACATACAAGCCACCGACGGCGCCGCCAGGGCCGGCACGCTGCACCTTCCGCACGGGGATGTGCAGACGCCCGTCTTCATGCCGGTGGGAACAGCCGCGACTGTAAAGGCGCTGAGCCCCGAGGAAGTCCGCGGGGCGGGCGGGACGATCATCCTGAACAACGCCTACCATCTCTATCTTCGGCCGGGGACGGAGGTCGTTCAGGCGCTCGGCGGATTGCACAGATTCCAGCGATGGGATGGCCCGATCCTGACGGATTCAGGGGGGTATCAGGTGTTCTCGCTCGCCGAGATCCGGACGATCCGCGAGGAGGGCGTCACCTTCCAGAGTCACATCGACGGATCCCGGCACCTGTTCACACCGGAACGGGTAATGGAGATCGAGCGGGCACTGGGCGCCGACGTCATCATGGCGTTCGATCACTGTCCACCGGGACAGGCCGATCGGAGCCTCGCCGAGTCCGCTACGCGGCGCACTCTCGAGTGGCTCGTGAGGTGCAGGGACCGCTTTGTAGCGCTCCAGGAGGAGACACGCGGTCCGCAGCAGACCATCTTCCCGATCGTCCAGGGCTCCGTTTACCCGGATCTCCGGAGGGAGTCGCTGCGCCGCACGCTGGAGGTCGGCGACTGGCATGGCGTAGCGATCGGCGGCCTGAGCGTCGGCGAGCCGAAGCCGACGATGTACAGTATTCTGGAGGAGCTGCAGCCGGACCTTCCCCCCGCCGTCCCCCGCTATCTCATGGGAGTCGGTTACCCCGACGACCTGGTTGAGGGGATCGCCCGCGGTGTGGACATGTTCGACTGCGTGGCCGCGACCCGGAATGGGAGAAATGGCGCCGTCTGGACGGCTACGGAAGGGCAGATAAACATCAAGCGCACGGCGAACCGGCTCAATCCGGGACCGCTCGATCCGGAATGTGACTGCCACACCTGCCGGAACTACAGTCGGGCGTATCTTCGCCACCTCTTCATTTCGGGGGAGTGGCTCAGCATGCGGCTTCTTTCGCTGCACAACATCCGCTTCCTGACGAAGTTGGCGGAGGACGCCCGAGCCGCGATCCGGTCCGGCGAGTTTGCCTCGTGGAGCCAGGCGTGGCTGGCGAGGTACCGGGAGGGCTCCGGGAAGCGGATCGAGTCGGCGTGACCTCATGGCGGAACGTGGGTTCCGCATAACTTGTTTTGAGAGGGGTGATGGGTACACCAGGATTTCTGATTCAGCTGGTCGCCATAATGGCGATCTTCTATTTCCTCTTCATCCTCCCCCAGCGGAAGGAGCAGAAGAGACATCGCGAGCTGCTCGCGGCGCTTCGACCGGGCGATGAGGTCGTCACCGTCGGCGGGCTGATCGGTGAGGTGGTACAGCTCAAGGACGACCAGGTGACCCTGAAGTCGGGCGATTCCCGCGTCGTGGTCGAGAAGGTCAAGATCATCCGCAAGACGAGCGATCCGGCTCCGCGAGCATAATCGAAGGATGAAAGATCTCGATATCGAGCTGCTCGGTGCGCCCGTTCTCCGCCAGAAGGCGGCAGAGATCGAGACAGTCGACGACGAGTTGAAGGCACTCATCGACGACATGTTCCAGACGATGTACAGCGCCGAGGGGATCGGACTGGCGGGCAATCAGGTGGGGGTCGCCCGGCGCGTGCTCGTGGTGGACGTGAAGGACGAGAACACGCCCCCATTCGCCCTTATCAACCCGCGCATCGTCGAACAGGGAAGTGTGCGGGAGAAGGAGGAGGAAGGGTGCCTCAGCATTCCGGGTGTTTCGGCGCTCGTCGAGCGGCCCGTGACGGTTACCGTCGAGGGTCTGGACAGGGAGGGTGAACCCGTCCGCATCGAGGCGGATGCGCTCCTCGCGCGATGCCTGCAGCACGAGATCGACCATCTCGACGGGGTGCTCTTCATCGACCACCTCTCTGCGTTGAAGCGGAGCATGCTTCTGAAGAAGTACCGCTCCCTTGCCGCAGAGGAGGAGAGCAAGACCGCCGGGAAGTCAGCGCGCCGCCGCGACGGATGAGGATCCTTTTCTGGGGGACACCGGATTTCGCCATACCCTCGTTGCGCGGTCTCAGTGACGAGGGGCACGAGATCGTGGGGGTGGTGACCCAGCCGGATCGTCCTGCGGGCCGCGGAAGGCGCACCGTTCATTCGCCGGTGAAGCAGCTCGCGCTCGAAGAGGGAATTCCGGTTCTCCAGCCGGAACGCCCGCGCGGAGATGACTTCATGGCGGAGATCCGTGCGCTCCAGCCGGACATCTCCGTCGTCGTGGCGTACGGGCACATCCTCCTTCCGGAAGTTCTCGAAACGCCTCCTTTCGGATCGATCAATCTTCACGCGTCGCTTCTTCCCCTGCTTCGCGGGGCCGCCCCGGTACACTGGGCGGTGATCGAGGGCCACGAGACGAGTGGCGTGACGATTATGCAGATGGAAGCAGGCCTCGACTCGGGCCCGATCCTCTACCAGGTGGAGGAGCCGGTTCGCGCCGATGAGGCGATGAATGACCTCGGAACGCGACTTTCCGAGATCGGCGCCGAGGCGCTCGTGCAGGTTCTGGCGGTGATGGAGGAGCGCCAGGTCGAGGCGACCCCCCAGGATCACAGCCGGGCCACCTATGCCCCGAAGGTCGGTCGTGAGATGGCGAGGCTGGATCTGTCGCGTCCTGCGCTCGAGGTAGCACGCTGGATCCGCGGGCTGGACGACGTGCCCGGCGCATGGACGACGCTTCGCGATCAGCCGATCAAGCTCTTCTCCCCCCGGGTGGAAGTCAGGGAGGGCGAACCCGGCGTGGTGCTGGAGGTCGATGCGGAGGTCGGTGTGCTCATCGCCACGGGGGAGCACGCCCTTCGTGTTCAGGAGGTGCAGCCGCCGAACAAGCGAAGGATGAGCGCAGGGGAGTGGATCCGGGGGCGGGGCGTCTCCGCAGGTGACCGTTTCATCTGAGTGGGTGTGGTGCCCCTTCCGCGTCTTCATCTCGTCACAGACGAGCGGGTGCTTCGAAGCGGTGGCTTCGGCGAAAGGGCTGCGACCCTCATGCGCGAGCATGGTGGCCGCATCGCGATACATCTGCGAGGGAGGCGACTGTCGGGTCGCGAACTCTATGAGGCGGCGCTTGCGTGCGGGGAAATGGCGGGAGCGACGGGGTCTCTGCTCGTGGTGAATGATCGGGTGGACGTGGCCCTCTGCTGCGGGTGCGGCGGGGTGCAGAGCGGAGCCCGATCATTGGCCCTGCGCGACATCCGCATGCTATCTGGAGGGCGCTTGCTGCTCGGCCGCTCGGTCCACTCGGTCGAGGAGGCGCTGAGCGCACAGCAGGAGGGAGCGGACTTCCTTCTGGGGGGTACACTCTATTCGACGCCCTCGCACCCCGAAGTCGCCCCTGCCGGCACCGGCTGGATCCGAGAGCTTTCCGCGCTCAGCATCCCCCTGATCGGGATCGGCGGAATAAGCGCGGGAAGGGTGCCGGAGGTTCTCGAGGCGGGTGCGTACGGCGTCGCCGTGATCCGAGCCGTCTGGGACGCACCGAACCCTGTTGGAGCCGCGGCCGCGCTGCTGGAAGCGATTGAAGCCGGTAGTGCGTTCGGCCAGGGCTCCCGCAACATGGAGGACAAATGACGAACCATATCGATATCCTGGTGAATGGCGAAGGGCGCGCCGTGCCCTCCGATCTCTCGCTGGAGGATCTTCTGTTCAGCTTCGACCTCCACCCCCGGATGATTGTCGTGGAGCACAACGGCGACATCATTCGACGTGAGAAGTATGGCGAGGTGCGGGTCGCGAATGGGGATCAGGTCGAGCTTGTGCACTTTGTCGGTGGCGGCTGAGAAGCCTGGCCCGCCGATGACGACCGAGTCGAATAACGGGAGCTGAACTGGTGCAATCACAGAATATATACGCAGAACCGCTCGTCATCGCGGGCCGTGCCCTGAGGTCCCGTCTCATGGTGGGGACGGGGAAGTACCGCTCGAATCAGGAGATGGTCGACTCGATCGAGGCTTCGGGCGCCGAGGTCGTCACCGTCGCGGTCCGGCGCGTGGACCTCGACCGGGCCAACGAGGAGGGGATTCTTCACCACCTCAGCCCCGATCGCTTCCTTCTCCTGCCGAATACAGCAGGCTGCTACACCGCGGAAGAAGCCGTCCGGTACGCTCGGCTCGCCCGCGCCGCGGGGTTCACCGACTGGGTGAAGCTGGAGGTCATCGGGGATCAGGAGACGCTGCTCCCTGATGCAGCCGGAACCCTGGAAGCGGCGCGTGAGCTCGTCGCCGACGGCTTCAAGGTGCTGGCCTACACCAACGATGATCTGATCACTGCGCTTCGGCTGGAGGATGCCGGCTGCGCCGCCGTGATGCCGCTCGCCTCGCCGATCGGGAGTGGCCTCGGTGTGGTCAACCCCTTCAATATCCGGACGATCAAGAGCCGGCTCAGCGTTCCCGTCATCGTCGATGCCGGGGTCGGCACCGCTTCGGACGCAGCGCTGACGATGGAGCAGGGGGTCGACGGGATCCTTATGAACACCGCGCTCGCTGAAGCACGCGATCCGGTGCAGATGGCACGGGCGATGGGCCTCGCGACCGAGGCCGGCCGCACTGCCTACCTCGCCGGACGGATGCCGAAGCGGGAACGCGCGGTACCTTCGAGCCCGTTCGAAGGAATGCTCTCCTGAAGAACCGCAGCGGTTCCGGCGATGTCACGCAGCCACGCCGCGTGGCATTCGCCACGATGGAGATGGTCCGCAAAGGCGAGTTCGCCGACCGCGCGCTCGCGCAGAGTGGCGCGCAGCTGGACTCCCGGGACCACGCGTGGGTACAGGAGCTTCTGTACGGTACGCTCAGGCTCCGAGGCCGGCTGGATTTCATCCTCGCCCGCTTCGTTCGCTCCGGGATCGAGTCGCTCGAGCCTGCCGTCCTCGATATTCTGCGGCTGGGTGCGTACCAGATCCTGGAAATGGGGAGCGTCCCGGCCTATGCCGCACTCTCCCAGATGGTCGATCTCGCGAAGGAGTCGGGAGTGGGTCGGGCGTCCGGGCTCGTCAACGGCGTGCTCCACGCGGTGCATCGCGAGGGGCGGGATGTCATCTTCCCGAAGATCGAGGAGGATCCGGTCGGGCACCTGAGCAGCTGGGGCTCTCATCCCGCCTGGTTGATCGAGCGGTGGCTCGAGCGCTGGGGAATCGACGAAACGGTCCGACTCGTCGATGCGAACAACCGGCGGCCCGATCTGTATCTGCGGCCCGTCCACCCCGATTCCGCCTTCGGGTTGCTCGATGAGGCGGAGATCGGCGTCGAGCGGGTCGGAGGGTTCCCCGATTCGCTGCGCCTGCTGGATGCGGCCGATCTTTCGCGGGCCCTTTCCATCGTCCCATCGGTGGTGCAGGATCCCGCGGCCGCGATGGTGGGGCGTTTCGCAGGGGCGCCAGGCTCCACGATCATCGACCTGGCTGCCGCCCCCGGCGGAAAGACGGTGGATCTCGCCGCTGCGGGAGCTCGGGTGCTAGCGGCGGATCTCTCGCTCGGACGCATGCGCCGCGTGCGCTCGAATGTGGAGCGCGCCGGTCTGGCCGACCAGGTAGCGATGGTTGTGGCTGATGGACGGCATCCTCCCTTCCGGCAGGTCGAAGCGGTCCTTCTCGATGCGCCATGCACGGGCACGGGGACGCTGCGGCGGCACGTGGATGCCCGGTGGCGCATCGGTCCGAACGACCTCGCGGCCCTCGCGAACCTTCAGCGCGACCTTCTGAATGCCGCTGCAGGGCTCGTGCAGAAGGGGGGCGTTCTGGTTTATTCGACCTGTTCGATCGAAGCTGAGGAAAACCGCCATCAGGTGGAAGGCTTTCTGCAGGATCATCCCGAATTCGTGCTCGATTCCTCCCCGGAGGGCGTAGACAAACAGATGCTGGTCGATGGAATGCTCAACCTTCTCCCGCAGCGGTGGGGAGTGGATGGAGCATTCGCCGCCAGACTCATCCGGAACTGACCCGATGGCCAAAGGGGATCGACTCCGAGACCGGTTGGATGGTTTCCGCCCGGAAACCCGCACGCTGCTGGTGGCCGGCGCCGCCGTGGCCGTGGCGACGTTCGCCCTCGGCTTCGGACTTACAGCGCTCAACTACATGCGCGGCGGCGCGCCGATCGATGTCGTCACCGTCCCGGATGTTCGGGAGATGGTCGTCAACGAGGCTTCCCGCGTACTGGAACGTAGAGATCTGTCGATCGCGGTTGGCGACTCCTTCCCCAACCAATCCGCGCCGCAGGGTACGGTGCTCGCCCAGTCGCCCCTTCCGGGTCAGGAGGTCAGCCCCGGGACGGAGGTGCGGGTCATCATCAGTCAGGGTAAGGCAGCCCCGGCGGTTCCCGATGTGAGCGCACTGCCGCTCGCGCTCGCCACCCAGACCTTGCAGGCGAGCGGCTTCAGCGTCGTCATCGAGGATGCCCACGGCGAAGGTTCCGAAGGGGATGTCCTCGGTACCGTTCCGGGTGCAGGAACGTCCGTGCCCCTTCCCGCCACCGTGCGGCTTCGCGTGGGCGCTCCGGCGCTCCCGGTGGTCGTCCCGGTACTCGTCGGGATGTCGGAGACGGATGCGCGCGACATTGCAGCCAGCCTCGGATTCGTCATCGATGAGGTCGCCTACATTCCGCCGGACGAGGGAGAGCCGGAACAGGTCGTGGTCGGCCAGTCGCCGCCAGCAGGCGAAGAGGTTCCGCGGGGAAGCGGGCTCTTTCTGCGCGTCAGAGGGGACGCGCCTCCGGAGACGATGAGCCAGCCGGGATTTCCAGACTCGGACGTCGATGATCTGAACGAGGATGCCAGTGTGATTCGGGAGGGAAGGGATTCATGAGAATCAACCGGCAATGGACCGGCGTCGGCATCGTTCTGGCGCTCATCCTTGTGCTCATTGGCGCCGGCTGGCTGCTCAGAGACCGCTTCATGCCCATCGGCGTCGGCTCCCCGGCTCCCTACTTCCAGGCGACGACGCTCGACGGTGAACCGGTCGATCTGAATTCACTTCGCGGGAAGGTCGTCCTCCTGAATGTCTGGGCCACCTGGTGCGAGCCGTGTCGTGAGGAGATGCCGGCGATGCAGGCGCTGTATGAGGATTATGCCCCCAAGGGGCTCGAGATCGTAGCCGTCAGCATCGACGCGCCTGCGGGCCTCCGGGACCGCGGTGGAAGGCTCGGCGGCAATGTCGCCGCCTTCGCGGAGGATATGGGGCTTACCTTTCCCATCTGGCTGGACCCGAGCGGCCGGATCTATCAGACCTACAGAATGACCGGCGTGCCCGAATCCTTCGTCATCGATCAGTTCGGCGACATCGTCACGAAGCGGATCGGCGCATGGGATTGGAACTCGCCCGAACGTCGCGCCTTCTTCGATCGTCTATTGGAGGGCTAGAGCGGTGGATCTGTTTCGCCGCGTCGCGCAGAACTGGCAGCTGAAGCTGCTCGCCGTTGCGCTGGCCGTTCTCCTCTGGGTGGTGGTGTCCGCCGAACAGATAACGACGGCGTGGCTTCCCGTTCCGCTCGTCATACGGAACACGGATTCGGACTATCGACTCGAATCCCTCGATGCTCCGGAAGAGGTCGAAGTGCGCCTGAGCGGAAGTGCACGCGACATCCTCGACCTGATGCTCCGGAGACCATCCTTCGTCCTCTCGCTTTCCGACATCCAGAACCCCGTCGAGACGCGCTTCCTCGAACCGCGGATGCTGCAGCTTCCGCCGCAGATGGAGGTGACCCCGCTCGACGTCCGCCCCTCCTCCGTGCGGCTCGAGTTCACCCGGATCGCGATAAAGCGCGTACCCGTACGTGCCCGGCTTGCGGGTCAGCTCGGGCCCGAATGGGCCGTTGTCGACACACTGACCGGAGACCCGAGCTTCGTCGATCTCTCCGGGCCAAGCGACAGCCTCGGACCGATCAGCGAGATATACACAATCCCGATCGTACTCTCCGGCGCCGACTCGATCATCGATCGTACGGTCCCCATCGATACCGCGGGGCTGGCGGGCATCGCGCTCTCCGTCAATGAAATCAACATCTCCGGCCGCATCGATCGGGTCGTGGAACGGGCTATCACAAATGTCCCGGTGGAGATCCCCTCGGGGATGAGGGCCGAGCCGCCCGGAGTGACGGTCACGTTACGCGGGCCGCGATCGAAGCTCGCCTCTATGAGCGCCTCGACGATCCGGGTCATCCCCGACAGACCCGATCAGGGGGCGCCCGTCCCCCCGGCGGGCGAGCTGGTCCCGCTCAGGGTCGAGCGGCTGGGCACGGGAGTGATGGCGATCCTCACGCCGGACCGGATCAGGATTCTTCCTCTTGTGCCGCCGACCGAGCCCGATAGCATCGAAGCGGAACCGGACAGTGTGCCAGCAGCGGTGCGCGCCCTCCCGGAATGACGGCCCCTCTGACGCTCGCCCTGGAAACGTCGTGCGATGAAACGTCTGCTGCCATTCTGCGCGGCAGCGACGATCTTCTCGCGCATACGATTCTCTCGCAGGACATCCACCAGCTTTACGGGGGCGTTGTCCCGGAGATCGCCTCCAGAGAACACCTGCGCACCCTCGATGACGTCGTTTCGGCGACACTGCGCGATGCCGGGGTGCGGCTCGACGATATCGATCTCTTCGGTGTCACGGCCGGTCCTGGGCTGATCGGGGCTCTTCTGGTCGGGGTAGCCTGGGCGAAGGGGGCGGCCTGGGCGAGCAACCGTCCTCTGGTCGGCGTGCACCACATGGAGGGCCATCTCTTCGCCACGGCGCTTGAGAATCCGTCCGCGCAGCCCCCTTTCGTCTCGCTCCTCGTGTCGGGCGGGCACACCCTTCTGCTCTGGGTGCCGGCGTGGGGGGAGTATCATCTGCTCGGAGAGACCCGTGACGACGCCGCGGGGGAAGCGTTCGACAAGGCTGCGAAGCTCCTTGGGCTGCCCTATCCGGGCGGCCCCGCCATTCAGAGGGCGGCACAGGGAGGCGACCCGCGCCGTCACCCGATGCCGCGGCCCCTACTTTCCAGCACCAGTCGGCCGGGGGATCCGGAGTATTTCGACTTTTCCTACAGCGGCCTCAAGACGGCGCTTCGAACACGCATCCGACAGCTCGAGGCAGAGCAGGCCACATTGGACGAAGAGGTCGCCCACCTGGCGGCGTCGTTCCAGGACGCCGCCATCGATGTTCTCGTGGCGAAAACGCTCCGCGCTGTGAAGCTGAAAGGCTGCCCCAGAGTCGTGTTGGGTGGTGGCGTCGCCAACAGCTCACTTCTCCGGGAGCGGCTGAGAGAGGCGCTCGGCGCTGAGGGTGATCTTTTCCATCCCTCGCCCCGTCTCGCCACGGACAACGCCGCGATGATCGCCCGCGCCGCCCGGTTCCGCTACGATCAGGGCCAGAACGACGGACTCGACCTCAACGCGCGCGCCGATATGCCCTTCCCGGGTCTGGTCCGGTGAAGGGACGCCCTCCACGTTCGGCAGGCCGATTCGCACCACACCTGTCGGTGTGTCCTGTTGTGGCACACATGTCGCCGATCGCGCCTCCGGCACCCGCGTGCTCCATTGACCACTGACCCGAAACGCACCGGTTCTTGCTCAATCTCCTGCATATCTCGGATATCCATTTCGGGCCGCCCTTCCACAGTGAGGTCGGGGAGGCGCTGCTGCGCTTTGCCGAGGAGGTCGAGCCGGATGTCATCGTCGCGTCGGGAGACTTCACGCAGAGGGCGAAGGAAGAGCAGTTTCGTGAAGCGAGGGCGTTTCTCGACCGGCTCCCGGATGTTCCGCTCGTCGTCACCCCGGGAAATCATGATGTGCCCCTGTACCGGGTAAAGGAGCGGCTCTTCGATCCATACCGGCATTACCGGACGTACATATCTCCCGATCTGGATTCGGTCACGGAAGTCCCGGGCGCGGTGATCGTGGCACTGAATTCCACCGCGCCGCACAGGGCGGTCACGAACGGCCGAATCCATGCATGGCAACTGGATTTCGCCCGTCGTGCGTTCGAGGGTGTCCCGGATGATGTTCAGCGCATCGTCGTGGCCCATCATCACTTTGCTCCGCCTCCCGATTTCGAGGGGGCGGAGGCGATGCCGAAGGCGAAGCGCGCCCTGGATGCCTTCACGGCCATGAAGGTCGATGTGATCCTGGGAGGGCACCTGCACCGCGCCTATATCGGGAACTCACTCGACGTATACTCCGGCGCGGACCGGGACCACGGCATCGTGATCGTGCAGGCGGGAACCGGAACCTCCCGGCGAGGGCGCGCGCGCGAGCGCGAGAAGAACAGCTTCAACCTCGTCCGTCTCGACGACCGCATGATCCGGGTGACGCACTACATGTACTTCGAGGTGTCGGAGGGATTCGTTCCGACCAGCCGCCATATCTTCTTCCGCGGAGGGCGGCCTCCGATGACGCAGGATGAGGCGGAGCACGGCGCATTCTACTTCGACCATCATGAGTCCGACCGAGTACGAGATCGATCCTGACGGCATCCCGCCTCCACGCAGGAGCGCACGGCGCGCTCTTCAGGGGCGCGGCCGCTGGATGGGACTCGGTATCCTGATCGCGCTGATCATCGCCGGGACCGCGCTGACGATCTTCTCCCAGACGGATCGAGGCCGGGCCCGCGTCCTGGCGTATACGCTCCAACTGCTCGGCGGTCGACTGAACGGGGTTCTGACGGTCGAGTCGGTGCAGGGCAACCTGCTCACCGGCGCGATGCTTCACGGGGTCACGCTGACGGACACCTCCGGCGTTGCACTCGCCACCGTCGACAGCGCCTTCATCCGCTACAGGATCGCGACGCTGACCGGGGGCGATATCGTCATCGGTCGGGTGACGGCGTGGGGCGCGGATGTGCATCTCTTCAGGTTGCCAGGCGATACGCTCTGGAACTATCAGCAGATTCTTCAGGATCCGACACCCGATCCCGACCCGGGGCCTCCCTCGGCTACGCTGATCGAACGGCTGGAGCTTCGGGACTCCTTCGTAAGGCTTCAGCTCCCCATCGGTGCGGATCCCCGTCTTTCACCGGAGCGGCAGGAGGAGGAGCGGCGGATCATCATCGCGGACAGTGCCCGTCAGATGCTCGAGCGGGTCGGCGACGACTACCTGCGTACGACGCTGGCCGATGTCTCGGAGGCGACGGTCGAGCAGCTCGTCATCGCGCCGGATGAACGTGGGGGAATCTCGCTCCGTATCGCGGACGCGGTGTCGACCATCCGGCTTTGGATGGCGGAGCCGATTCAGATCCGGAGCCTGCAGGGAGAATTGCATCTTCAGGAGGGGCTGGTAAGCTATCGAGCGCCGCGCATCCTCCTCGCGGATTCGCGGGCGGAAAGCGTAGGAACGATCGATCTGCGGGGTGACCGCCCCCTTTACGACCTCTACCTTACGGCGCCAACCTTCCGGCTTTCCGATCTACGCTGGCTCTACCCCTGGCTTCCGGACGACCCGAACGCCGGCGGTGGATCGGCGAACGTCTGGATCCAGGATCGTGAAGACGAGCTGTATGTAGTCGCGCGGGACGCCGTGCTGGAGATGCCGGAGACGAAGATAACCGGCCGCTTCGGGATCATCTCCGATCCCAGGAACGATGCACTCCGCTTCGTCGATGTGGCGCTTGAGGCGGAGCCACTGCGCGTAAGATCGGTCGAGCAGCTCCTCCCCGAAGGCCTTCCCGTAGAAGGTCTGGTGATCGGGGGAGCAACAATTCGGGGTGAGAGCTGATTCGGGATTCCATACCATACGATGCCAGAAGATGATAAGGGACGAGAGAGAATGGGTGTGAGCGGAACATCCCGCAGCGTCAGGGGCGAGGCGGATCAGGATAGCGCGGATTGGCGTCTTTCGGATGTGCTGAAAGTCCCCGAAAGCAGGCGTTCCGAACTGAATGACATCGTCGCGCTCCTCAGGGAGGCGACAAAGGTCGTCCTGACGACGCACGTCAATGCGGACGCCGACGGCGCGGGATCGCAGGCGGCGGTGGCGGCGTGGCTGGAAAGCATCGGCGTCGAAGTCGCCATCGTGAATCCGTCTCCTTTTCCCGAACCGCTGCGCTTCCTTCTGCATCGGGATGGGCTCGACCTCGACTACCGGACGCCCGAGGGCAGCGCCGCGATCGAGGACGCCGACCTCTGCCTCGTGCTCGACACAAGCGAGGCGAACCGCATCGCCCCGCTCGATACGATATTTGATCCCGCGCGGACGATCGTTGTCGACCATCACCCGCCGGGCCCTTCGGTGGTGGGGCGGGGAGGGGTGCAGGATCCATCCGCAGCGGCCGCCGGAGAGCTCGTCTACGACATGATCTCCCTTTCAGGGGATCCGTGGCCCACGGCTTCGACGGTCGGTGCCTACGTCGCGATTGTGAGCGATACGGGCTCCTTCCGGTTCAGCAACACCACCGCCCGCTGCCACGCCGTTGCGGCGGAGCTGCTGCATCGCGGCGTTGACCCCGAATCGGTCTTCCAGCGTCTCTTCGCCGTGGCCCCGCCGCGGCGCATCCAGCTCCTTCGCGAGGCGCTCGCACGGCTCCACCATGAGCCTGAAACCGGGCTTTCGTGGATCGTTCTGCCGCGGAAGATCATCGACGATCTTGAAGCTGAAACGGAAGATTACGAGGGCCTTATCGATCACGCGCGTTCGATCGAGGGGACCCGTCTCGCGATTCTCTTCCGGGAGGTGGACGCCGGAAGCACGAAGATATCCTTCCGGTCGAGTGGCCCGACCGACGTGAACCGTATCGCGCGTCAGTTCGGCGGCGGCGGTCATGTCAAAGCGTCGGGCGCCGCGGTGGACCTGCCGATCGCGGAAGCAGTGTCGGAGGTCCTGGCTGTCGCCCGTCAGGCTCTTGAGGAGGACGCTGCGGATTGGGAGCAGAGGGAACTCGTGTAGCCCCTCCACGTGTGCGGATGAAGATAAAGGGCCCGGAGAATCTCCAAGGATTCCCCGGGCCCTTTTGTCTTCGAAGGTTCTCAGCCCTCGTCAGCTGCCCTCGAGATAGGTATAGCCCGCCAGGCCCTCGATGTAGTCAGCGATGAAAGCATTCGCCTCCTGCCGACTCAACGTGTTTGCACGCTGAACCTTCCGGCGGAAGGTCGCGATCAGCGCCTGCGCATCGAACTGGACGTAGTTCAGCACCTCCGTGATGGTATCGCCGTGAACCAGATCGGTGATCTCGTACGATTCACCATCCTTGGACAGGCTCAGGTGTACGGCGTTCGTATCACCGAAGAGGTTGTGCAGATCGCCCAGGATCTCCTGGTACGCACCGGTCAGGAAGATCCCCAGGATGTAGGGCTCTCCGATCTGGAAACCGTGCAGGTCGAGCGTCCGCTTGGCGGAGCGGGCGCCGGTGAACCGGTCGATCTTTCCATCCGAGTCGCACGTTACGTCCTGCAGTGTTCCGCGCTGCGTCGGCTCCTCGTCCAGCCGGTGGATCGGCATGATCGGAAAGAGCTGGTCGATGGCCCAGGAGTCGGGCAGCGACTGGAAGAGCGAGAAGTTGCAGAAATAACGGTCGGTCAGGATGACATCGAGCTCAGGAACGATATCCTCGTAATCTTCCTCTTCCCCCCGCACGAGCTTGCTGACCCGGTTCATCACCGCGAGATGAAGCCGCTCGACGTACCCCCGGTCGCGGAGACTGAGCACACCACTGTTGAAGAGAAGGTGCGCCTGTTCCTTCGCGAACGCCGCATCGTGAAATATCTCGCGGAGGTTGGGTGCTTCCGCCACATACTCCAGGCTGGCAGCCAGGTCGTGCACGAGGGTGTGCGCGTCCTCCGGGATCGGATCGACGACATCGACGAGCTGTGTCTCGAGGTCGATGACGTTGATCAGGAGGAGCGCATGGTGCGCCGTCAGTGCGCGTCCCGACTCCGAGATCACGTTCGGCATCGGCACTTCGTTGCCGCGGCACGCCTCGGCCAGGGAATAGATGATGTCGTTCGCGTACTCCTGAACCGAATAGTTGACGCTGGCGTTCGCGGTCGACCGGCTTCCGTCATAATCCACCCCGAGCCCGCCCCCTACATCGACATAGTTCACGTCGACACCGAGCTCGCGCAGCTCGACGTAGTAGCGGCTCACCTCTGCCATTGCCGTCTTCACATTCCGGATGTCCGGAATCTGGGAGCCGAGGTGGAAGTGAATAAGCTGCAGTGTGTCGAGCTTCCCGGCGGCGCGCAGCTTCTCGATGACCGTCATCAGCTGCGACGCATTGAGGCCGAACTTGCTCCGTTCGCCCGCCGTCGCCGCCCACTTGCCCGACCCACCCGATGCCAGCTTGATCCGAACCCCGATCGTCGGCTTCACCTCCATCTCCTCCGCGACACGCAGGAGAAGGTCGATCTCATTGATCTTCTCGACGACGACGAAGACGGTATGGCCGAGCTTCTGGCCCATCAGCGCGAGGCGGATGAACTCCTCGTCCTTGTAGCCATTGCAGACGATCACATGATCCGTGCGCTCCGTCAGCGCGAGAACCGCCTGCAGCTCCGGCTTGCTTCCGACCTCGAGCCCCACGCCGTATGGACGCCCGAACTCGAGGATCTCCTCGACCACATGCCGCTGCTGATTGACCTTGATCGGGTAGATCGTGGTGTACTTGCCTTCGTAGTCGAACTCCTCGATCGCGCGCTGGAACCGCTGCGACAGAGACTCCACGCGGGTACGAAGGATATCGGAGAATCGCAGGAGAAGAGGCATCGCCACCCCCTGCGCCTCCAGATCCTGGGAAAGCTCGAAAAGGTCGAGGCCACCCTCCGGGTTCTTCGTCGGGTGAACCGTTACATGACCCTTCTGATTGATGCCGAAGTAGCCTACGCCCCAGCCCTCCACATTGTAGAGCTCGAGCGCGTCATCGATCGTCC
>CAYRLB010000066.1:0-14635 GCA_964424945.1 uncultured Gemmatimonas sp.
TACGAGCTGAAGGAGGGCGACGGCGCCTTCTACGGCCCGAAGATCGACTTCGACGTCTCTGATTCGATCGGTCGGACGTGGCAGCTGGGCACGATTCAGCTCGACTACAACGCGCCCGAACGCTTCGATCTCGGATATATCGGTGAGGACAACCGGGAGCATCGACCGGTCGTCATCCACCGAGCGGTTTTCGGGTCGTTCGAACGCTTCATCGCAATTCTCATCGAGCACTTCGCCGGCGCCTTCCCGCTCTGGCTTTCGCCGGTTCAGGTTGCCGTACTGCCGATCTCGGACGACCAGAATGAAAGCGCGCTGGATCTTGTCCGGGAGCTTAACGAGGCGGGAATCCGCGCCGAGATCGACGACCGAAGCGAGACCCTGAACTACAAGATCCGGGAAGCGGAGACCATGAAGGTCCCGTACATGGCCGTGATCGGGGCGAGGGAGGCCGAGTCGGGGAGTGTCGCTGTCCGGGTCCGCGGAGCGGGGAGGAAGCAGGAGGTCCTTACTCGTGATGAGTTCAGCCGGCGGCTGCGGGAGCAGATCGCGTCGCGCACGCTCGTCGTGGGCTTCGGGGATGAGGGTGCGGCGTCCGCCGAGGCGTCGTAGGAGAGGCTCGGCGGCACGAAGTGACGGGGCCGGCAAACAGCCGGCTTGACCCTCTTCGCTCGGGCCGATAGATTCAGTGCACAATCCGGCAAGCGGGACTTCGGTCCCCACCTGTCGGCTCGCCACCGTGCGATGCCGCCGGGTCTCTGGAATGATGACCGCGGGCACATCCTGTTGAGGGGTGCTGCGCGCGGCCATACTTTCGAGGCCCGCATAGAGTGCGGGCCTTTTTTTGTGACCTCCTCAGGAGAGCGACGCCCATAAACGAGAGAACGCGTGTAAACCAGCAGATCCGGATCAGCCCGGTTCGAGTGATCGACCCCGAGGGTGAGCAGCTCGGCATTCTTCCAATCGAGAAGGCCCTGGAGGTAGCAGAAGAACGAGGGCTGGACCTGGTGGAGGTTGCTCCGCTGGCTCGGCCACCTGTCTGCCGGATCATGGATTACGGCAAGTTTCGTTACGAGGAGCAGCGGAAGGCTCGCGACGCGCGGAAGAAGCAGCACCGCGTGGAGCTCAAGGAGGTCAAGCTCAGGCCGGGGATCGAGGAGCATGACTTCGAGTTCAAGAAGCGTCACGCACGACGCTTCCTCGAAGAGG
Organism: uncultured Gemmatimonas sp.; assembly: GCA_964424945.1. GTDB lineage: Bacteria > Gemmatimonadota > Gemmatimonadetes > Longimicrobiales > Longimicrobiaceae > WHSP01. Next base: position 1,207 of record CAYRLB010000066.1, read on the forward strand.
GCAACAAGGTCAAGGTCACGATGATGTTCCGTGGCCGACAGATGGCGCATCCGGAGCTGGGACGGGTAGTGCTCGACCGTATGGCGAAGGAGGTCGAGGACCTGGGAAAGATAGAGTCGTCACCGATGATGGAGGCGCGCAGCATGACCATGGTACTGGCGCCCCTCAAGCAGGTTTAAACGCGGTATCGCGACGATACCGATCAACGTCGAGAGCGAAGTCATGCCGAAGATGAAATCGCACCGCGGTGCGGCAAAGCGGTTCAAGAAGACGGGTACGGGACGGGTGAAGCGCGGGCAGGCTTACACCAGCCACATCCTTACGAAGAAGACGCCGAAGCGGAAGCGGCACCTCCGGCAGTCCGCCCTGATTTCGAAGGCGGATGAAAAGCGCGTGAAGCGCCTTCTCGCCTGCTAACGTATTCGACGACCTTATCCGAGTTTGGAGTGAACCATGCCACGCGTTAGCACAAACGTCGCGCGCCTGAAGCGCAAGAACAAGATTCTGAAGCACGCCAAGGGCTATTTCGGCCGGCGCAAGAATCTGTACAAGACGGCAAAGGAAGCGGTTGAACGGGGTTGGGCATACGCCTATCGGGACCGGAAGAATCGCAAGCGCGACTTCCGCCGTCTCTGGATCGTCCGGATCAATGCGGCTGCCCGGCAGCACGACCTGTCCTACTCGCGGTTCATGAACGGCCTCAAGCTGGCCGGTATCGAGATCAACCGGAAGCAGCTTGCAGACCTTGCGATCCGTGACCCGAACGCCTTCTCGACCCTGGCTGACGCCGCACGCGCGAAGCTGAACTGAGATCGACTCGGCAGGACGATGGCATGAAAAGGTGGCGGGGAGCTCAAGGCTTCACGCCACCTTTTCTACTTCCACCATGCAGATCGGCTGACCGCTCCATGCACACAGGTACGCCTACCGCCGCCCTCCGCGAGCGCGCCGATCTGTGCCTCGGGCATGGCTTCTGGAGCGACTGACCCTTTTCATCCTCGATGGCAGATAGTTCGATCCCGATCCCTTCGGCGTTCAGCGACAGGATGGAGGGGAGCCTTGGCGCCGAGTTTCCCGCATTCATGCGCGCGCTGGAACACCCGGCCGAGGGACTGCGTGTAAACTCGCTGCGCCTTTCGGCCAGCGATTTCGAGAGGATCGCTCCCTTTCCGGTGACGCGTGCGCCCTTTCCGCAGGAAGCCTTTCTGCTGGATGCGGATCGAGCCCCGGGACGGCATCCCTACCATGCGGCCGGGCTCTACTATCTGCAGGATCCCGGGGCGATGGTGGTCGGCGCTGTCGTGGCGCCGCAGCCGGGAGAGAAAGTGCTGGATCTCAGCGCAGCGCCGGGAGGGAAGGCGACCCATGTTGCGGCGCTGATGCAGGGCAGGGGAGTGCTGGTTGCAAATGACGTCAATGCGTCGCGCGCCCGCGATCTTCTCTCCAATATCGAGCGATGCGGGGTGCGGAATGCTTTCGTCACCTCGGAGAGCCCTCAGCGGCTGGCGAACCATTTCGGCGCGTGGTTCGATCGGGTTCTCGTGGATGCGCCCTGCTCGGGTGAATCGATGTTCCACAAGAGCGCTGCCGCGCGCGCCGACTGGAGTGTCGACGCCGTGGCCGGCTGTGCTCGCAGGCAGGACGAGCTGCTGGACGTCGCCTCAAGACTTGTGGCGCCCGGAGGGCGGCTCATCTACTCGACGTGTACCTTCTCGCGGGAAGAGAATGAGGAGGTCCTCGAGCGTTTCCTGGAACACAACCCGATGTTCAGCCCGGCTCCCCTGCCGACGATCGATGGCGGCACGCCGGTGACGATCGGTCGAAGCACCGGCGGCACCATCCGACTCTGGCCCCACCATTTCCCGGGGGCCGGCCACTTCATTGCGGTTCTCGCCCGCGAGCCAGGAGATCCCGACGAGGTGCGGCCCGATCGAATGGAACCGCTGGAGCGAGCAGGAGGGGCGATACTTCAGACATTCGTCGACGACCTGCTCCCCGAGGGACTGCCGGCACCCCACCTCCTTCGGCGGATCGGCGAGAAGGTCTATCTGCTGCCGGAAGAATCTCCCGACACGGCACCACTGAGAGTGCTCCGGTCGGGGCTCCTTCTCGGAACGTTGCAGCGTGGGCGGTTCGAGCCTGCGCACGCTCTTGCGCTGGCTGCCCCCGCCCCGAAGTTCGCGCGATGTGCGACCCTCGAGTCGGGCGATCCGCGGGTGCAGCAGTATCTCAGGGGACACCCGATCGAGCATGAGGGGCCTCCGGGCTGGCTCCCGGTTGCGGTGGACGGCTTCTCGCTCGGCTGGGGAAAGCGGGTGGGTCGGACGATAAAGAATCATTATCCGAAGGGGTTGCGACAGCGGGGTGAGGGGTAGCCAAAGCCTCCTGCCATCATCAGATTGCCTGCTCCATTAAAGGGCCTGTCAGAGAGAACGCATGTCGACCGACCTTATCGAACAGTTGAAAGGCCTCGAAGAGGAGGGCGCATCCGCGATTGCGGTTGCCCCGTCTGCCGAGGCCGTGGAGCAGCTCCGCGTCGAACTCATCGGCCGGAAGGGCCGGCTTACCGGAATCCTTCGGGAGCTCGGAAAGATGCCCCCCGAGCTTCGCCCACAGGTCGGGGCGGAGGCGAACCGGGTGAAGGAGGCGCTTTCGGCCCGCCTGGAGGAGCGCGCGGAAGCTTTTCAGCAGATCGAAACGTCTTCCGGGATCGATCTCACCCTTCCGGGACGCGAGCGCTGGAAAGGCGGGGTCCATCCGGTTACACAGGTCATCGAGGAGATCTGCGGAATCCTCGAGGGGCTGGGGTTCGCCCGGGTGCGAGGGCCCGAAGTGGAGACGCTCGGCTACAACTTCACGAAGCTGAACACGCCGCTCGACCATCCGGCGGCCGACATGCACGATACCTTCTATCTCGCTGAAGGCATTGTGCTCCGCACACATACATCGCCGGTACAGGCACGTGTGATGGAGAAGTTCCAGCCTCCCATCCGCGTTGTGGTTCCCGGAATGGCGTATCGGCGGGACCCGTTCGATGCCTCGCACGCGCCCGCTTTCGAGCAGATCGAAGGGCTTGCCGTCGATGAGGACATCACCTTTCTCGACCTCAAGGCGACGCTCGCCGAGTTCGCACGGCGCCTGTTCGGCCCCGAGACCCGGACGCGCTTCCGGCCATCCTTCTTCCCATTCACCGAACCCTCCGCCGAGGTCGACGTCTCCTGTCAGCTCTGCAGCGGAAACGGATGCAGCGCGTGCAAGCGGACCGGGTGGATGGAGATCATGGGCGCAGGAATGGTCGACCCGGCGGTTTTCGAAGCAGTCGGCTACGATCCCGAGCGCTATACCGGCTTCGCCTTCGGCATGGGTCCGGCGCGGATCGCGATGCAGCGCTACCGGATTCCCGACATCCGGCTGCTCTATGAGAATGATATGCGCTTCCTGGAGCAGTGGCTGTGACGCGACCGTCGGCCGCTAGGCAGGAGAAGTACTGCCCGCGGTCCGCTCCGGGTCGCGCTCTTCCGGCCGGCGAGTGGGTGGCATCCCCAACTCCGGCGGCCACGAAATATGAATCCGCCCGTCGCAGAACGGGCCTTACTTCCAGCAGCGCTTTCCGGGGAATGGTGCTCGAGCCGAGGTTTTTCGCATGAACGTTTCGTATCTCTGGTTGAAGGCTCTTGCACCCGGAATCAGCGACACGCCTGAAGAGATCGCGCGCCGTCTGGGAATGCTCGGCGCACCGGTGGACGATATGACAGATATCGGTGCGGACCTCGGGGATCTCGTCATCGGGAAGGTTGTCGATGTACAGCCCCACCCGAATGCCGACCGCCTGCGGATCTGCACGGTGCAGTCGGGTGCTGCCGAACCGGTCCAGGTGGTGTGCGGAGCGCCGAACGTGGAAGCTGGGGGGCTGTATCCCTTCGCGCCGATCGGAGCCCGCCTGCCGGGTGGGATCGAGATCAGGAAGGCGAAGCTTCGCGGCGAACGCTCCGAGGGGATGCTCTGCTCCGCCCGCGAGCTCGGCCTCGGGAAGGACCATACCGGCCTGATGACGTTGCACGGCGACCTCACCCCGGGCGCCAGCTTCCTCGAGGCGACGGGGCTCGCCGACTGGCGGCTGGAGCTCGACATCACGCCCAACCGGTCCGACCTTCTCTCGCACCTGGGAGTTGCAAGGGAACTTGCAACGGGGGGAGCGGCAGAGGTCTCGCTCCCCGCTTTCCCGGATGCTCCCCCCTCCCGGCCGCTCGAAGTCGTCTCGGGGCAGGGACAGGTGACGCTCCCGGCCATCCGGGTGACGATCGACCATGCGGAAGATTGCCCCCGCTACGTTGCGGCGGTTCTGGAGAATGTGGAGGTGCGGCCATCGCCCGAATGGCTCGCAGGACGTCTTCGCGCGATCGGAGTCCGGCCCATCAACAATGTCGTGGATGCCACGAACTACGTGCTCCATGAGCTAGGCCAGCCTCTGCACGCTTTCGACCTCGACAAGCTGGCCGGGCCGGAGATCCATGTGCGTCGCGCGCGCGCCGGCGAAATGCTGCGCACACTTGATGGCGTGGAGCGTGCCCTCAGCGAGGAAGCGATCGTGATTGCGGATCGCGATCGGCCCATAGCGCTCGCGGGCATCATGGGGGGCGAGGAATCCGAGGTGGGCCCGACGACGGAACGGCTTCTTCTCGAATGCGCGCTCTTCGATCCGCGGCGGGTCCGTTCGACGGCAAAGAAGGCGGGCCTTTCGACAGATGCATCGCATCGCTACGAGCGTGGTGTCGACCCCACGCTTCAGCTGCAGGCGACCGGGAGAGTCATCGAGCTGATTCGCGCCATAGCCGGTGGAGATGTCGTCGGTTCCATCGCGGACAATCAGCCGGAGCCTCTGGCAGAGCGGGTCGTCGAACTTCGGCTTGGTCGTATTGAGCGGGTACTCGGTGTGCAGGTCGAAGCAGACGAGGTCCGTGCGCTACTGTCACCCATCGGCTTTCAGGTCGAAGGGTCGGAGGAGCGGCTGACGGTGAGGATCCCCGGCTTCCGACCGGACGTCTCCCGCGAGATCGATGTGATCGAAGAGGTGGCCCGGCGCCGCGGGTATGACAGCTTCGACAGCGGGATCCGGCCGTATCGCCCCGGGCGCGTGCCGGCCGACCCCCTCGTGTCGATCCGGCAGGGCATCGCGGACATCTTCAACGGGTGGGGTTTCCTCGAGGCGCGGACGGCGGCGTTCGCGCCCGCTGGCCCGGATCGGGTTCCGATTCTCAACCCCCTTTCGGCCGAGGAAAGCCATCTCCGCGACGATCTGGCGCACGGCCTGCTGAGACGAGCGGAGTACAACTGGGCCCGTGGTGTCCGCTCGATCCGACTATATGAGTTCGGCACTGTCTTCAGCGCGAGCAAGTCGGATCTGGAAGGAGAGGAGTTCCGGGTTGCGGCCATCTTCAGTGGCCCTGACGCACCCCTTCATTGGAGCGCGCAGTCCAAGCCCTATGATTTCTGGGACCTCAAGGGGCTTGCAGAGGTCATCGCAACTCAGGTAGGCGCTTCGCTCGCTCTGCAAGCCGATGCGCATCCGATCGAGCCGATCGCGTCCGGTGAAGGGCTTCTTCTGGTGAAGCAGGACGGACAGGTCATCGGATGGGCGGGTCGGGTCGCGGCAGAACACCTCGATGCACCTGCGTGGGCCGAGGATCTCTGGCTGCTCGAGTTGAGCCTCGCCGATGTCCCCGCCACTGCGGCGGATCGGCTCTTTTCTCCGCTCCCTGCGTTCCCCTCTGTGGAGCGGGATCTCGCCCTGGTGCTGGAGCCGGGTATTTCAGCCGCGGATGTGGAGAGGATCGTCCGCGATCGGGGCGGTCCGCTCCTGGAGGACCTGCGCGCCTTCGACCTGTACGAAGGGAAGGGAATACCGGAAGGGACCCGAAGCGTCGCCTGGCGCCTGCGCTTCCGTCACGCCGAACGCACGCTCACCGACGCCGAGGTGGATGCGGTCACGGGTGATATCCTCCAGGCGCTCCACAAGGAGCTGAATGTCGAACGCCGCTGAACGAACGGATGTCCCGAGCCCCGAATGGGCCCGGCTGGAGCGAGCGGCAAAGGGTGCCGCGGACGCCCTGGTCGAGCGGGAACGTCTGTATCGGAACGCGCGGGAAACGATCGCCGAACTGAGCGCAGCCCTGGACGAACTCAGGGCTGACCGTACGGATCTGGATCAGGTCCTTGCCGAGCTCGACCAGCTTCGCATCGACAACGCCGCCCTTCGCGGGCGAATGGGGCAGGCCCGGAAGCGCATCACCGGGCTCATGCAGAAGCTGTCCGCGCTGAAGCTGGAGCCATGAGCGAACGACCTATCACCCGTCAGAGCGTGACGGTCGAGATCGGAGGGGAGCGCCACACCCTCCGGTCCGATGCGACCGCCGAGTATACGCAGATGGTCGCCGCGCATCTCGATTCGACGATCCGGGCCATCGGGGCGGGGAATACGCTCGAGCCACACAAAACCGCCATCCTGGCCGGTCTCACCATCACTGACGAGCTCTTCCGCGCGCGTGACGAGATCGCGCGATTGCGCGCGGAAATCGCGGAGCGCGCCGAAAGCCTGAGCGTTCTGCTGGAAGATGCGCATCTGAAGGTGCCGGAGCAGGAGACCCGAGCTCCGGAGGCCTGACCACCCGGGCCCTTCGCCCCGTTACGCCCGCCGCTCCCGACCTGCTGATCCGCCCGTTTTTCTGTTCTTTCAATCGTGCGCCCGGACCATCCGGATTCCGAGACAGATCACGTAATTCCCGAGCGTCGGAGGGGTTGCGTAATTTCTCGGAAATGGTCTATGTTCCTACTGCATTGTGTCCTGCCCTGCGCCCTCCGGGCCTGTTGATGCCCGGTCCCCATCGGCGTCCCGCCGAAAGCTCCGCCAAGCGCTCCACGTCTCCGCATCGACAAGAGCCGCCGCGAGGACCAGGTGACGGTCGGAATGGTGCGTGGGTTTCGTTTTGCGAAACACCCGGGTCTCTGATCCCGCGACAACTATATTTACATGAACATCCTGCTTGCCGCGTTAGTGGCGGCGGTAGTGGCCGGTCTCGCCGGATTCATCGGCGGCAGATCGGTTGAACAGAGCCGTCTTCGGCGGGCTCGAGGCACCGCCGAGGAAGAAGTCGCCCGCATCCTCGCGAAGGCTGAAACCGACGCAGAGAACCTCCGGAAGGCGGAGGTGCTCATGGGGAAGGAAGCCGCGTTTCGCGCGAAGGAGGAATGGGAGCGCGAGGAGACGCGCCGCCGCGAAGATGTCGAGCGGACGGAGCGCCGCATCCAGGAGCGGGAAGAAATTCTCGATCGGAAGTTTCTTCTTCTCGATGAGAAGGTCCATGCCCAGGAGGAGCGACTTGCCGCGCTCAACGAGGCCGAGGCCGGACTCGACGCGCGAACCGATGCGATCAGGCGCAGAGAGCTGGAGGTCCAGCAACGACTGGAGGCCCTCGCTGGCCTGAGCGCCGAGGAAGCCCGGCGCCAGCTGATGGCGGGCCTCGAGGACGCGGCCAAAGCCGAAGCCGCCCAGCGTCTGCGCGAAATCAAGGAAGAAGCGCGTCGGGACGCCGAGCGCGAGGCGAAGAAGATCATCTCCCTCGCGATCCAGAGGATCGCCGCCGATCACACCGCCGAAACGACGGTCTCGGTCGTGGCGCTGCCCTCAGACGAGATGAAGGGCCGCATCATCGGACGGGAAGGGCGCAACATCCGCGCATTCGAGCAGGCGACCGGCATCGACGTCATCATCGATGATACCCCGGAAGCCGTCGTCCTTTCGGGCTTCGACCCGATCCGCCGCGAAACGGCGCGCATCGCACTCGAGAAGCTCGTCTCGGACGGTCGCATCCATCCGGGTCGCATCGATGATGTGGTGCTGAAGAGCCGCAAGGAGGTAGAGAACGGGATGCAGGAAGCCGCCGAGGAGGTCCTGTACGAGCTGGGCCTGCACGGGCTTCATCCCGAGATCGTGAAGGTCCTTGGCCGGCTTAAGTTCCGGACATCCTACGGCCAGAACCAGCTTCTGCACTCCAAGGAGGTCGCGCTTCTGGCGGGCAGCATGGCGGCAGAGATGGGCTTCGATGTCACCATCGCGAAGCGGATGGGGCTCCTCCACGATGTCGGGAAGGGTCTCACCCACGAGCACGAGGGGACACACGTCGAGCTTGGCTACCAGCTCTGCAAGAAGTACAACGAGTCGGATCACGTACTGAACGCGATCAAGGCGCACCACGACGAAGAGCCGCACCGCTACCCCGAGTCCTTCCTCGTCACCGCCGCCGATGCGATATCCGGTTCCCGGCCCGGCGCCAGGCGGGAGAACTTCGAAACTTATGTGAAGCGGCTGGAGCGTCTGGAGGAGATTGCGACTTCACTGCCGGGTGTCGAGCGCTGCTTCGCGATCCAGGCCGGCCGCGAGCTGCGCATTCTCGTCACGCCGGAGGTCATATCCGACGATGAAATGGCTCGACTCAGCGAGGAGATCGCCCGACGGATCGAGCAGGAGCTTCAGTATCCCGGTCAGATCAAGGTCGTTGTGATCAGGGAGACGAGAGCGGTGGATTTCGCGAGGTGATAAGTTGCGCTCCGGCGTTCGGAGTGCTTCCGTTAACGGCTTGAGAGGAAGATCGGGGCTGCACCCGGCTGGCCGGGTGGAAGACGCTTCATTTCCTCAAGCTTGTCGCCCCGGATCCAGAGATGGTCGGTTGAAGTCATGCGGATACTTTTCGTAGCGGATATCATCGGCAGCCCCGGGCGGAAGGTCGCCAAGGGGCTGCTGCGTCTTGTACAGGCCGAGACCCGGGCCGACATGGTGGTCACGAATGGCGAGAACAGCGCCGGCGGCTTCGGCATCACGCCCGAGGTCGTCAGGGAGCTCTTCGATCTCGGCGTTCATGTGATCACGACCGGGAACCACGTCTGGGACAAGAAGGAGATCATCCCCCTCCTCGAGAAGGAGCCGCGCCTGCTCCGGCCCGCCAACTATCCGCCCGGCAACCCGGGGCGGGGAGATGTGGTGGTCACCGTCGCCGGTGTCCGCGTTGCCGTGCTGAATGTGCAGGGGCGCGTCTTCATGCCCGCGATCGACGACCCGTTTCAGGTGGTCGGCACACTTCTCGACCGGGTGAAGACCGAGTGTGACTTTGCGGTTGTGGAGATCCACGCCGAGGCCACCTCGGAGAAGCAGGCGATGGGCCGTTTCCTGGACGGTCGCGTTGCGGCAGTCGTCGGGACGCACACGCATGTGCAGACCGCGGACGAGCGCATCTTCCCGGGTGGCACTGCCTTCATGACCGATCTCGGCCTCACCGGTTCGCTCGGGGGCATCATCGGGATGAAGACGGAGATCTCGCTCCACCGCCAGCTTCTTCAATCGCGCGGCGAGCGCATGCAGCCGGCCGATTCGGAGCTGCACCTTCAGGGCGCCGTGGTCGACGTGGACGAGAGCAGTGGTCGTGCGCGTTCGATCGAGCGGGTGAGCGTGCCCTACGAGCGCGCGCTGGAAGGTGCTTTCGGCCGGCTGTAGCAGGCGCCGGCGTCATTCCGCGACGGGGCGGCCGGCGCGGGATTCACCTCTTTCTCAGCGTTCATCATCAAGGACGTAGCAGGTATGCGGATCATAAATGGAACCGAGGTGGGGCGGCAGGTTCGCGAAGAGGTAGCCGCCGGTGTGGCCGAGCTCCGTCAGAAAGGCGTCGTCCCGGGGCTCGCCGTGGTACTGGTCGGCTCGGATCCCGCGAGCGAGGTCTATGTGCGGATGAAGGTCCGGACGTGTGAGCAGGTCGGGATGCTCAGCCGCAGCCATGTCCTTCCCGAGGATGTCACGGTCGAGGAGCTTTTCGCCACCGTCGACCGGCTCAATGCCGACCCGGAGATCCACGGTATTCTCGTTCAGCTCCCCCTCCCCCTCCATCTTCCCTACAAGGAGGTTCTGGAGCGGGTGCATCCCTCCAAGGACGTCGACGGCTTCCACCCGCTGAACGCGGGCCGGGCGTTCGTCGGGGACCCGGCGGGGTTCGTTCCGGCCACACCGGCAGGAATCATGGAGCTGTTCAGGCGGGAAGAGATTCCGACCGAGGGTCGGAACGTCGTCATCGTCGGGCGCAGCCTCATCGTCAGCAAGCCGCTGGCATCCCTGCTGATGGCGCCTGGTCCGAACGCAACGGTGACGGTCACCCACCGATACACGAGAGACCTCGCGCAGCATACGCGAAATGCGGACATCCTCGTCGTGGCGGTGGGGAAACCGGGGATGATCACCGGGGACATGGTGAAGCCGGGCGTGGTGGTCATCGATGTGGGAACGAACCGCGTCAGCGACCCTGACGCTCCTTCAGGGTACAGGATCGTTGGTGACGTCGACGTCGAGAGTGTGAGTCCGCTCGCATCGGCAATGACCCCCGTACCCGGCGGGGTCGGGCCGATGACGATTGCGATGCTCCTCTCGAACACACTCGAGGCGGCCCGACGTTTCGCAGCGTCGCGCTAGCGTCGTCGAGCAGAAGTCCTGAGCTGGAGAAACGAAGCAGATGGAAATGGATCTGTTCAGCACGGTCAGCAACGCGAAGGTCGGAGAGCCCCGCTCCGGGCAGGGCTCGGCATCCCCACGCACCTATGCGGATCTGCCGCTGGACAGTCTCCGCGCTGCCGGCGCGAGGGCCGGAGATGAATGGACGGTCTCCCAGGCGAACGAAGCCGCACGCGAACTCCTGGATGGTGTATTCCCGCCACTCTGGATCAGCGGCGAGATCGCCAACTTCACGCGCGCGCGATCCGGCCACTGCTATTTCACGCTGCGTGACGCGAATGCTCAGCTGAAGTGCGTCATGTGGCGGGACGAGGCACGCAGGCTGCCGACCAGCCCGGAGGAGGGGATGGCCGTCCGGGCGTTCGGCCGCCTGACCATCTACCCCTCACGCGGCGACTTCCAGTTCGTCGTGACACGGGTGGAGGCGAAGGGCGAGGGGCTGTGGAAGCTCGCGCTCGATCAGCTTCGTCGGAAGCTCGAATCGGAGGGGCTTACGGCGCCTTCCCGGAAGCGGCCGCTCCCGCGATTCCCGGAAACGGTCGGCGTTGTGACATCTCCGAGCGGCGCGGTTTTCCAGGACATCGTCAACGTCATCCGCCGACGGGCTCCCTGGACGCGCGTGCTTCTGGCGGGGTGCCGGGTGCAGGGGGACGGGTCTGCCCATGAGATCGCGAGGGCGATCCGGCTGATGGCCGCCAGGGGGGAGGCGGATGTCATCATCGTCGGGCGCGGGGGCGGATCGATCGAGGATCTGTGGGCGTTCAATGAGGAACTCGTCGCCCGCTCGATCGCCGACTGCCCGGTCCCCGTCATTTCGGCGGTCGGCCATGAAACCGATGTGACGATCGCCGACCTCGTCTCGGACTTCCGCGCTCCAACGCCGTCGGCCGCCGCGGAAGCTGCAGTTCAGGATCGCGTCGAAATCTGGCGGGGCCTCCAGAAGGATGGCTGGCGGCTCAGCCGCGGAATCGCCGGCTGCCTCGGCCGTGCGGCGGAACAGGTCGACGCGGCATGGGATCGCCTGGCGACGTCACAGGCGCGCGCGTTCGCCCGCCGACGGGAACAGCTCACCCTCGCGGCGCGCCAGCTTGAAGCCGTTTCGCCATTGGCCGCGTTTTCGCGAGGCTACGCGGTGCCCCTTTCGACGGAAGGGCGGATCCTCCGCAGGGCTGAGGAATTCGCGCCGGATGCGCCCTTCGTGCTCCGGGTCCAGGATGGATCGATACGCTGCCGGGTGGATGACCCGAAGACGAAGGAAGGCGAAAGCTAGGGTACTCGGCTCCCCGTTCCAGACTTCGCCCTATGGAGTCGCTATCCCGATGCGAAGCCTTGTCGCATCAGGTGCTCAGCTCGTAACCAGAACGATTGAATCTACGCTGTCGATGCCTTCAGAACGCCAGTCGCTCGAAGAAGCTCTGGATCGTCTCGAGCAGATTACCCGCTCCCTTGAAGGGGGCGAAATCGAGCTCGATAACGCCCTCGCGCTATACGAGGAGGGGATCCGCCTTCTGCGCCTGGCCGAGGGGGTGATCCGCGAGGCCGAGGTCCGCATCGAGAAGCTGCACGAGGACGGCTCGACCTCCAGGATCAGCGCCGGTGAAAGGCAGGGATAGCGACCTGGCGCTGCAATCGCCGTCTTCACGGATTTCGGGAGGGGCTTCCTTCCTCGACGAAGGGCGCCCCCGGCTCGAGGCTGCCCTCGAACGCGTTTCACGCAGCATCCAGGACGACATCGACCCGGTTCTGCGGCCACCCGTTTCATACGCGCTGTCGACATCGGGAAAGCGTCTGCGGCCGACCCTGTGCGTGCTTGCGCACGCCGTCGCTGCCGGTGCGGATCCGCGCACGCTGCCTGAGGCACTGTACGAGCTGGCCTGCGCGATCGAGATCGTGCACACCTACTCGCTCGTCCACGACGACCTCCCGTGCATGGACGACGATGACCTGCGGCGTGGGCGGCCGACACTGCATCGTGCCTTCGATGTGCGCCAGGCGGCGATCGCAGGCGCTGTGCTGATCCCTGCCGCGATGCGCGTCCTCCTTCAGGCATCGAAGCTGCTCGGACACGACGCGAAGGTCGGCGCCCGCATGGTGGCTGAACTCGCCGCGGCGTCCGGATCCCGGGGAATGGTCGGCGGCCAGCTGATGGACCTCGAGGCGGAGGGCAGGGAGCTCGGTGCGGAGCAGCTCGAAAGCATTCATCGGAAGAAAACGGGCGCCCTGCTCGCCTGCAGTCTGCGCATCGGGGCCATCTCCGGTGGTGCCGACGAGGAGACACTCGCGCGGCTGACCGCGTATGGCGAATACCTCGGGCTCGCCTTCCAGATTGCCGATGATGTGCTCGATGTGGAAGGGGTTTCGGAGCGCCTCGGCAAGATGGCCGGACGGGATGTGGAACTTCGGAAATCTTCCTACCCTTCGCTCTTCGGCCTGGAAGCTGCCCGCTCACTGGCGAGGCAGGCTTCCTCGGACGCGAAGCGGGCGCTCGGAGACTTTCAGTCGGCCGAGCTTTTCGACCTGGCGGACTTCGTGGTCGAGCGGGGGCGATGATCGGCAAGGTCGTGGAGTTCAACCCGCCACTGGTGCTGGCGGTGGTGGCGATGCTGAGCGTCCAGCTCTTCAAGTTTTTCTTCTTCTGGGCTGCCAGAGGTCGTGCAGATTTTACGCGGCTGGTCGGGACGGGCGGGATGCCTTCCGCCCATTCCGCGTCGGTGACTGCGCTGACCGTTGCGGTCGGACTCGGTTCCGGGTGGGGAACGCCCCTCTTCGGAGCAGTGACTTTCTTCTCCCTCGTCATCATGTACGATGCGACGGGGATACGACGGGCGGCCGGCCGTCAGGCCCAGATTCTGAACCTTATGTTGGATGAACTGAAGGACTACC
>CAYRLB010000067.1:0-14633 GCA_964424945.1 uncultured Gemmatimonas sp.
CCTCCGGCGTGCAGACGATCGGCTCGCCACGGACGTTGAAGGAGGTGTTGACGAGCACCGGGCAGCCGGTGAGTGCCTCGAACTGCTCGAGCAGCGCGCGGAAGGGCGGATTGTCCCCGGGGCCGACCGTCTGGATCCGCGCGGAGAAGTCGACGTGCGTGACCGCCGGGATGTCGGAGCGGGGGGCTTTCAGGAGATCGAAACCTCGTGCCTCGCCCGCCGCGTCGGGTGGTGCTCTTCTGTGCGCTTCAGCGACCGGCGCGACGATGAGCATATAGGGGGAGTCCCCCGCCAGATCGAAGTAGTCCGCAGCGCGCTCCTTCAGCACGACGGGCGCGAAGGGCCGGAAACCTTCGCGGAACTTCGTCTTGAGGTTCAGCTCCGACTGCATCTCCGGTCTTCTCGGATCGGCGAGGATGCTGCGCGCGCCGAGTGCCCGGGGCCCGAACTCCATCCGGCCGGCGAACCAGCCGACCACCTTTCCATCGGCGAGGAGGGCGGCAACGCGGGCGGGGAGATCGGCGGGTTCGGGGGCGGACCATACCGCGCCGAAGCGAGCAAGTGCGGCGGCGGTCTCGTCCGGGGTGAAGTCGGGCCCCAGCAGGCTGCCATGCATCCCGTCCGGAAGCGATGGGTCCGCCGGGTGGGGCACCGACGGTGCCGGCGCCGACGATGCGGGTGCCGACGATGCGGGCGCCGACGATGCGGGCGCCGACGATGCGGGCGCCGGCACAGGGTCGCGTCCCTCTCGGACCGCCATCTTCCGTCCGCCGCCCAGATGCCGGTGCCACGCGAGCAGCGCAGCCCCGAGCGCACCCCCCGCATCGCCCGCCGCCGGCTGAATCCAGATCCGGTCGAAGGGCCCCTCCCGCTGGATTCGGCCATTCGCCACGGCATTCAGCGCGACGCCGCCTGCCAGGCAAAGGTCGGGCAGCCCTGTCCGGCGGTGAATCTCGCGTGCCAATCGCAGCATGATCTCTTCGCAGACCGCCTGGACGGACCGCGCCAGGTCCATGTCCCGCTGGGTCAGCGGCGACTCCGGCTGCCTTGGCGGGCCCCTGAACAGCTCGTCGAATTCAGGGCTGGTCATCGTCAGGCCGCTCAGATACCCGAAATATTTCTGGTTCAGCCTGAAGGAGCCATCGTCCCGCAGGTCGAGAAGCTCGGAGAGGATGAGATCCACGTACTTCGGCTCACCATAGGGCGCGAGGCCCATCACCTTGTACTCCCCCGAGTTGACCTTGAACCCGAGATAATAGGTGAACGCCGAATAGAGCAGACCGAGCGAATCGGGCCACTGGATCTCCGCGATCTTCGCGATGCCGCTGCCCGAACCCGTCGCCATCGAGGTCGTCGCCCACTCCCCAACCCCGTCGACGGTCAGAATCGCGGCGTGTTCGAAGGGCGACGGGAAGAAGGCGCTCGCCGCGTGCGATTCATGGTGCTCGGTATAGAGGAGGTCGCCCGACCAGTCGTCGAGCGCCTTCCGGATGGTGCGGTCGGTGTAGAGCTTGTCTTTCATCCAGAGGGGGCCGGCCTTCAGAAAGGAGCCGAACCCGCGTGGTGCGACGGACAGATACGTTTCGAGAATCCGCTCGAACTTGAGCAGCGGCTTGTCGTAGAATGCCACCGCCCGGACGTCCGACAGCCCGATTCCCTCACGACGGAGACAGAAGTCGATCGCCTGACGTGGGAAGTCGGCGTCGCCTTTGATGCGGCTGAAGCGCTCCTCCTGCGCAGCCGCCACGATCTCCCCGTCGCGCAGGAGGCAGGCGGCGCTGTCGTGGTAGAAGGCGGAGATGCCGAGGAGATACGAGGGTCGGTCGGCCATCAGGGCGTTCCCGCGCGGGCGCCGCTTGTCACGTTGCCGCGCCGGGAGTGAGACGGTAGCGCCGGGTCAGCCGCTCATCGCCATATATACTGAGAAGCGGGTGATGGACGGATGCGGCGAATGCGCGGTTATCCTCGCCATCCGTCGCGCTCCGTGCGAAATCACGCATAACCCGGATGTACTGCGCCCGGAGCCTGTCCAGGTCGCTCGAAAGGTCGATCATCTGACTCTGGTCGCCCCTCTCGATGGTGATCCGGCGGCTGTCATGTTCGAGAAGGACCGTTCCTCGCTCGAAGTAGAGGCGTGTGCCCTTTTCGCCACGATCTTCGAGCCAGCTGGTATCGACGTGCACGGCGACCGGGTGGGATTCGTCGGCGCCGACGGCAAAGCCGGAGAAGCGCACCCGCGCCTCCACATCTTCCCGGTCAGGAGAACCGGGTGAATCGAGGAGGATATCCGCCTCCTGCAGCTGGAGCCGGTCGGCGAAGCAGCAGACGACGCTGAGGGCGTTGCTCGCGCTGTCGAGCCAGCTCCCGACGAGGCCTGGGCGCCGCTGCTCGAGCTCGCCGCGCGCGTCGTAGGGGTCGTGGTAGACCGAATGGACGCGCTGCAGGCGACCCAGCTCGGGGGCGAGCGAGGGGAGGAGCTGCTCCTGGAAGTGGACGATCTCGTCACCGACCGAGTCGTGGAGCATGGCGAAGCAGATGCGGTGCTGTGCATCCGCGGTCGTGTAAATCGCCTCGAGATCCTTTGCGTCTACGGCGATCGGCTTCTCGAGCAGGACGTGCCGCCCTGCCGTCAGCGCTCTGAGGGTGACGTCGTAGTGATCGAGGGTGGGGACCGCGACGAGGATGGCGTCGATGTCGGACCGGTCGAAGAGGGCATCGAGCGTCTCCGCGCGTACGACGCCGGGGAGGAGGCACTCTGCTTCCGGTCGGGGATCGTACGCAGCGACGGCCTCGAGCTCCGGCACGCGCGCGATGGCGTCCGCGTGTACGGGATGGATTCTGCCGAGTCCGGCGAGGCCGAGCCTGAATGTCATGAACGTCTCCTCAGTCGGTGCGGCGGGGGTTGCGAGTCCGGATCGATGGGGTACCGGTGGGCGTTCCCCATCGATGGGCGGCTTGCTGGCTTCGTGCTCGAGGCGTGCTGCTTTCGTGCTCAAGATGCGGATCGTCGGGGAAAGGAGAAAGGGAGGGGAGGGGGAATCTATCGCGCGGCCAGAGTGGGAACCCGGCCGATAGGCGGGACCGGGGAGGGGCCCGACCTCCTGAGCAGCCGGGTCCGAGCGTTGGCCGCGGAGGCGTTTATTGCATCGGAGAGGTTGGGGTCACGCCATAGACACCCCTTCGGCCTCAACCTAGATTGCCGGGGTAAACATCCAGCTCCCTCTCATAGCTTCAATGCGCAAAGTTCTGGTGGTCGACGATTCCTCGACCATGCGCCGCATGGTGATGGCCGCCCTCCGCGAGGTGCAGGGAATCGCCTTCGACCAGGCGCAGAGCGGGCTTGAGGCGATCGAGCGATTGTCGGTCGAGCCGGTCGATCTGGTTGTCCTCGATCTCAACATGCCGGACGTGCATGGAATCGAGGTGCTCCGCTTCGTCCGCTCGCATCACGCCTTCGAGAAGACCCCGGTCATCGTGCTGACCACGCGGGGCGACCCGGAGAGCCGGGAAGCCGCGCTGCAGGAGGGCGCGTCGGCCTATCTCACGAAACCCTTCGCCCCCTCGAGCCTGGTCCCCGAAGTGCGCCGTCTCCTCCAGGAGACCGGGTGAAGTCTGACGACTTTCTCGGCCCCCTTATGGACGATTTCTTCGCGGAGAGCGAAGAACACATCGTCCTGCTACGGCGCGGACTGCTTTATCTGGAGGAGGAGGATCGCGCTTCCCCTCCGGCGGAGGAAAGCCTCCGGACGATTCTCCGCAGTCTCCACACGGTAAAGGGTCTCGCCGGGATGGTCGGCTTCCCTGAAGCCGAGCGCCTCGCGCACCTTCTCGAAGATTGGATACGGGACGCGTCCCGGGGCGGCATCCTCCCCGCCGACCTTTCGCTCGACCCGCTCTTCGAGGGAGTGGCGCTGCTCGAGCGGGCGCTGACGGCACGCCGGTCCGGGTCTGCCCCGCTCGACGTCGATGCCTTTGTCGAGCGCGCGCAGCCGCGCCCGCGAGGAGAGGGTGCCGCAACCCCTGCAGCAGCCGCCGCGCCGGAAGATAACATCGCCGACGGAGAGCTGAGACTCTCCGCAGTCGAGCGTTATCGCCTCGATGCCGCGCTTTCGGAGGGCCATCTCCTTCTCGACGTCGCCTTCACCCCCTCCGCCGCTCTCCTCGAGCGCGGGATCGGCGTGGAAGCGATCCGCGGCCGGCTGGGCGAGGTCGGCGAGATCCTTCACGCATCTCCGCGGGTCCTTCCGGGCCGCGGCGTCTCCTTCCGCTTTCTGCTGGCCGCCCCCGCCGACAGCGCCGATCTCCCCGACGAGTGGCGCGGCGATGGAATGGAGTGGAAGGTCGTCGATCCGGCGACCCTGCTTCCTGCCGGGGCCCTGACCGAGGCGGCCCAGCCGGATCGACCCGCGCGGGATGCGACATCGGCACGTGCGCCCAGGCACGATCAGATCGGGCAGCAGGGGGAAGCGCATGAGGCCGCGAATGCCATCGTCCGCGTCGAGATGTCCCGCCTGGAGGAGCTGATGCGCCTCATCGGCGAGATGGTGCTGACTCGGGGGCGCCTGCGTGAGCTGATCTCCGGCGCGGCGCCCTCGGGGCCTGGTGGGGGCGCCCCGGGAATCGATATCGATACCCTCTCCCGCCTCGACGAAAGGCTCGCGCGTCAGCTTCGCGACCTCCGCGGCGCCGTCATGCGCGTCAGGATGGTTCCCGTCGGCGAGCTCTTCGAGAGGATGCGCTTCGTCGTACGGGATCTCGTCGCCGACTCAGGCCGTCAGATCCGCATCGAGATGGCCGGTCAGGATACCGAGATCGACAAGATGGTCGTGGAGCGGATGATGGACCCGCTGCTCCACCTCGTCCGCAATGCAGTCAGCCATGGCATCGAACCGCCCGCTGAGCGGCGGGAGCAGGGGAAACCCGAGCAGGGTGTGATCCATCTTGGTGCGGAGGCGTCCGGCGATCGCATCATTATCCGGATCGACGATGATGGGCGGGGCATCGATCGTGTGCGTGTGGAGGAGAAGGCCCGGCGTGAAGGCATCGATGTTCCTCCGGATCTGGACGACTTCTCTCTGCTCGACATCATCTGCACGCCAGGCTTCTCGACCAGCGCGGGCGCGGACCGGGCGAGCGGGCGCGGCATCGGAATGGACATCGTGCGCTCCACGACGCGCGCACTCGGGGGCGAGCTGATCCTCACGACGGAGGAGGGCCGGGGCGCGCACTTCGCGATCGAGCTGCCGCTGACCCTGATGATCCTCAACGCTCTGCTCGTGCGCCTCGGGGATCAGGTGATGGCCGTGCCGCAGCCGGCGCTCCTGGAGGTCCTCCAGATCGCTGCCGGCGAAATCGTCACCTTCGAGAACAATGAAGTCATCCGCTACCGCGGCAATGTTCTTCCGGTGATGCGGCTCGCGGAGATTTTCGGCACGCCCTCGGCGGACGGCGCCTATCTGACGGTGCTCGTCGTGGGGAGCTCGCACCAGCCGCTCGGCATCGCCGTCGACGCGGCCGTCGGCATTCGAGAGATCGTCGTCCGCCCGCTGACCGACCCCCTCGTCGCAGTGCGGGGTGTTCAGGGCGCCACCGAGCTGCCGGATGGCAGGGTCAGCCTCATCATCGATGTTGCGGATCTCATCGCCGTCGCGCAGGAGCGGAGGATGAAGGCGACACCGCGTACGAATCGGTACAACCATGTCTGAGACGATGACGGAGCAACCGGCCGGCCCGGAGGGGATCGAAGAGGGCGGCGAAGCCGATGCCCGGGCAGAAGCATTCATCATCTGTGAAGTTGCAGGTGCGCTCTACGCGATCCCCAGCCGGGACATCGGGCATCTCGAGATGGTCAGCTCGATCACGCCCGTGCCGAACGCGCCGGCCTTCGTCGAGGGGGTCGTCTCGGCGCGAGGGCAGGTGATCCCGGTGGTGAATCTGCGCGCCCGGTTCGGCTTCCCGAAGCTCGAGACGACCCTTCGTTCCCGCCTGGTCGTGGTCTGCAGTGGCGGGCGGAGCGTGGCGCTGCTGGTGGATACCGCGCGGGAGTTCGCCGCCATCCCAGCCGCCGCGATCCAGCGCCCGCCGGACGACATTGCCGGGACGAGTGGGGACTACATCGAGGGCATGGCAGAGCTTGGCGCACGGCTCGTCCTCATCCTGCGAACGACCCATCTCCTGAAGATCGAGGTGGACCCCGAGGCTATCAACCCGCCATCCGGCCCGGAAGGCCAGGAGGACTGAAGCAAGCAATGAGCATCTTCGGAAAAAAGGAAAGCGCCTCCCGTGGTTCGGTGAATGCCGCCAACGGTTCTGTGACTGTCGACCGCGCCTCGCTCGCTCGCATCGCGGAGGACGCAGCGCTCGCCTCCTCCCGCTCCACCGATGGGGCCGGAAACCAGTCGGCGCTCCTCGACAGCGCCGCCAATGCCACCGAGGAGGTCGCGCGCTCCCTCGCCGACACCGCCGGTCGGGCCGGCGCGGTGGCTTCGGCGGGGGAGGAACTCGCCTCGTCGATCAATGAGCTCGCCGCTTCGGTCGAACAGATCACCGCGAACGCCGCCAGCGTCGCGACCTCGGTAAGTGAAACGAGCAGCTCCGTCGAGGAGACCTCCCGCTCGATCGCCCAGGTGGCGGCGACCGCACGCGAGATGAACGACTCCGCCGACCAGGTGGCGAACGGCCTCGTCCAGGTAGCGGCATCGGTGCGGCAGGTGACCGAAGATGGAGAAGCGCTCGCTACCAGCGTAGCCGAGATCGCCACCTCCATCGAGGAGATGAGCCAGTCCATCACCGGGGTCGCGGACAACGCGGACGGGATGGCCGGTGCGGCGGCGCAGACGGCGAGCTCGATCAATGAGATGGCGGCGTCGATCGAGCAGGTCACCGCCAGCACGGAGAGGATGACCGACCTGATCGAGGATGTATCGACGACGGCGGAGGAGATCGCCCGCTCGGTCTCCGGCGTGGCTCAGAACGCAGACGTCATCTCCTCCTCGATTGCCGGCGCGGCGAACAGCGCAGTCGAGCTCGACCGCTCCATCCAGGGCGTCGCACGGCTGGCGCGTGACGCGGACGACATCGCCCGGCGAGCCACCGACGATGCCGAGCAGGGGGGCGCCGCTGTCCAGCAGTCGATCCAGGGGCTGAGCCGCGTTCGCGAATCGATGACGACGCAGAGTACCGTCATCCGTGAAGTCGGCAAGCGCACCAACGCGATAAGCAGCATCGTCGACACCATCAATCTCCTTGCGGAGCGAACCAATCTTCTTTCGCTCAACGCCTCGATCGAGGCTGCGCGGGCGGGTGATGCAGGGCGGGGCTTCGCGGTGGTCGCGGAGGAGATCCGCAACCTCGCCGACCGCTCGGCGAAGGCGACCTCGGAGATCGGTCTCATCATACGGGACCTCCAGGAGTCGGTGCAGGAGGCGGTATCATCGGCGGTGGAGGGCCAGCGGGTCGCCGACGAGACAGGACGGCTCGCCGAGGAGGGAGCCGCCGGTCTCGGGCGCATCCTGAGCGGTGTGCAGGAGGCCGCACGCCGGATCACGCAGATCTCACAGGCCACGGATGAACAGATCGCGGCCGGCCGCAACGTCGCCTCTGTCATCGCCACTGCCGCGGAGCAGAGCCGACAGGTCAGCGCAGCGACGAAGGAGCAGTCGTCATCGATGCAGGGGCTCGTTCAGAACACGACCCAGATGCGAATGATCGCCAAGCAGGTGACCGCGGGGATGGTGGAGCAGGAGACGGCCGCCCGCGAGATCACGCGCGCCGCCGCGACAACGGCATCGATGGCGAGCGAGGTGCGATCGGCGAGCATGGAGCAGGCGACGGCCACCCGTCAGATCACCGTCGCGATCGATGCGCTGCGAAAGGGTTCGGCAACGACGGCCCGCGCACTGGCAGAACAGTCTGCCGCCTCCGAGCAGATCACAATCGAAACGCAGCGCCTCACCCGGATGATCGGGGAGCTGAGTGTGGCGATGGAGGAGCAGGCGGCCGGCGTCCAGCAGGTGAACACGGCGACCGCCGACATCCGCCGCCAGTCCGAACAGTCCAGCCGCGGCCTCGAGGAGCAGGCGCGCGCGGCCGCGGAGATCAACACCGCGACGCAGTCGATCTCGCGTGAGATCTCCCTCATCACCCGGTCGAATCAGGAGCAGACGGTTGCCGTCGAAACGGTACTTGAAATGCTGAGGGACCTGCGACAGCTCCACGGCGAGGGCGTCGAGAGAACCCGGGTAAGCAGCGCCGACATCGTCCAGCGGATCCGTCAGCTCACCAACCCCACAGGCCGCTGAAAATTGTGAAGGAAGGTTCCGCCGGCCAGCTGACCCTGGATCGGGCCCTCGTCGTCCGGTCGTGGGATGCGTGGATGGCGGAAGCAACCGGCCTCGGCGAAGACGAGGCGTGCGGGGCCGCGCTTCCCGACCTGTACCCGGACATCCGGGAGCGTGGCTTCATTCCGCTCCTCGAGAAGGTGCTCCTCGAGGGAACGGTGTCGGTTCTCGCGCCGGCCTTCCACGGCTACTTCATTCCCTGTCCGACCCGGGGACCGTCGCCCTACTTCGAGCGGATGCAGCAGAGGGTGACGATCGCACCCCTGCGGGCCGGCGAGACGATCGAGGGGATCGTCATCCACCTGGAAGATGTGACGGCGCGGCGCGATGAGGAACGACGTTTCGGGGAACGCATCACCAGTCCGGACGAACGGGTGAGGATCGAGGCCGTCCGCGAAGTCGCGGAGAGCTCGGCAAGGGCCGATCTCCTTTCCGAAGCGTTCGGCGACACGAGCTGGCGCGTACGCCGCTCGGCGGCGCAGGCTGCGGCGCAGGACGACAGCGCAGCGGCAGCCGATCTCCTCATCACGCTCCTGCGGGACCAGCACCGCGACCTTGCCGTCCTGAACGCGGCAATCGCCGCGGCCGCCCGATCACGCGCGGATGTCCTTCCCCGTCTCATCCCCCTCCTCGAGGAGCCGGACGAGGATCTGCGCAACTATGTCGCGCTCGTTCTGGGGCTGCTCGGCGATTCACGTGCGGTGCCGCATCTGGTCGGCCTTCTCGAGGACAGCAGCGTCAATGTCCGGTTCCACGCGATCGAGGCGCTCGGCCGGATCGCGGACCTCGCCGCGGTCGAATCGATTCTTCCAATCGCGAAGGCAGCCGACTTCTTCCTGACCCCGGCGGCTTGCGAGGCGCTCGCCGCGATCGGAGACGAGGGGGTCGTTCCGGAGCTCATCCCCCTCCTCGACGACCCGATGCTTGCGCCCGTCGCCCTTGATGCGATCGGACGGCTGGGTGGCGCGGAAGCGGTCGCTCCTGTCCTTGGAACGCTGGCAACGGGACTCGCCGGTCCGGACGAAGTCGCAATCACCCTCGCCGGGATCCACGACCGGGCGATCCGTCGCGGGGCAGAGGGTGCGATCCCCGCGCTGACCGGTTCCCTGGCGCAGGCAACCGTCGCGAGGGACTTCATCGACGCCTTCGAATCCGCGGACGCCGACGGAAGGCTGGCCATCGTCCAGGTCTCTGCCTGGCTCGACGATGCCGATGTCGATGATCTGCTCATGCGTGCGCTCGACGACCCGCAGATCCAGTCGGCGGCAGTAGAAGGACTCATCGCGCGTCGCTCGCATGCGCTCCCCGCCCTTGTTGAGCGGTTGGGCCATCTCGAGCCACGTGCCGCGGCGGCGGCGGCGGTTGCCCTCGGGCGGATCGGGAAGGACAGCGTCGCGCCCGCCCTTCTGCATCTCCTCGAGCAGCGACCCGAACTCGCCGTGACGATCGCCGCCGCACTCGGCGGGATCGGCAGCCGCGATGCACTTGATCCCCTGCTCGACCTGATCGGCAATGAGGATCCGGCCGTCCGTCAGGCGGCGGTCGGTGCGCTCAATTCGATCGGTCACCCGGAGATGGCCGCGCGCACGGCGCAGCTCGCATCCTCCGATTCGCCGAGGCTCCGCGAGTCGGCGGCGCGGATCACCTGCTACTTCGGATATCCCGGCGCTTTCGACGCGGTCCTTCGCCTCACCCGTGATCCCGTGGAAAGCGTTCGGCGCACAGCCGTCGAGCATCTGCTCACCTTCGACGATCCGCGAGTCGACGAGCGCCTGCGTGAGGTGCTGACCACCGACACCCCGGCCGTGCGCGCGGCAGCGGCGCGCTCCCTCACCCTTCTCGAGGAAGACGGCTCCCCCGGGCTCCTCCTGCTCGCGCTCGAGGATGGGGACCTGTGGGTCCGGTACCATGCGGCGCGGTCGGCGTCGTCGAGCGGTGATCCGCGCGTCGCGTCGCGCCTTCGCGAACTGGCCGAGTCCGACCCGGTCGTGCCCGTGCGTATCGCGGCGATCACCGCGCTCGCGGCTCATGCCGATGCGGATGCTCTGCCCCTGCTGGTCGGGATGTCCGAACCGGGGAATGATGAGGAGATCGTTCGCGAGGCGCTCGTCGCAGTGGCGGGAAATCTCGGTGCAGATGCGATAACGGATGATTGCGACGCGGCCGACACTGAACGCCCTGCTTCCACCACCGAAGCGGCCCTCGCCCGCATCATCGACGTCATCCGGAATGGTCCGGCTCCGCTCCGCGCCGCCCTCCTCGAAGCGACCCCGCCGCTGCGCGAGCCGGCTCTGCTCGACGCGCTTCTCGAGCTCATCGACCGGTCGAGTAGTGAGCGCACTCTTATCCTTGCCCTCCGGGCGCTCCTTCGCAGCGATCTGACCGCTCCCCTGGTCAGGCGACTTCTCGCGCCTGCCAGCGGTGCCGGGGTTCAGGCCGCCAGCCGCCGTGAACGGATCGTCGATGCGGTCGCGGAGGTAGCCGGCACCCGCCTTCTCCCCGAGCTCGGCGTGCTCCTGAAGGACGAGGACCCCGCCATCCGCTTCACCGCTCTCGAGGTGCTCGCCCGCCTCGAACATCCGGAGCTCACCGCGCTGGTCGCCCGCGCGCTGGACGACGAGTCACCCCAGGTGTGCCGCTTCGCCGCGCTGCTCCTCGAGCGGCACGATCTTCGACAGGCCGTTGCAGCGTCCGCCACCGCGCCCTCAGCGACTCGTCAGGCAGCGACCAGGGAGTGAAGCCGTTGAAGTTCGACAGAAGCAGAAGTGACGAGCCTCGCCCCGAAGGATTCGTCAGCGGCTCCCTGGGGCTCTCCGACGGGGCGTTCGGCCTCCTGCGCGACCTCATCGCCAGCCGTACGGGCGTCTTTTACGACGAGAATCGGCGTGATCTCCTTCTCGACCGCGTCGCCGGGCTGATGGCCGAGCGCGGGCTGACCTCCCTTCTCGACTACTACTATCTGCTGAAGTACGATCCGGACCCGACCCGGGCATGGGCCGAGCTCCGCGACAGGCTCGCCGTCCCCGAGACGTACTTCTGGCGGCAGGCCGAGCAGTTCGAGACGCTGGTGAAGATCATCGCGCCCCTCTACGAGAAGCGGAGGGGCGGCCTGCGCATCTGGAGCGCCGCCTGCTGCTCCGGCGAGGAGCCGCTCACCATTGCGATGGCCCTCGACCTCGCCGGCTGGTTCGATCGCATGCCGATCCGAATCGTCGGAAGTGACGCCAGTGCCGCCCTCGTCGAGCGGGCCCGGCGCGGACTCTTCGGAGAGAGGTCGATGCGCAGCCTCTCTCCTGATATCGTCGACAGGTACTTCAGCCGCGAAGACAACCGCTGGAAGATCTCGCCGGAGATCCACGGCCGGGTGACCTTTACGACTGCGAATCTCATGGATGAGGAGGAAGTCGCGCCCCTCGCCGCCGCCGCCGATGTCGTCTTCTGCAGGAATGTCCTCATCTACTTCTCGGATGCAGCGATCCGCCAGGTCGCCGGGAACCTCGCCGCGCATCTGCCCGATGACGCCTTTCTGTTTCTGGGGGCATCAGAATCGCTAATGCGAATTCAGACACCCTTTCAGATGGAGGAAGTGGGATCGTCCTTCGTCTACCGAAAGGCTATGAAATTACCGGTGCGGGGTGGACCCCTTGCCTGATCGGCCGCCGCGCACGAACACTTCGGAAGAGGAGTCGATGGAGCAGCAGATACGCGTACTCGTCGTAGACGATTCCGCTTTTCTCCGGAAGGTCGTATCGCAGATGCTCTCCCGGAACCCTGCCATCGAGGTGGTGGGGACGGCGCGCGATGGTAACGAAGCACTCGAGCTCGTCGAGCGGTTGAAGCCGGACGTCGTCACGCTCGATCTCGTGATGCCCGGCATGGACGGTGTCCACTTCCTGCGCGAGCAGATGCGGCGGCAACCCCTGCCCGTCGTCGTCTGCAGCATCGCGCACCATTCAGGCGAGCTCGCGATGCAGGCGATGGACGCCGGGGCCGTGGAGTTCGTACAGAAGCCGACGGCGCTGGCGACGGAGAAGGTCCTCGAGATTGAAGGGGAGCTGGTCTCGAAGGTCATCGCAGCGGCGACCGCCCGGGTTCCGCTGCAGAGCCCGGTCGCACGGCCGGAGCCGCCTATCCGCCTATCCGCGGCGGGCGCTCAGGAATCGCTGGAGACGGATATCGTCGTCATCGGGGTCTCGACAGGCGGCCCGCAGGCGCTGAAGCAGCTCATCCCCCGCCTCCCGGGAGACTTTCCGATTCCTATCGCGATGGTCCTCCATATGCCCGTGGGATACACGGAGATGTACGCCCGGCGACTCAACGAGGCATGTTCGCTGCAGGTCTCCGAAGCGCAGGAGGGAGACGTCGTCCGGCCGGGAATGGTTCTTCTGGCGCAGGCGGGGCGGCATCTTACCTTTCATCGGAGGAATGGCGAGGTGCACGTTCAGCTCGACGTTACGCCCGCCGACACTCCGCACCGTCCGGCGGTCGATGTGCTTTTCCGATCGGCCGCGGAGGTGTATGGTGACCGGGTGCTGGGCATTGTGATGACAGGCATGGGAACTGACGGTCTCCTCGGCGCCGCCCACGTGAAGGCGAAGGGCGGCCGCATCATTTCGGAGGCTGAATCTTCATGCGTGGTGTATGGCATGCCTCGCGCAGTTGCGGAAGCGGGCCTGAGTGACCGGGTCGTCCCGCTTCAGGAGATTGGCCTCACGGTCCTGGAGATGCTCTGAAATGGCGAAGATTCTGGTGGTCGACGACTCAATGTACGCTCGTGCACGTCTGCGGCAGACCCTTGAGGCACATGAGCACTTCGTAGTCGAAGCCTCCAGCGGTCTCGAAGCACTCGAAGGGTTCGTCGTCGACCCGCCCGATCTCGTTCTGCTCGATCTGACGATGGCGGATCTCGGAGGGCTCGAGGTCCTCGAGCGTCTGCGCGAGATCGACCCCGAGGTGAAGGTGATCGTCGTGAGCGCCGACATCCAGCGCTCGACGGGCAAGATGGCAGCAGAAGCAGGCGCCCAGCTCTTCCTCGGCAAACCCGCCGATCCGGCTGACCTCATCGACGCGGTAAACTCAGTACTTGGTACCCCAACGTCATGAAACTTACGACGTTCGAGCTGGATGCGATGAACGAGCTCTTCAACATCGGGCTCCATCGCGCGGCAGCGTCTCTATCCGAGCTGACGGGCCAGCGGGTCCACGTCGATCTGCCGCAGCTCTGGGTCTGCGCCATGGAGGAGCTCGCTTCGCACCTCGATGAGCTGGTGCAGGGTGATCTCGCCACGGTCCACCAGATCTTCGGCGGCCCGGTTTCGGGCGACGCCGTGCTTCTTCTCGAGTATGAGAAGGCGGTGCTCCTCGCAAGCGTCCTGACCAGTGGCGGGGTCGCCTATGGCGGGCGTCTCGATGAATCCGCCCGCGAGGTGCTGACGGAGATCGGGAATATCGTGCTCAGCTCGTGCCTCGGGGCGTTCGGCAATGTCCTCGAGGTGGCGGTCTCCTTCGCGGTGCCCCGCATCCATATCTCTTCCCTGGAGGGGCTGCTCCGCTCGATCGTCATCGAGGAGGATCACGGGATGCCCTACGCGATGATTGCCGCGACCCGCTTCCGCCTGAGCCAGCATGAGATCAGCGGCTACCTGGTCGTGGTGATCGGCGTCAACTCGCTGTCCCTCGTCGCGCGGACCCTCGCGGGAGAGGAAAATTGAATCCGCTCGGGGAGGTCCAGCTTCTCGAGCCCTCCTTTCACCCCGAGGCGCTTCTCGCGGCGGGCGACCTCCTCTCGGCCGGCGTGGTGTTCGTCGACACGAGCCTCAGGGTCACGGCCTGGAACCAGTGGCTGGCGGACGCGAGCGGGCTCGAGCCGGACGCGGTCATCGGGCGATCGCTGCTCGAGATCTTCCCGGAGATGGCAGGCGCCTTCGGCGAGACGGCGTTCCGCCGCGCAATCGCCGGCGAGACGGTGGTCCTCGCGCACCGCTTCCACCAGAACCTGATCCCGCTCCGCAGCGATCCGGCCTATTCGGAGGTCGGCCTGATGCAGCAGAGTGCCCGCATCTCGCCCCTCTTCCGGGACCGTGCGGTGGTCGGCGCCATCGCTCTGATCGAGGATGTCACGGAGCGGGTCACACGCGAAGAGGACCTCCGCAAGGCGGTCGAGGCAGCGCAGGCGGCGAGCAAGGCGAAGTCTGAATTCATCGCGGCGATGAGCCATGAGCTCCGTACGCCCCTGTCCGCCATCATCGGCTACGCCGACATCCTCGTCACGGAGATCGCCGGGCCCCTCTCGAC
>CAYRLB010000068.1:0-1967 GCA_964424945.1 uncultured Gemmatimonas sp.
TGGCGCGGCGTCTGATGCTGAGCTTCATCGCGATAACGCTCGTGCTTATCGCGCCAGCGATCTATGGGTTGAACGCGCTTCGCGACCTTCAGCAGGTCGCCGTCAATCTCAGTACGCGCGACAACGTGGGTGCGCTGGCGCTCGGCCGGTTGCAGACGGCCACGACGGAGCTCGACAACTCGGCGCGTATCTATCTCGCGCTCGCGAGCCAGCCCTCCGAACGGAGTGAGGCGGCTCAGCGGGTGACCCTCGCGACCCAGGCAGTGCAGCGGGAGCTGGAGCAGCTCCGGCAGGGAGGGTACGAGGAGCCGACTGCGGAGGCGCGGCAGGCCTGGCAGCAGCTGCAGACGGCCCTGGCGGAAGAGCGACGGCTCGTCGAGCAGGGCGACATCGATGCGGCAGACATCTACGCGATGTCGGTGGTGAACCCCACCTTCGCGGCGATGCGCAACTCCCTCACCCCGATCGCGGACGCGCTGGACTACGCCGGCGAACAGGAGGTGCGGCAGGCACAGAGCATCGCCATGACGGCCTCGACGACGACCCTTCTGAGCCTGGCGTTCGCTCTGATTCTGGCGCTCGCGATCGGTGTCTGGACAGGGCGCAGCCTGCTCCGGCCCGTCAGCGAGCTGCGTCGCGGAATGGCACACGTCGCGGAGGGCGACTTCGAGCCGAACCTGACGATCTCCACCCATCGGAATGACGAGATCGGGGACCTCGCCCGCTCCTTCAGCCTGATGACCACCGACCTGGCCGCCCTCGACCGGCTCAAGGCCGAGTTCGTTTCGGTCGCATCCCACGAGTTGAAGACTCCGTTGAGCGTGATCCGCGGCTATGTCTCGCTGCTGCGCGACGAGGTCTACGGAGCGATCTCACCGGAACAGAAGAAGGTCCTCATCTCGGTCGGCGACCAGACCGACAGGCTGGGCAGGCTGATCCAGCAGCTTCTGGACATCAGCCGGTTCGAGGCGGGCGTCGGCCGACTCGATATGCGGGAGATCGACTTCCGACACTTCCTGGATGAGTTTACGACCAGCTTCGAGGCGCTCGCCGTTCAGAACGACATCGACTTCAGGGTGGAGATCGATGAACAGCTTCCGGCGACCATCGAGGGGGACAGCGACCGGCTGAATGAAGTCATCGGTAACCTTCTATCGAATGCCTTCAAGTTCACTGCGCGGGCGGGAACGATCACGCTGCGAGCGAAACCTGCGCGGGGGAATGGTGCCGGGGTGGTCGTCGAGGTGACGGACACCGGGGTCGGGATCCCGACCGATCAGCTTCCGAGGATCTTCGAAAAGTTTTACCAGGTGGAGAACGAAGCTCAGCCGAAATCAGTCGGCACCGGGCTCGGACTTGCAATTTCAAAGGAGATCACGGAGGCTCATGGGGGCACGATCAGTGCAGACAGCATGGTCGGGCGGGGCACGACCTTTCGCGTCTATCTCCCAGCCAAACCTCCCTACCCCGAAAGCAGTTGACGTTCGCCGGATGGAGTTTCCGATGAAGAGAGTGGCCGCCCTCCTTCTGCTTGTTGCAGCACTTTCCGGTTGCGCTCACGTCCTGCGCACGACCGGGGACTCGCAACGTGCCGCCCTCTGGGTTCAGGCTCAGCACTCGCTCTGGGAAGGGAACTTTCCGGCGGCGCTCGAAGCATTCACCTACCTTCGGGACAGCTATCCGGAAACGGCCGAAGGACGCGAGAGCCTCTTCTATCTTGGCGCGATCTATATGGATCCGCGCAATGATGAATGGAACTCGCAGCCTGCCGAGGAGCATCTCACCGACTACCTCTCCCTGATGTCGGACAGCGGGCCGCGGCTGTATCGCTACCCTGAGGCGCAGACCCTTCATGAACTGGCCCGTCAGCTCAATCTCCCCGGCGATTCACGGGTCGCGGCGCTTCAGCCGGAGGAGCGGGTGATCCGGGTCGAGGAGCGCGTGGTCGTTCCCGCGAGCGAGAACCG
>CAYRLB010000068.1:2067-14601 GCA_964424945.1 uncultured Gemmatimonas sp.
CTGGACCAGCGAAACTCCGGCAACCCCGATTGACGGGCGCCGAAGAGGTCTCCCTGCCCACGCAGGCGAAGATCTTCCTCGGCGATGCGGAACCCGTCGTCCGTCCTGCTGAAAATCCGCAGACGCTCGATCGAGTCGGCGGGGTCCGAGATCAGGATGCAATAGCTCTCTGCCGCACCCCGCCCGACCCGCCCTCTCAGCTGATGAAGCTGGGACAGGCCGAACCTTTCCGCGTTCTCGATCACCATCACCGTAGCGTTAGGTACATCGATCCCCACCTCGATCACAGTGGTGGCGACGAGTATGTCGATCTCGCCTGCAGCGAAGGCGCGCATCACGCGATCCTTTTCGTCGGGGGGCTGCTGGCCATGGAGGAGCGCCAGGCGATGCTCGGGGAAGACGTCGCGGCTCAGCGTCTCGTACTCTTCCGACGCTGCTCTCAGCTCCATCGTCTCCGAACTCTCGATGAGCGGGTAGACGATGAACGCCTGCCGCCCCTCGTCGATCTGACGGCGCACGAAATCGAAAATCTCCGGCCGATTTCCGCTTCGCCTGAGCCCCGTCTTCACGGGTGTGCGACCCGGCGGGCGCTCGTCGAGAAGCGAAAGATCGAGATCGCCGTAAAGGGTGAGTGCGAGGGAGCGCGGAATGGGCGTCGCCGACATCACCAGCACATCCGGGTAGAGGCGTTCGCCAGCGTCCGTCACCTCTCCCCGCGCGGCTAGCGCGAGCCGCTGACGCACGCCGAAGCGGTGCTGTTCGTCGACGATGGCGAGGCCGAGCCGGTGGAAAGCCACGGCTTCCTGGATGAGGGCGTGCGTCCCCACGGCGAGATGCGTCTCTCCGGAGGCGACCGAGGCAAGGCGTCGCCGCTTCTCCCCCGCCGGCAGACTTCCCGTGAGCAGCGTCACCGTCACGGGAAGGTCGCGGAGAAGGGCCGAAATCGAGCGGGCATGCTGCTCCGCCAGAATCTCGGTGGGGGCCATCAACGCCGCCTGGAAGCCCGCGTCGATGGTACGCAGCGCGGCGAAGAGCGCTACGATCGTCTTTCCGGAGCCGACGTCACCCTGGACGAGTCGGTTCATCGGGCGGGGCGCGGCCATATCCTCCCCGATTTCGCGAAGGACCCGTACCTGGGCGCCGGTTAGCCGGAAGGGAAGGATCTCCTTCAGGGCGCTGACGAGTCGACCACCGGGGGGGAAGGTGATTCCGGGACGGTTCCGGGTTGCTTCGAGGTGCGTCCGGGCGTGAATGACCTGCAGAAAGAAGAGTTCCTCGAGCGCCAGACGTCTGCGCCCCATCTCGCACTCGTCCATGCTGCCCGGGCGGTGAAGCATGGCGAGCGCGTCAGAAAGGTCGGGGACCCCGGCTTCACTGCGGAGTGACTGCGGAAGGATCTCCTCGGAGGTCGCCTCGCGGAGAAGCTCATCGAGATTGTCCTCGATCAGCTGGCGGATCTGTCGATGGCTGAGGCCTTCCGTCGCCGGATAGATCGGGAAGACGCGTCCTTCCCCCAGCACCGGAGGCGCGTCACCCTTGCTCGCGAGGATGGTGAACTCCCGCGGCTGGAGCTGCATTCCATGGTAGAAGCGCACGGTTCCCGATGCGAGAATCGTGTCCCCCATCTCGATGACGCGATCGAGGAAGGGTTGCCCCGGCCAGGTACACTCCGCGCGGCCGGTACTGTCCCTGAGGACCGCCTGGAAGATCCGCAGCCCTTTCCGCGTGGGGAGGACGCCCTTGGCGATGACCGTCCCGATGATCGTCGCATCAAGACCGGTTTCGAGCGATCCTATCGACCGGACCGTCGAAGCGTCCTCGTAGCGACGGGGGATGTGATAGAGCAGATCCCGCGCGGTGAGCACGCCCAGCTTTTCCAGGAGGGCTGCGCGTCGCGGCCCGACCCCTCGCACATATTTGACGTCGCGGTCCAGGGACGTGTAGTGCGGCATCGCTCAGCCGGTGAGCACCTCGGCTGCGAATGCCTCGATGTCGAAGGGGACGAGATCTTCGATGGACTCGCCGACGCCGAGGAATTTCACCGGCAGGTCGAACCCCTGTTTGAGCGCAACGACAACGCCCCCCTTTGCCGTGCTGTCCATCTTCGTGAGGATGAGCCCGGTCAGGTCGACCGCTTCCTTGAAGGTCCGCACCTGTGCCATCGCGTTCTGGCCCACGGTTCCGTCCAGCACGAGAAGACGTTCGTGCGGTGCTCCGGGAAGCTTTCGGGCGATGACGCGCTGAACTTTCTGCAGCTCCTCCATCAGGCCGGACTGCGTGTGCAGCCGTCCTGCCGTGTCGATGATGACAACATCGGAGCCGAGGCGTTCTGCCGTGTCGAGAGCATCGAAGGCCACCGATGCAGGGTCCTTCCCCGGCTCCGCGCCCACGAAATCACATCCGACGCGTTCCGACCACCGGCGCAGCTGCTCGATGGCACCGGCGCGGAAGGTGTCTCCCGCGGCAAGGAGAACGCTTCTTCCGCGCGAGGAGAAGCGGTGCGCCAGCTTCCCGATCGATGTGGTCTTCCCTACCCCATTGACCCCAGCAATGAGGATGACAGTCGGGCCCTCCATATTGAAGGAAAGGGCGGTATCCGAATTCCCGGCGGAGAGAATCTCGACGATCTCCTGCTGCACCGCCTGGCGGAAGTCGGCTTGCGTGCGGGCGATGCCCCGGCTGGCCAGGGTCTCGACGGAGTCGACGAGGCGGAGGGTCACCGGCACGCCGAAGTCAGCCGCGATAAGCAGCTCCTCGAGCTTCTCGAGAGAGCCGTCGTCCTGTCCCTTGATGAGCGTCGTGACATCCGTCAGGGCTACATCGACGATGCGATCCCAGAGGGACTTCGTCTTCTCGTCCTTCTGCTTGAATAACCTGCTCATGAAGCCCGGGGCTGGAAAATGTTATTCGTTCGGCCGGGTGCGCGTGTAGGCAGCGTATTCCTGCTCCGAAGGCGCGACGCGTTATGCGTCACACGGTCGGTACCCGGAAGAAGACAGATAACCGGCCGGTAGGCCGGTCGCAACGTGTGACGATCACCGGATAGCTCGGTATCCCGGCGAGTGTCCTCGCGGAACGAGGCGAGTGCTGAGGAACAAGGGCGTGAAAAAAGCCCCGATCGGGGCTTTGATCCTCTTCCGCGCACAATCCGCCGGGAAGCGCCGTGAGGTCGTGCGTGGCTAGTGCGCGATTCTTCGCGGGTGTGCGATCGTCTGCCGAAGCCACGGGACGTGCGCACGCCGCAGCGTTATCACTCCTCGTTGAGCAGCTCGATCGCCGCGGCGGCGTCCACCCGCTGTTCGTAGATCGCCTTCCCGACGATGACACCCTCGATAAGCGGCTGAAGCCGAGCGGCCTCCCGGACAGCCCGGATGTCCTCGATACGGCCAACCCCTCCGGAGATGATCACCCTCGCCCCGGTCTGTTCAGCCAGCTCGATCGACATGGAGATGTTCGGGCCTGCGAACATTCCGTCGCGGGAGATGTCGGTATAGATGAAGGTTCGCACCCCTGACTCGGCGAGTCGAACAGCAATATCGAAGAGGTCGCCCTCGCTCGCTTCGCGCCATCCGCGGACGGCCGGCGTCCGGCCGCGCGCATCGAGGCCAACGGCGATGCGCTCCGCACCCCAGCGTTCGACAGCGCGTCGGACGAGATCGGGGTCCTCGATTGCCGCGGTACCGATCACGGCCCGGGAGACGGGACCCTCGAGAACCTCCTGGAGGTCGTCCATCGTCCTGAGGCCGCCGCCGGTCTGGACCTTCGCGTCCGTCGATGCGGCGATCGACCGGATGAGTTCGCGGTTCGAGCCATCTCCGAAAGCCGCATCGAGGTCGACCACATGGATCCAGGTGGCGCCCGATCCCACGAACCTGCTGGCCTGGCCGATCGGGTCGGCTTCGTAGATCGTCTCCCTGTCTGCGGCGCCCTGCTCGAGCCTTACGCACTGCCCGCCCCGCAGATCGATCGCGGGAAAGAGGATCGGCTTGCGATTGTCCGTCACCGGCTGTGCGCCGAAATCAGTTCTGTCAGTCACCGGCAGAGGGCGTGGCTTCGGGTCCTGCCTTGGCGAGGACGTTCGGGCTCATCAGGTCGAGCGAGGCGATGTAGTTGCGGACGACGTCCACGAACTGACTCCGATAGCTGCCCGGCACCGGCTCGCCGGTGATCTCCCGTACGGAGTTCGGATCGATCGCGCGTCCGTTCTGGTGGAACTCGAAATGGAGATGGGGACCGGTGGCGAGGCCCGTCGACCCGACGTAACCGATGATGTCCCCCTGCTTCACACGCGTGCCCGCCTTGATACCGCTCGCGAAGCCGCGGAGATGCGCGTATCGGCTCGCGTATCCGCGCGCATGATTGATCTCGACGATGTTCCCGAAATCCCCGCTGTAGTTGGCCCTGCGGACCGTGCCGTCGCCGACTGCGCGCACAGGCGTTCCCGCTGAGGCCGCGTAATCGATCCCGTTGTGGGCGCGGTTGACCTTCAGAACGGGATGGAAGCGGCTCCGCGAGAAGGCGGAGCTGATGCGGCGGTACTCGAGCGGGGCCCGGAGGAAGGCCTTACGGAGGGAATCGCCCTCGCCATTGTAGTAGTCTTCGCTACCATCGGCGGCGGTGAAGGCGTACGCCTCGTAATCCTGATTGTTGATGTTGAACTGGACGCTGAGGACGCGGCCGGAGCGGGCGGTTCCATCGGGGCGGGTAAGCCTCTCGTACAGAATCCTGAAGCGGTCGCCGGTTCGCAGGTCGCGGGAGAAGTCCACCTCCCAGGCGAAGATCCGGTCGGCGAGCATGTCGACGACCCTTTCCCGCTCGTCGGCGGGGATCCCCATACCGCCGTCACCCTTCAGAAGAGCGCTGTAGAGAGACGATTCGATGGTCCCGGTGAGGACCACCGTCTCAGCCTGAACGGGTACCTCCTCGATCCGCGCGGACCAGCCATCCTGCGTGCGGGTCATGCTGAGGGTGTGATCTGCGTCGAGCCGCATCTCCATCCTGCGGACCTCCCCGTCGCTGATCGCCTTGCGGAACTCGATGAC
Source organism: uncultured Gemmatimonas sp. (assembly GCA_964424945.1). GTDB lineage: Bacteria > Gemmatimonadota > Gemmatimonadetes > Longimicrobiales > Longimicrobiaceae > WHSP01. The sequence goes on from CAYRLB010000068.1 coordinate 7,110, forward strand.
CGAGCCGGGCTTCATCCGGCGCGGATCCTGATGTGCCTGAATGGCCTCGAGCAGGGCGCTCGCCTCCACCTCCGCAAGCTGCGCCCGCAGCAGAAGCTGGGAGAGCGTTTCCCCGGCGCGGAGGGTGTCCTCGACCAGAACATCGACCGGGGCCGCGAACGCTGCCGGCAGTAGTTCGGGTGCTTGCGAACTCGAGAGAAGGGGCCTTCCGGAAGTCCATGCGTAGCTGCCAAGCATGCCACCAAAAGCGAGCAGCATGGCGAGCGAGAGGAGCCGGTAGGGCTTCGGCATCGTCATTCAGTCTTGGTTGTACGGTCAACAGAAACAGCGGCCTTATCGGCGTCAGTCAGTCGATCTGACGCCGGATAAAGGTCGGGATATCGAGATCGCTCGGTGCGCGGCCCGCAGAACGGGGCGCGGGCATCGGGCTGCGGTCGACCGGCCCATGCATATCCGTCACAACGGGCTGGCCACCCGACACGGCGCGTACCTGCTGCCGGTAGACCTGGGGCTGCGGCTGAACCATCGGCTCCGTGCGGCGTTCGGTACCGAAGGAGGAGCGAAGAACCGTGTTTCCGCGATCTTCGGCCTCGAACCCTGTCGCGATCACCGTAACGCGGACCTCTTCGGACATCTGCGGGTCGTGCACCGCACCGAAGATGATTTCCGCCTCGTCGCCCGCCGCATCCTGGATGATCTGGCTGATCGTGGTGACTTCGTCGATCGCCAGGTCCATCCCGCCGGTGATGTTGATCAGGACGCCCGCTGCGCCCTGGATGCTGATGTTGTCGAGCAACGGCGAGCTGATCGCTTCCTGCGCGGCCTCCATCGCCCTGTTCTCGCCGCGTCCGAAGCCGGAACCCATGAGGGCTGCGCCGCGGTTGCTCATGATCGTACGAACGTCGGCGAAATCTACGTTCACCTCGCCGGTGACGCGAATCAGATCGCTGATGCCCTGCGTCGCATGAAGAAGGACCTCGTCGGCCTTCTTGAGCGCGTCGCGGAAGCTGGTTCCCTTGCCGACCACCGAGAGGAGCCGCTCGTTCGGCACGACGATCATGGTATCGACCGCGCGCTTCAGTTCCGCAAGTCCCTCGTCGGCCTGGCGGAGGCGCTTCCTCCCCTCGAAAAGGAAGGGCTTGGTGACCACCGCGATCGTGAGTGCGCCCATCTCGCGGGCGATTTCACCGATGAGGGGAGCGCCTCCCGTGCCGGTACCGCCGCCCATTCCCGCGGTGATGAAGACCAGGTCGGCGCCCTGGAGGGCTGCGTAGACCTCGTCCCGGCTCTCTTCGAGTGCTGCACGGCCGACCTCCGGACGCGCACCTGCACCGAGGCCGCGGGTGAGCTTCCGGCCGATCTGGATTTTCGTGCCGCTCTTGCTGCTCTTGAGCGCCTGCGCGTCAGTGTTGACCGTGACGAACTCGACACCGCCGAGATCCTCGTCGATCATGCGGTTGACCGCGTTTCCGCCACCGCCGCCTACACCAACGACCTTCATTGCGGCGTTCGTAGCCGCCGACTCGTCGAACTCGAAAATCATCTTGTTTTCTTCCCCTCCCTGTACGGAGGCGCGAGCGGTTGAAAAATGAGTTCGGGAGAACCGATCAGAAGAAGTCGTTCAGCCAATCGCGCATCCATTTGATGACGCCGGCTGACGAACCGCCCCCTGCACCCTCGGTCATTTCCAGGCTGGCTCGACGCGCTCCGTACAGTGCCACTCCTGCAGCGGTGGCAAATTTGGGAGCACGCAACGATTCCACAAGCCCGCCCATATCATGACCGGGGACGCCGATCCGGACCGGACCGGTAAAGCTTGCTTCCGCCAGATCCCTGATGCCTTCGAGGGCTGCCCCTCCACCGGTCAGCACGATGCCGCCGGTGAGGCGATCGGCGAAGCCACTGCGTTCGATCTGCTCCGCGACGAGCCCGAAGATCTCGTCGAGGCGCTGTTCGATGATGTGAGAAAGGAGCTCGCGGGGGACCTGTCGGACCTCCCCCGGATTCGGACCGGGTACTTCGAAGACTTCCCGGGGATCGACCTGGCTGCTCCGGGCGCTGCCCCAGAGCTCCTTCGCCTGTGACGCTTCGCCATAGGGAAGCGACAGGCCCTTTACGACGTCGTTCGTTACTGTCGCCCCACCCCACGGGAGAGCGGCCAGGTAGCGGATCTTCCGCTCGAAGAAGAGGGTGACATCGGTTGTTCCTCCGCCCAACTCGACCAGCGCGACACCGACCTCCTTCTCGTCGTCACCGAGGACCGCCAGCGAGGAGGCGACCGGCTCGAAGACCAGCTCGGCGACCTCGTAGCCTGCCCTGTCGACCGCCTTCCGGATGTTCTGCGCGTTCGCTGCGGAGCAGGTGACGATGTAGACCTCGGCCTCGAGGCGCGTCCCCGCCATGCCGGCCGGGTCGCGGATGCCGCCCTGCGCATCCACCATGTATTCCTGCGGGATCGCGTGCAGCACTTCGCGATCGGCAGGCACAACGATCGCCCGCGCCACCTCGTGGACGCGGTCGATGTCTCGCGTGGTGATCTCCTTCCCCCCGACGGCGACTACGCCGGTCGAGGCGCGGCCGTGCACGTGCTCGCCGGCGATGCCGGTATACAGCGCTTCGATCGTCACGCCGGACATCAGCTCGGCTTCCTTCACGGCGCGGCGGATCGACTCGGTGGTGGCTTCCAGGTCCGTGACGACCTCCCGACGGATTCCGGTGGTCCGGGCCTGGCCAACGCCGAGAACGCGAACCCGCGGCTCTCCCGATCGGACGGTCACCTCGAGGACCACGACGGCCGTCTTGGTGCTCCCCACATCCAGGCCGGCGACGATACGCGGTTCCATCAGGAAATCTCTCGTGGTAACAGATGACGAACGACGACCTGCCCATCAAAACGGAGGTCGATGACTGGGGGCCGGCTGGGGCCGGCGGTCTTCTCTTGTTGCTCTTCCGACGCGACGACGGCGACTGCGGCCGTGGCGGTCCTGACCTTTGAGAGGTCGGCGAGCACGGATCTCAGCTCAGCGAGCCTTACCGCCGGAGAGCCGAGGGGCAGCAGGATCTCCCCCGATGCGTGATGCAGACGCATGACGTCGGGATCCCCCGCCTCGACTCTTACCTCGGAGATCGCGGAGACAAGCTGTGGGTCGAGCTCCGTCAGCCGACCGGTTTCCGCCAGGATGCGCGCGGCGAGTCCGGCGGCCAGAGAGTCGGGGGCGTCGACGGCGATGATCGGCAGGTTCTCGGGTGCCGCGGTCGGGTCCACCGGCAGCAGTTCCCCGGAACTCGTCGCCAGCGTGAGGACATCGGCGGCGAGCAGGCCAACAGCGACCTTTTCCCGGAGCTGAATCTCGAGCGTCGAGGGGAAGCGGCGGCTGACCCGCGCGTCGGCGATTACCGGATGGCGACGGATCGCCTCCTCCCATGGGTCCGAGTCGTCGAAGAGACTGGCGCCGAGCTGCAGCCCGCTCACTTCGACAATTTCCTGCGGCGTAACCAGATGCGCCCCGTTGATCACGATACGGTCGATGTCGAACCAGGCGATCCGCCGACCGAGGTAAAGGAGGCCGACGGGCAGCGCGCCGAGTACGAGCACCGCGGCAAGGGCAATGGCAATCGTGCGGACTCTTCTACGATCCACTGGCACCTCCAACTTCCGAAACGATCTGACGCGCTGCTTCATTCAGATCACCTGCACCCAGCGTGATGCAGACATCACCCGGGCGCAGCTCGGCGGCGACCTCGCTCACGACGCGATCGCGAACCGGCAGGTAACGCACATCCGCACCGAGCGAGGCCGCCGGATCTGCGATCAGCCGGCCGCTCACCCCGTCGATTGCGCGTTCCCGGGCGGCATAGATGTCCGTGACGAAGAGGACATCTGCGGTGGCGAGGGCGCGGGCGAAGTCAGCCGCGAAGTCCCGTGTCCTCGAATAGAGATGCGGCTGGAACACGGCGACAACCCGGCGGTCAGGGTAGGCCGCGCGGGCAGCCTGCAGCGTCGCAGCGATCTCGGTCGGGTGATGGGCGTAATCGTCGATGACCAGAACACCATTGACGTCGCCGATCTGCTCGAAGCGCCGGTCGACCCCGCGATAGGAAGCGAGCCCTTCGGCAATCGCCGGCCATGCTGCGCCGAGCTGCCGTGCAACAGCGATCGCGGCGAGGGCGTTCCGGACATTGTGCAGTCCGGGGATGTGCAGCTGCGCCGTACCCAGGGATCTGCCCAGCTCGATGACCTCGAAACGCGTCGTCCTTCCCACCGTCTCGACCGAGCGCGCGCGCAGGGTCGATCCCGCCGCGAGGCCGTAGGTGACCACATTCCGGCGCGGGGCACTCAGCCGGGGAAGAAGGCGACCGACGCCGGCATCATCTCCGCAGGCGACGATCAGCCCATCCGCAGGTGTGCGCTCGATGAACTCCAGGAATGCTGTCTCCACCCCCCTCAACGACCCGTAGATGTCGAGGTGGTCGGCCTCGAGGGTGGTCACGATGGAGATGGTCGGCGCGAGCGCCAGGAAGGAGCGGTCGAACTCGTCGGCCTCGACCACATACAGCGATTCGCTGCCGAGTCGGAGATTGCCATTCCATTCGGGTACCCGTCCTCCGACGATCCCCGTCGGATCCATTCCCGCGGCCTGCAACACCGCTGTCGTCAGCGCGGTGGTCGTCGTCTTTCCGTGTGTTCCGGCGACGCCGACGACATACCCCTTGTTGACGATCGCGCCGAGTGCCGCCGCTCTTTTCAGCACCGGAATCCCCGCCGCACGGGCAGCCGTGATCTCCGGATGATCGGCCGGCACCGCCGAGGTGATGACGAGCGCCGATGCGCCCTCGACATGGACCGGATCGTGGCCGACCTCTGCCTGGATGCCGGCTTCGCGGAAGCCGGAGAGCGTCGCGCTCGCCGTCGCATCGCACCCGGTTACCGCCCCGCCGGAGCGCTTCACGAGGTCGGCGAGGGGAGCCATCCCCGCCCCGCCGAGGCCCATGAAGTGGACCGGCTTCTCACGCGCGAGCGCCAGGAGGTCGATCGTCATCGTACGGCCTCCGACGGAAGGAGCGTTGAAAGGCGATCGACGATTTCGTGCGCTGCGTTCGGATGACCTCTTTCGAGGGCGCGGGAAGCGAGCGCCTCCCGACGTGCGGAGTCGGCGGTCAGTGTCAGAATTTCCTGAAGCAGCCGCCCCGGCCCGAGTTCCGACTCCTCGACCAGACTTGCCGCCCCTGCATCCGAAAGGGCCCTCGCATTGAAGTACTGGTGGTTTGCCGCCGCGTGCGGGAAGGGGACGAGGATGCTCGGGATCCCCCAGGCGCAGAGTTCGGCAAGGGCCATCGCACCCGCACGTGAAACCGCGATGTCGGCGGTCGCGAGCGCAGACGGCATGTCGTTGATGTATGGATGCAGCCTTACCCTGTCCCCCAGGTGGAGCCCGGCGAGTCCATCCCTCACGAGATCGTAGTGAGAAGGCCCCGTCGCCCAGAGGATCCAGGGGAGCGCCGCAGGCTCTTCGCCTGCCTGTGAGAACGCCCTGAGATCCGCGACCAGCGCCTCGTTCACCGCCCGCGCGCCCTGGCTACCGCCGACCACGAGAAGTGCTGGACCGTCGCCGATCTGCCAGGCGTCGCGCGCAGCACGGCGGTCGATCGTCGGGTCGGGCGGCTGGATCGGATTGCCGAGGTGGAACACCTCCGTCTTCCGGCCCGGGCGGAGCCGCTGCAGCGCCTCCGGAAAGGCCAGATGGATCTGCCGGACGCGGCCCGCGAGCCATCGGGAGGTCACGCCCGGAAACGAGTTCTGTTCCTGGATCGCCGTCGGCACGCCGCGCACCACCCCCCAGGCGACAACCGGTCCGCTCGCATAGCCTCCCGTGCCGACCACCAGGTCGGGCCGGAAGGTGTTGAAGACCCTCGAGATGCCTGAGAAGGAGGTGCCGAGTGCCGGAACCAGCTTCCAGTTCTCCCACGGCCGAGCGCGCCGGATCGGCTCGAAGGGAAGGAGTTCGTGCGAGACTCCACGCTCCGGAAGTACGCGCGCCTCAACGCCCCGCTTCGCACCCAGGAAAAAGATCTCTGCGCCACCCTCGCGCTGCTCGAAGGCATGGGCGAGCGCAAGCGCCGGATACAGATGGCCTCCGGTTCCGCCGCCGGCGAAGAGGATACGGGGGGGACGGCGCATACTCATGAGGTGGCGGGCCTCAGACTGGAGCGGGCGATCGAGAGGAGCACACCGACCGCCGCGAAGGAGACGAGGAGGCCGCTTCGTCCGTAGGACATGAAGGGGAGCGTCACCCCGGTCGTCGGCAGCAGCGCGAGCGCGACACCCATGTGGAGGATCGCGGAAACGACGATCAGGTTCGTCATTCCGATGCCGAGCAGATAGCCGAACAGGTCACCGGCGGACTTCGCGATCCGGTACCCGACCGCGGCGAACGCGAGGAAGAGGGTGACCGTGAAGAGCACGCCGAGGAACCCCCACTCCTCCGCAATCATCGCAAAGAGGAAATCGTTGTGGGGCTCGGGGAGGAAGCCGAACTTCTGGCGGCTGTCGCCGAAGCCGACCCCGGTGAGCCCTCCGGAACCGACCGCGATCAGCGACTGATGGATCTGATAGCTGATGCCATCCGGATCCGACGCCGGGTCCAGGAAGGCGACGATGCGTCGCAGCCGATAATCCGCGTTCTCGACCTGGCTCCAGGCGACCGGCAGCGCGACCAGCCCGAGAAGGATGAAGTGCCCGATTCGCGCACCCCCCGCGAAGAGGACGAGGGCGGAGAGCAGGATCAGCAGTACCGATGCGGAGAAGTTCGGCTGCAGAAGAACCGGTACCGCCACCGCCAGCCACACCACCAGGAAGGGGAGCAGTCCGCGGCGGAGCGAGTGGAGCCTGTCCTGCTTCTTCACCGCAAGCGCCGCCGTCCAGATGATGAGTGCGATCTTCGCCAGCTCGGAGGGCTGGAAGGCGATGCCGACGTTCATCCACCGGCGTGCACCGTTGACCCGCGGTGCAAGCGTTTCTGTACCGGGCAGGATCATCACGAAGAGGCACGCCAGGACCAGCAGAAGGAGCGGCCAGGCGAGGCTCTGCAGGCGCAGATAGTTGATCCGTGAAAGCGCCGCCGCGATCAGCAGGCCCGGTCCGAGGCCGATGAACTGCCGCAGTGCGTAGAAGTGCGGAGGCTGTCCCTCTTCACGCGCCATCAGGGCGCTCGCGCTGTACAACTCGACGAGCCCGAAGCAGAAGGCCAGCCCGACGATGAGGATGAGGGCGCCCGGCTCCCATCCCTCCAGCGTCTGACGCGCCGATTCGCCTGACCGCGACCTTGCCGGAGCACCGGAGCCGCCGGCCAGCTTCTTCCAGGAAGCGGGGAGCGGCCGAACGAGAGAGCTCATGATATCTCCTCCAGCACGAGCTTCCGGAACTGACGGCCGCGCTCTTCGTAGTCGCGGAACATGTCGTAGCTCGAGCAGGCGGGAGAAAGCAGCACGGCAT